>DAISZP010000461.1:0-4408 GCA_036824745.1 Luteolibacter sp.
GTCTGATAGCTCGGCGCTGGATGGGACGATGTCATTCGCGGGCTGCGGGCGGCGACGATAACCGCCGCCATCTTCACGGCGACTCCAATTTGCCCGAAACGCGCGGGTTTTCCGAAACATTCGCCCCTTGACCCCGGGGGCGCGATTTCCTACCTAGGCCGCCGCATGGGATTTGACACACTTGGGCTCTCGCCTGCCGTTCTGGAGGCCGTTGAAGAGGCCGGATACTCGACACCGACGCCGATTCAGGCGCAGGCCATTCCGATCATTCTTCAAGGGAGGGACGTGATCGGCGCGTCCCAGACAGGAACCGGCAAAACGGCGGCCTTCGCTCTACCCACCCTTTCGAAGATCGAAAAGATGGGAAAACCCCAGATTCTCGTGCTCGAACCGACCCGAGAACTCGCCCATCAAGTGGCCGAGCAGTTCGAAAAATACGGCAAGCACACCGGCATGAAAGTCGCGCTGCTCTACGGCGGCGTGGGGCTCGGCAAACAATCCGAAGAACTCGCGGCGGGCGCGGACATCGTGGTGGCCACTCCGGGTCGCCTCGTTGACCACTTCTATCGGACCACCATGCGCTTTGGCGAAATCAAGGTGCTCATCCTCGACGAGGTGGACCGCATGCTCGACATGGGTTTCCTCCCGCAGGTGCGGAAAATCGTCAACCTCTGTCCATGGGAAGGACGCCAGACTTTGTTCTTCTCCGCCACCATGCCGCCGGCGATCCAGACCTTCGCCCAATGGTGCCTCACCGATCCCATCAGCGTGGAAATCGCCCGCCGTGCCGTCGCCTCCACCGTCACCCACGCATTCTATCCGGTGGCCATGGACCAGCGCGACGACCTCTTGCTCGCCCTGCTCAAGGAAACCGATTACCACTCGGTGATGATCTTCACCCGCACCCGCAAGGAGGCGGATGAGGTTACCTCGCTCATCAAGTCCACCGGCCAGCCCAAAGTGGCCGCCATGCACTCGGACATCAATCAAGTGGACCGCATGAAGGCACTCGCCGGGTTCAAGAAAGGTGATTACGAAATCCTCGTCGCCACCGACGTCGCCGCGCGCGGCATCGACATTTCCGGTGTCTCCCACGTCATCAACTACCGCGTGCCGGAAAACGCCGAGGACTACGTCCACCGCATCGGCCGCACTGGCCGCGCCGAGGCCGAGGGCGATGCGTTCACGATCCTAACAGCCGACGAGCTGGACTTCGCGAAATCCGTCGAAATCTTCGTCGATCAAAAGATTCCGCGCCGCAAGCTGGAGAACTTCGAATACATCTACACCGCCCTGCTCGACGATTCCCCGCCGAAACCGGTGCGCCGGAAAATGGCGGGAGGCGGGAAGAAAAAGCGGCGTTGATCCAAAGCGGAGCGGCGGTGAATGGCCGTTGCTTTTGATCGTGCCCCGAACGCTGTCATCGCAGCCATGTTTGAAAGAAGCGATCAGAACTTCCAAGCTCTGCTGGATGATCCGCACAAGCTGGAGATGCGCGTTTCCACACTCCGGACCATGCGCCTCAGCAACACGATCACGGCCGCCTTCGGATTGATCGCATTTTTCGCGATCCTGTTCATGATGTTGGGAAAACACATCAAAGACACTCCGCCCGCGCTTGTGTTGATGATCGTCATCTTCATTCAACCGGCTATTGGCGCCATGATGGCGCACAACGAACTCCGCATGCTCCTCCTGTTCAAGAAACTCCGGAACGACAAGAGTGTCGTCACTCCTTAACGATGCGCGTTCTCTCCATCGATCCTGCCGTTAGAAACACCGGTTACGCCGTGTTGGAGGGTGATCCGCGCAGACCCGCGGTGCTGGGATACGATGTGATCTCGATCCCGAAAAAACTCTCGCAATCCGCCGCGCTCGCCGCGGTGCGTACGCACATCTCGAATCTCATCGCCAAGTTCCAGCCCGACGAGGTGGCCGTGGAAGGCATCATCTACGTGCAGTCCCACCAGACCGCCATCACCATGGGAGCGGCGCGCGCCGCGGCTCTGATCGCCGCCGCCGATCACGGCCTGTCGGTTTACGAATACCCTCCGAAGAAGGTAAAAAGCGCCGTCGTCGGCAATGGCAGCGCGGACAAGTCACAGGTCGCCTTCATGGTCCGCGCCTTGTTAGGTCTTTCCGAAACCCCGCCGCCGGATGCAGCGGACGCGCTGGCCATCGCCATCGCCCACCTCCAGGCGTCCGATCCGCTGAAGGCGAAACTCCTCGAACGCCGCATCGTCTGACCATGCTCCAGATCCTCCAACTTCCCGAACGCGTCACCTACGAGGACGGGCTCGCCCTTCAGCAGCGGCATGTGGATGCCATCCTCGACGGCAGCGGATCCGAAACCATTCTTCTGTTAGAGCATCAGCCGGTTTACACCATCGGCAGGCTCAAGGACCAGTCCTCGCTGCGAAACGCCGCCCTGCTCCCCCACCCCGTGATTGATACGAACCGCGGCGGGCAGGCCACCTATCACGGGCCCGGGCAGATCGTCGGCTATCCGATCCTCGATCTCAATCCGCGCGGACGCGACCTTCACGAACACCTTCGTTTGTTAGAGGAAGCGCTCATCCGATCCTGCGCGGAGTTCGGCGTGAATGCCGGGCGCCGCGAAGGCCTCACCGGAGTCTGGGTGGAGAACCGCAAGCTCGCCTCCATCGGCGTGGGCGTCCGGAAATGGATCAGCATGCACGGTTTCGCCATCAACATCACGCGCGAGAGCCTGCCACCGTTTCTGGCCATCACCCCATGCGGCATTGCGGATGTGACCATGACCTGCCTTGAGAGCGAGGCAGACAGGCTCATCTCCATGGACGACGCCTTCCGGGTGATTGCGGAAAACCTCCGCGTCACGCTCGAAATCCGCTGAACCCGCAACGAGCGCTTCCGCCCGGCGGAAAACCTGCTAGCCTCCCGGCTTTCACCCCCGCACGCCATGTTCCGACACCTCCTGCCCCTCGCCGCGTTGATCGTTCCGGCATTCGCCCAGCAGCCCTTGAAGGTCGATACCAGCAAGAGCTGCAACTACGACGGCGGCCTCGTTCCTAACAAACAACTCTTCGGTTTCGCCTCGGACCGCGAGGCGGTGGACACGGTGAAGCGCATTCTCAGCTACTCCGGCCTGGAGCCGAACTTCGAGATCAGCGCCGCCAACGTGCCGAATGCCGCCGCCGTGCTGGATCCCACCGGGGAGAAACGACTCATCCTATACAACCAGGACTTCATGGAGCGGATCAAAAACAAGACCCGCACGGACTGGTCCGCCATCAGCATTCTCGCCCATGAGATCGGGCACCATCTCCAAGGACACACCTTGCGTCCCGGCGGCAGCCGCCCGCCTTCCGAGCTTGAGGCGGACAAGTATTCCGGATTCGTAGTCGGCATGCTCGGCGGTTCGCTTGATGACGCGCAGATCGTGATGCGCACCATCGCCAGCGACGAAGGGAGTGAAACCCATCCACCGAAGGACGCGCGCATCGCCGCCATCACCAATGGATGGAAGCAGGCGCAGGAGCTCTTCAAAACCGGCCGCGCCACCCGCCCCACGGCTTCCCCGGAACGCGGACTGCCCAAGGCCGCGCCACCGAAAGCGCTCCCGGTTTCCTCCGCATCGCGCTACACCGGCAATGTCGGGAGACTTCAGGCAAGCTACTCGCTCACCTGGAATCCGGATGGTACCGTGAGCGGCACCTACACTTATCCGACGCGCAATGATGGCGTCGTTTACCGCCTCATCGGCAACAACCACACCGACGGCCAGCTCTATCTGGAGGAATACACCGGCGCGAAAATCACCGCGCGCGTCAAGCTCAGCAAGTCCGTCAGCGACAACCAAATCGTCTGGTCCGGCACGATGTACAACACCGACGGCACCACGTTTCCGATGAAGATGACGCGGAGTCGATGACCATGATCATCCCGCCGGATATTCTGTTAGGAGCCTACGCGGAGGGCGTGTTCCCCATGGGCCACGAGGGCGAGATACTCTGGTTCTCACCCGAAAGGCGCGGACTGATCCCACTTGATGATCGTTTCCACATCCCGCACGGGTTGAAGCGATCATTGAAGCGGAAACCCTTCGAGATCCGCATGGACACCGCGTTCCGCGAAACGATGCTCGCCTGCGCGGACCGCAAGGAAACGTGGATCGATGAAACGATTGTCGGTAGCTACTGCGAACTCCACCGCCTGGGGCATGCCCACTCCGTGGAGTGCTGGGATTCCGATGGCCTGCAAGGCGGCCTCTATGGCGTGGAACTGCCTGGTGTGTTCTTCGGTGAAAGCATGTTCTCGCGCAAAACCGATGCGTCGAAGATCGCGCTCGTCGCGCTGGTGGATCACCTGCGCGCCAGGGGATTCCAATTGCTCGACACCCAATGGATGACCGCTCACCTCAGCCAGT
>DAISZP010000462.1:0-4403 GCA_036824745.1 Luteolibacter sp.
GCATCTCGGCATGAGTGACATGTCCGTGCTGCGCTTCGCCAGGAAACCTTCATGCGGTTGGGCTCCGGCCGCGGGCATGTATCTCGGCCATTGCATCGCGTGGATCGCCGCCTCGCTGCTCTTTGCCTATCAGGTCCAGAAATTCGGCGGGAATGCGAGCGTCGCGCCCGGTCCCATCGTCGATGACGCGGTGGGCATCACGGGTCTGATCTGCGTGGTCATCGCCGGATGGACCACGGCGAACCCGACGATCTATCGGGCCGGCCTCGCTTTCCAAGGCATGGTTCCCGGCGTGTCCCGCACCGTGGCCACCATCGCGGCGGGCGCGGTTTGCACCATCGCCGGATTGTTTCCCGCGTTTGCGATGAAGCTGCTGGATTTCGTGGGCATCTACGGAATGGTGCTCGCTCCGGTCGGTGCGATCATCGTGGTGGATGTCTTCTTCGCGGACAAACTCGGCATCGCCACCGATCCGGCCGAGAAATCCCGCTCCTCATTCAACGTGGCCGCGTTGCTCGCCTGGATCATTCCCGCCGCCGTCGGATACTGGTCCGTGGGATTCTTCAAGATGCCGCTGCCCACCTACGCCACGCTGCCCGTCTGGCTGGGCAGCGGCGTGCTCTACATCGTGCTTTCCAAAATGATCGGACCGAAACCGGTCCGCGCCTGAAACCCATTGCTTTCTGATGCCATGAAATCCATCGCTCTTCCCGTCGGCATGCTTGCCCTCGTCGGCACCATTCTGCCACCCGTGCTCTACATGCTCCATCACATGGAACAGACCCCGATGAAAATGACCATGCTCGTCTCGTGCATCGTGTGGTTCATCACCGCGCCGATGTGGATGAAGTCGGAGTAACCGCAAGGTCTACTCAAAATACTTCTTCAAGACCCGCTGTTCGTCCGGATCGAGCGATTCCTTCCACACGCGGTCGCCGCCGCTGCCGGTGGCTTCGGTGTTTCCGCCATCGCTGATGCCGGAGGCGGACTTGTCCACCTGATGCTCGCCGTCCTGAATTTCTAACAAATCACCCGGAGCCGCGCGGGAGAGATCCTGGGCCTTGAGCGCCTCCATGTCTCCGGTGCCGAGTTTTTCGCCTTCCTTGCCAAGCACGCCGGGGGCATGGCCGGGACCGCGGTCGACTCCACCTTTGCCACCGCCTTCTTTTTCTCCTTCGCCTTCTCCTTGGTTTTCATCGGCTAACAGCTCGTCGTCCCAGTTTTCCCCGTCGCCGCCCTGGCACTTGCCTAGGCCTTGGGCGTTCTTCTGGAGGTTCTCCTTGAGTTGTTGGAGTTGCTCGGGGGGGAGATCGCCAAGATTGTTGAGATCGAGGTTCTTGAGTTGTTCCAGCAGTTGTGGGTTGGGTTTCATCCCTCCGTTCTGAAGTCCTTGCAGGGCTTGGTCGAATTCCTCCATCAAACGATCCTTTTCCGCCTGGCCGCCGGCGTTCTTCTCAAGCTGGCCGAGCGCGTTTCCGGCTTTGCCGAGTTCGTTCTCCACGCGCTTGGTTTCCGCGTCGTGGGATTTTTTCAACGTGTCCGTGGCTTCCAGCGATGAGTGGCTGAACCATTGCTCTTCTTCCTGAGCTTCCAGTTCCTCCAAACGCTTGCGGGTTTCCTCAAGATATTTTTCATCGGCCAGTTGTTCCTTGGCCATCAGGTCGAGCTCGTTGCCGAGTTGTTTCCATGCCTGCGGCTGGTCGGTGGAAACCGCGGCGCCGGGAGTGTTGGCCGAGACCGGAATCCACAGACCCGCGCCGAGCAGGGCGAGTGCTCCTAACAGCGGCACGAGCAGCCGCGGCAGGTTCCAGTTCAACCCGACGTCCAGTCGCTGGACCGGAGCGGGCCAGGGGGCGACTCCGGCCTTGGCGGCGGAGAGGGCGTTGCGCATCCGCATCATCGCCTCGATCCGGACCAACGACTCTTCCGTGTCTTCGAATTTCCGCTTCGCGATCCACCACGCAGTGATCGCCGCGGTCAACACGGCCGCGCCGACGCCGCTGTAAAGCATCCATGCCCGGGTGAGGGGAAGCTCTCGGCGCACACCTAACAAGACCACGGCCCCCATGAGCGAGAGGACGACCAGCGGTGTGGCCAGGGTTTCCAACCACCAGCCGACATTGACGCGGAAGCGGATTTTTTCCGCGGCGTCCTGCCAGAATTCGCGGTGAGTTTTCTCCGAACTTGAGGGCACGTCCGGAACGTAGCCGAAAACCCGCCGGAGGCGATGGGAAAATGGTGGCTGCCTGCCGCGCGGGATGCTTTGCTGCGCGTCGTGAGCCGCGATCCGCGAATGCAGGCACTCAAGGAGGTATCGCGTTCGTTCTACCTCTCGCTGCGCATGCTGCCGTCCGAAATGCGGGCCGCGGCGAGCGTCGGCTATCTGCTTGCAAGGACCAGTGATACCATCGCGGACTCAGCGAAGACATCCGCGGAACTCCGTTTGGCGGGTTTGGAGGAGTTCAACTCTTCGGTTCTCACCGATGCCGGCGCACCCCGTTGGGCCTTGCCTCTGCTCAATGGCATCGCCGACCCACGGGAGCGGCGATTGATGGAATCAACCGCGGATTGGCTGGGGTGGTTGAACCAACTTCCGGAGGAGGAACGGAAACTCGTCAGGGAAGTGGTGGGCATCATCATCGGCGGCCAGCAGCTCGATCTGCGGAGATTTTCTTCGGCAAGCGCGGAAAACCCGGTGGCCTTGGCGGATGATGCGGAGCTGGAGGACTACACCTGGCGGGTGGCGGGATGCGTCGGCGCGTTCTGGACGAAACTCGGTTTCCTCACCATGGGGGAGAAGTTTTCACGCGAGGATGAGTCGCTTCTTCTCGCGCGTGGCGTGCGGTTTGGCAAAGGATTGCAGTTGGTGAACATCCTGCGCGACCTGCCCGCTGACCTCATGGATGGGAGATGTTATCTGCCGGTTTCCGATCCGCACAACCGGGCCATGCTGATGGAAAACCACCGCCGGTGGACGGGCATCGCGCGGGACTGGATCGGCGATGGGTTCCGCTATGCGGACGCGCTGTGTTCACGCCGCCTCCGCAGCGCCAGCGTGTTGCCCGCGATGATCGCCCGCGAAACCCTGCAACGTTTGGAAACCGCGGATTGGGAAACGCTGGAGAACCGCGTCAAAGTTCCGCGATCCAGCGTCTATCGGGCGTTGATCGTTTCCTTGTTGAGTCGTCCGAAGATCTAACGGGCCGGAGCGATCGCGTCGATGGCATCCATCAAGCCCGCATCCGGCACCGGCGAGTTGAGCGCGTCCAGCGTATCGTCCAACTGGGCCACGGTGCGTGCGCCGATCAACGAAGAGGTGACCGCGGGATTGCGCAGGGTCCACTGGATGGCAAGGTGGTGGAGTTGGGTGTCATGCGCGGCGGCAAGATCGCCGAGCGCGCGAATCTTTTCCTGCTGCGCCTCCACCTGTTCGGGCTTGAGGAAACCTTCCGGTCTCGCCGCGCGCGATCCCTCCGGGATGCCGGTGAGATACTTCGGCGTGAGCATGCCTTGAGCCAGCGGGCTGAAGACGATGCAGCCGATGCCCTCGTCCTTGAGCCATTCCAGGATGCCGTCGGCTTCGTACTGACGTTGGAGGATTGAATACGGCGGCTGATAGATCAGGCAGCGGATGCCCATGTCCTTGAGGATTTTCACCGCTTTTTTCAGGCGCTTGAGCGGATATTTCGAAAGCCCGGCATAGATCGCCTTGCCGCTGTGCACGGCGGTGGCGAGGGCGGACATGGTTTCCTCCAGCCGGGTTTCGTAATCCGGGCAATGCGAGTAAAAGATGTCCACATGGGAAAGCCGCAACCGTTTCAGCGATTGGTCGAGCGAGGCTAACAGATGTTTGCGGGATCCGTTCATGCCGTAGGGACCGCTCCACATGTCGTGCCCGGCCTTGGTGGAAATGACCAGTTCGTCCCGGTGGCACACGAAATCACTCACGAGAATCCGGCCGACGTTTTCCTCCGCCGATCCGGGAGGCGGACCGTAGTTGTTGGCGAGATCGAAGTGGGTGATGCCGCGGTCGAAGGCGCGATGCAGAATGCGGCGGCTTTCCTCGAAATCGTCCACGCCACCAAAATTGTGCCAGCAGCCGAGCGAAATGGCGGGCAGAAGGAGGCCGGAATCCCCGCAGCGCCGGTAAGGCATGCGGCCGTCGTAACGGGCGGTGTCAAACATGCGCGGAGCTTGTCGGGCGCTCTTGGGGTTGCCAAGCCCCAACACGTGACGAATCCCCGGTAAAAGCAGAACACCCAGATCCGAAGTTCGGAGCCGGGTGCTGTGAGATTTGAAGGGGCTATTGGAAATTACCAACCGCCCTTGCCTTTGCCGCCGCCTTGATAGCCGCCGCCACCGCCACCGCGGTAGCCGCCGCCACCACCGCCGCCTTTGTAGCC
>DAISZP010000463.1:0-4382 GCA_036824745.1 Luteolibacter sp.
GCCTTGTTTCACAGCCTCGTGCAGCCGCGCGACCGGACCTTGGATTCCGGATGGAACGCGCCGTTCTGGGACGATCAATACACGCTTTGGGACACGTGGCAGTCGCTCTATCCGTTATTGGCCATCGTGAAACCGGACGCGGTGGCTGCGAACGTGAACTCCTTCGCCGAACGATTCGCGCGCAACGGCCGTGCCGAGACCGCCTTCATCCAAGGCAAGGATTTCCAAGTAGGGCAGGGGGGCGATGAAGTGGACCCCGTGATCGCCGACGCGCTTGCGAAACAGATTCCCGGCATCGATTGGGAAAAAGTCTGGCCGCTGCTCCAGTTCAACACCGCGAGACGGACCAGTGACTACCGCAATCTCGGTTACGTTTCCTACGACGGAAGCATCGGCGGGTACGACAGCCGCATGAAATCCGGATCCTCCACGCTTGCCTTCGCCTATGGCGATTGGTGCGTTTCCCGCGTGGCGACAAGCCTGGGACATGCCGCCGAGGCCGCCGCGCTGCTGGATCGTTCGCGCAATTGGAGAAACGTCTGGGACGCCTCCGCCGGCGGCGATGGCTTCAGCGGATTTGTCCGCGGGCGTTATCAGAATGGTTCCTTCCGCACGACGGCGGCGACCGGCGGCGACGGCTCGGATTTCTATCAGGGAACCTGTTGGAACTATTCCTTCAACGTGCCTCACGAGCGCGACGCGATGATCGCGCTGATGGGTGGCAGGGCGCGCTTCATCGAGCGGCTGGAGTTCGCTCTCGGAAAGAACAGCAACAGCTACATCAACTTCACCAACGAACCCTCGTTCCAGGCGATCTGGCAGTTCTGCCACGCGGGCAGACCCTACCTGGCGTCGTATTGGGCGGACCAGCTCCGCCAGCGCTTCGGCGACTATTCGTTTCCCGGTGACGAGGACTCGGGCGCGATGTCCTCGCTCTACTTCTTTCTAACGGCCGGATTCTTCCCCTGCGCCGGGCAGGACCACTACTACCTGCACGGTCCGCGGGTGCCGCGTTTGGAGTTTCATGTTTCCGGAAACAAGACCTTCACCATCACCGCGGAGAACGCGGGCGGGGCGAACCTTTACGTGCAGTCCGCCATGCTGGATGGGGTGCCGTTGGAAACTCCGCTCATCCGTCATGCGGACATTCTTTCAGGATCCACCCTCGCCTTCGTGATGGGGCCGCATCCCTCCGCGTGGGGAAGCGCCACGGATTTCGCGCTGCCGGAGAAGGATGAACTCGTGCTCACACCGCGCCAATGGCGCGCGTCGCTCGGCACTCCGGAGATCGCCGGCCATGACACCGGTTCGCCGGAGTGGGGGGATGGAACGAATGACGCGGATCACAGCGCCATCGAGTCCGTGTTTCCCGTGGTGACTCTCGAACAAGCGGGTGACAGCGTCACTCTATCAGCAACAGCGGAGTTCAGCGGCATGGAGTCCTCGGTTTCGCCCGCGCAAGGATTCGCATGGGGGCTTTTCAACTCCAACAGCAATTCCAACGACACCGGATGGACGGGAATCCTCGCTGCCAATGACACATCCGGTGCCCGCCACGTATGGCGGAAACCCTCGGGAAACTCCAGCCCCTGGCATGATCCCGCGGATCTTGTGGCACTCGGCGCCCATGGAATCGCGACGCCCGCTTTCACGGATGGAGCGTATCGTTTCATCCTCACCCTTACCCGCAACAGCACGGAGGGGCTGGATTATTTCGCCGCGCTGGTCCGCCAGTCGGATGGAGCCTTGCTGGCGGCATTCAGCGGAACGGACACAAGCCCGCCGACCTTTGCCTTCAACCACGCGGGCCTGCGGGCCGGTGATTCGCTGGACGCGGACAAGATCCGAATTTCCTCGTGCTCGGTGATCGCCCGGAGAACCCAGTATTCCGGGAGAAACCTCCATGTCCCGGAAGGTGGCTTGTTCCTCATCCGCGGCCAGGATTTCGACCTCGCGCAAGTCACCAATCTCGGCGTGATCGAAATCTCTAACGGATCTCTCGCTCTCAGCGGCGACCTGACAAACCACGGCACGCTCCGCCTCAAAGGTTCCGGCGATCTCACGGTCGGCGGCACGCTGGCGAACACAGGCGTCCTCGACACGATCCTCTCCACGGGCTCAATCATCGGGGTGATGGAGAACTCCGGCACCTGGCTGGACATCCACTCGGTCAGGGTGGGACTGACGTTTCATGGGGCGGATCTGAAACTTTCGTTTCCCGGTTATGCCGGGCATGTCTATCAGATCCAGCGCGACGCGAGCCGGGCGCTGGCCGGCCCATGGGAGAACCTCGGCGATCCGGTGGCCGGGAATGGTGGGGACATCCAGCTCATGATCCCGAATGGAGCGGTGATGCCTCGGGAGTTTTTCCGTGTGAGCGTCCTGCCATGAAAACCGGGATGCCTTCCATGACCGCCGCCCGCATCGCGGTTTCCGCTTCCCGTCACCCGGGGAAGCGCCTAGCGTCGCGCCATGGATGCCGGAATTCAGGAAAGGCTCGACGATTTCATCAAACGCAAGGGGCTGCGGCGCACCGGTCAGCGCGAAATGATCGTGAAAACCGCCTTTTCCAAGGACGAGCATTTCACCGCGGAGGAACTCTACGACCGGGTGCGCAAGACCAACTCGGACATCTCGCGGGCCACGGTTTACCGGACTCTCGGCCTGTTGGTGGAAGCGGACCTGCTGCGCGAGATCGATCTCGGCGAGAACCAGACAACCTACGATCCCAATTTCCTCAACAAGCCGTCCCACAACCACCTCGTCTGCATCGATTGTGGCCGCGTGGTCGAGTTCGAGGACTCGCACATCGACCTGCTCAACGACTGCGTCACCCGCCGGCTGGGATTCAAGCCGGTGCGCCAGACGCTGAAGATCGAGGCGAACTGCGAGCAGCTCCGCGTGAAAGGCCGCTGCCCGAACCTGATCGCCACCCGTCTCAGCGGCAAACGCCTGCGGAAAAAACGCTGAATTCCGCCAGGAAAAATCCCCCCTGATCGGGTGGCTTTCAGATTTTTCATCCGATTTCCAGAATTGCGAACAACGCCCTTTTCCAGAACAGTATCCGACAACCCATTCCAATCATGCAAAACGCCAGTCGCCGCCATTTCATCAAATCCGCCGCCGCCTTCTCCGGGGTGGCTCTCGCTCCGAATCTCATTTTCGGCCAGGGGAAAAACTCCAAAAAACTCAACGTCGCCGCCGTCGGTTGTGGCGGGAAGGGTGGCAGTGACATCTCCGAGATCGCCAATGGCAACCATATCGCCTTCCTCTGTGATATCGACAAGGGGCGTGCGAAGGGAGCGATGGAGAAGTTTCCGGACGCCCGCTATTTCTCGGACTACCGCGAGATGTTCGCCAGCGTGGCCGATCAGATCGACGTGGTGACGGTTTCCACGCCGGACCACATGCACTTTCCGATCGCGCTGGAGGCGATCAAGCTTGGCAAGCCGGTCTTCGTGCAGAAACCGCTCTGCAACAACCTCTGGGAAGCCCGCGTGCTGGCCAACATGGCGCAGAAGAAAAACGTGCTCACCGTGATGGGCAACCAGGGAGCCACCATGCAGGGCACCCGGGTGCTGCGCGAGTGGCTGGAAGCCGGACTCATCGGCGATGTGAAGGAGGTTTACTACTGGACCAACCGCCCGATCTGGCCGCAGGGCAAAGGCCTGCAGTTTCCATCCGAGCCGGTGCCGCAGGACATCAACTGGGATGTCTGGCAAGGCACCTGCGCGACAGAACGTCCCTACAGCTCGAAGATCCACCCCTTCGCGTGGCGCGGCTTCTGGGACTACGGCTGCGGCGCGCTCGGCGACATCGGCTGCCACAGCATGAACTCCGCGTTCTGGGCGCTCGATCTGAAAGGCGACTTCATCGTCGAGTCGAGCAAGGTTTCGGAGTTCGATGAGAACACCGCGCCGAAGCGCTCCACCATCGTCTATCAGTTCCCGGCCAAGGGCAAACGCGCCGCGGTGAAAGTCATCTGGCAGGACGGCGTGGGCGATCCGAACACCGACAAGGATTTCGTCCGCCCGCCGGGCATTCCCGCGGACCTGCAATTGAACAACGAGTTCGGCCAGGTCTTCGTCGGCACGGAAGGAACGATCTTCGTGAACGACGCCTATTGCGGCACCGCGCCGGTCGTTTACCCGGAAAAACTCCGCGAGAAGACCAAGTCCATCAAGCCCGTCTATGAGCGCGTGAAAGGCGGACCCACCCAGGAACTCTGCCGCGCGATCCGTGGCGAGGGCGAGAAACCCGTTTCCAACTTCGTCGATCACGCCGGTCCGCTTACCGAGATGGTGCTCGCCGGCAACCTCGCCGTGCGTCTCGGCAAGAAGATCGACTGGGACATGAAGAAAATGGAGGCCCGCGGTCTTCCC
>DAISZP010000464.1:0-4377 GCA_036824745.1 Luteolibacter sp.
TGCCGGAGGCACCGCGCCGTCCCGTGGATTTGGCTCGGTGTTGACGGGTGCCATCGATGGCAGCGCTCCGGCGCTCAATGCGCGGATGCGTCCCGTGGTTTCCTCTTCGGATGCCAAGGATCTTGCCGACAAGATCGAGTCGCTGAATCCCGCGGACCGGGCGCTGCAAATCAGCCGCTACTTCGGCGTGAGCGGTCCGTTCAACCTGAATTCCACATCCGTGGAGGCATGGGTGGCTGTTCTAAGTTCGCTCAAGGACAGGGAAATCAATGGACTTTCCCTGAAAACACCCGCTGCGTCGAACGGTGGGACGCTTGCGACGGCGTCTTACTCTTCCACCAACCAAGTGCCGTTTGTGCGTTCTTCCCGGCCCTTGTCGGGAAGCTTCGAGACCGGCGCCTATCGCTGGGCGGCATTCCGGGCGTTGGATGACAATCAGATTCGCGACCTTGCTGAACAAATTGTGAAGCAAATCAAGGCCCGTGGAGACAAGGACAAGGCTCCTCCGTTGTCGCTTGGCGAGTATGTGAACCGCCGCATTGGTTCGTCCGGCGATGTCCACAGTCTGGCCGGACTGCTGCAGACCGCGATCGATGAATCGAAAATCAATGATTCCGTGAAGAGCCTGGATTCGAAAACGCTCAACTTCGGAAGCACCACGACCAAGCGCCGTCAGGGAGTCAAGACCCCGGAGGTGATGAATGGAAACAGCGTGGAAGGAGCGCCGTCCATGATCACTCAAGGTGACCTCATGCAAGGTCTCGCGGCCGTGGCCACGGTGCGCGGCGATACGTTCAAGGTGCGCGCATACGGAGAATCCCTCTCTCCGGATGGCAAAACGGTGCAGGCCTCGGCATGGTGTGAAGCCGTGGTGCAGCGCATCCCGGAATATGTGAGCACCGAGGACGAACCGCAGATCGCGGCAGCGGACCTCAAATCGGAGGCCAACAAGGCATTCGGCCGCCGTTTCGTGGTCGTTGCCTTCCGCTGGCTCAGCCGTGAAGAGGTTTGATTGCTATTTCCGGGAATTTTTCAGATACAGACTCATGATTCGCACGTTCGCAACCCTGCTGGTTTCATTGCTCGCTCCGTTTGTTTTGGCCCAGGAGACCTCGGGCACCGTCAAATTCGAATTGAGAATGCTCTCGTTCTCCCCGGACCTGCAGCGGGCGGAGGTGTTTGTTCACGATCCGCTCGCGAAGCCGGGTGACGAGATCAAGGCCACTGCAATCAAATCCTTTCTGAACCACCAGTTTGTGCAGGTTCAAATGAAGTCCAGGAAGTTCATCATTTCATCGGACAAGGATCCGAAAAAGGCGGTGGCGGATGGTGCCTTGCTCGCGGAAGTGAGCATGCCGGAAAAAGTTCAGTCGGCCATCCTGCTTTTCCTTCCCGGCAATCCCCAGGGAAAGACGGTTTACCGGGTGCTTGTGATTGATGACGCGAAGCGCTCATTTCCGGCGGGGACGTTCTACATGTCCAATCTGAGCTCCCTGCCGATCAGGATGACCTTGGAAGCGAAAAACTATGATTTCAAACCGGGGCAAACCGGGTTGCTGGAAAACCTGCCTATGGATGAATCCGGGCAGATCAAGATGCGGACCTTCGCGATGAAGGACACCGGGTGGTATCAGGCGGCAACCAGTATCTGGCCCCACCCGGACAAGGCCCGCAGTGTTTTGGTGATGTTCCAGGATCCGGCTTCCGGAGACCTCAAGCTTCGCGGCTTCGACGATGTCCCGCCAAGAGAACCGGCACCCGTGAATCCTACCGCTGCTGCGGGGAATTGAGGGAAATCCCGCAGTCGCGGGAATTTCCGCTTCAATCCTTCCGCGTCAGCTCCACGAACACATCTTCCAGCGTGGCGGTGTGGCGGAACAACGAGCGGAGGGGCCAGCCGTATTGCGCGGCGAGGCGGGCGATGCGCTCGCGGGCGTCGGTGCCAGAGTCCACCCAGACGGTGAAGCGGGTCCATCCGTCGTCGAGCGGCTCCGGGGTGACTTTTTTCACGTGGTCGAGCCGGTTGATCGCTCCGGCGGCCACTTCCGGGTCCGCTTGGAGTTCGACTTGAAGGCGTCCCGCGGCCCGCATTTGGCTGGTGAGATTGGCCGGGGTATCGGCGGCTTTGATTTTGCCGTTATCGATGATGATGACCCGGTTGCAGGTCATTTCCACTTCGTGGAGGATGTGGGTGGAGATGAGGACGGTGTGGGATTGGCCGAGCTGGCGGATCAGTTCACGGATCTGGCGGATCTGGTTGGGATCGAGGCCGTTGGTTGGTTCATCGAGAATGAGGAGCTCCGGGTCGTGGACGAGGGCGTCGGCGAGGCCGACACGCTGCCGGTAACCTTTGGAAAGCGTTTTGATCATCTTGCGCCGCACGGAGAGGAGGCCGCAGGTTTCGATCACGTCGCCTACCTTGCGCCGTGCGTCTCCGCCGCCGAGGCCCTTGAGCTGGGCGCGGAATTTCAGATACTCGCGGACGCGCATGTCCTCGTAGAGCGGCACGTTTTCCGGCATGTAGCCGATTTTCTGGCGCGCTTCGATCGATTGCCGGAAGATGTCGAATCCCGCGATGCGCGCGCTGCCCGAGGTAGGCGGCAGGTAGCCGGTGAGCATGCGCAGCGTGGTGGTTTTGCCGGCTCCGTTAGGTCCGAGAAACCCGACGATTTCCCCGCGATTGACGGAGAACGAGATGTCCTTCACGGCTTCGTGGCGGGCGTAACGCTTGGTCAGGTTATGAACTTCGATCATGGTGCTCGGGGCCCTCTCCGGGCCATTAAAATCCCGGGCTGCGCGGTTGACGCGGCGGGGTGCGCCCCTTAATGAATGCCCCCGCGTGGCGGGCCAAGCGGGAAATTCGCGGGCTCGCCTCATAATTTCCCACCCTACCCAATGAACTCTTCGGTTTCGGCGCGCCAGAATGCGGATTTGATGGAAGCGAAATACGCCCAATGGTGCGAGGATCCGCGCTCGGTGGAGGAATCGTGGTCGGCGTTTTTCGAAGGCTTCGAGCTTGGCATGGCCCAGCTCAAGGCGCGCGGCGAGGCCCAGCCCGCGGCTAGCCAACCCGCTCAGGCATCGACGGCCACGTGCACGGATACGGATCTTGTTTTCTTCGGGCGCGTGGTGGCCTTGATCTACAACTACCGCACGCTGGGCCACACACAGGCGCACATCAATCCGCTGGAGGATAAACCCGAGCGCAACCCGCGCTTGAATCTCGAACAGTTCGGTCTGTCCGAAGCCGACCTTGATCGCGAGGCGTGGAACGCCTACTTCCGCCATGGCGAGCGCATGAAACTGCGCGACATGGTGGCGCTGCTTGAGGCGACTTACTCTGGCAAGATCGGTTTCGAGTTCATGCACATCCACCACACGCCGATCCGGCATTGGGTGCGCGAGCGCATCGAAGGCCATGTGGACCGCTCATATGGTTCGCCGGAGCGAAAGCTCAACGCGCTGCGCTGGGCGCTGGAGGCGGAAGCTTTCGAAAATTTCCTCGGCAAACGTTTCCTCGGTGAAAAGCGCTTCTCCAACGAAGGCGGCGAGGGCGCGATGATTCTGCTCAACGCCATCCTTGAAGCCTGCCCGTCCCATGGCGTGAAGGAAATCGAGATGGGCATGTCCCACCGCGGCCGCATGTGCGTGCTGGCGAACTTTGTTAGGAAATCCCTCACCACCGTGCTCTACGAGTTCACCCCGAACTACGAGCCGGACCAGGTGGCGGGTGATGGCGACGTGAAATACCACCTCGGCTACGAAAGCATCCGCGAGTTTCCCGATGGCAAGGTGCGCGTGAGCCTCGCCGCGAACCCAAGTCACCTTGAGGCGGTGAACCCGGTCGTCGAGGGCAAGGCCCGGGCCCGGCAGCGCGTGCTCAGCGAGATGGACTGCTGTGACATCGATCGTTCGAAGGTGCTGCCCATCCTGCTTCACGGAGACGCCGCCTTCGCCGGACAAGGTTCGGTGGCGGAAGTGCTCAACCTCTCGCAGCTTCCCGGCTACCGCACCGGCGGCACCATCCACATCATCATCAACAACCAGATCGGTTTCACCACCGTGCCCGCGGACGCGCGTTCATCCGCGTATGCCACGGACGTGGCGAAGATGATCGAGGCGCCGGTGCTCCATGTGAACGGGGAGGAACCGATGGAACTCTATTGGGCCGCGCTCTTCGCCATCGAGTTCCGCCAGAAGTTCGGCCGGGACATCGTGATCGACATGTATTGCTACCGCCGCCAGGGCCACAACGAATCGGACCAGGCCGCCTTCACCCAGCCGGTCATCGCACGCAAGATCGCCGACCGCCCGACTTTCGGAAAAATCTACAAGGACCAGCTTGCCGCGGAGGGCGTCGTTTCCAAGGACGACATG
>DAISZP010000465.1:0-4353 GCA_036824745.1 Luteolibacter sp.
ATCGCCTCGTCCCCGGCGGGATGCACGATGTGGCTGCCCTGGATGCGGGTGCCGGAGGCGCTGAGGGATTCATTGTGGAGCAGGAGCCTCACGGTGGCGGCATCGCCGGCGAGCTCGACGGGCCACGCGGAGGGGCCGTGTGCGAGCAGGGAGCTGGCACCGGCGGCTAACAGGAAATCCTCTGCGTCCCAGTCGATGAGGATTTCTTTCAAGTGGTCCAGAGCGAAACCTTTTCCGATGCCGCCGAGATCGATCTGTCTGCCGGGTTCCTCACAGGTGACGGCGGCGACGTCCGGATGGATGATCAGGCGGCCGGTGATTTCCGGCAGGGGCGCGGAGGTTCCGGATTTCCGGTGATCGATGCGTGATCCCAGCGTGATATCAAACAGCCCGCCGGTTTTCACATAGGCATCCACCGCCGCGAGCAGGCATTGGTGGGTGGTCTCGGTGACATAGAGTGTTTCCCCGGCGGCGAGGCGGTTGATCCGTGAGACGTCACTGCCATCGATGAAACGGCTGAGTTTCCCCTCGATGCGATCGAGCTCGTGGATGCACTCGGTGACCAGGCTTTCGGCGACGGGGCGATCGAGCCCGCGGAAGCGCAGGCTGAAGGTCGTGTTCATCGCCTCGTGGGCGAAGACGTGGGAGTCCGTCATGGGATTGGCCGCGCTCATTTGCGTTCGCTCCAGAGTTTCCACAGATCGTTCCGCACGAAGACATGCAGCGGCACCTCGTTGCGAAGGTCCTTGAGAAGCACGGTGTGCGTGGATTCCAGCCCGGCGGCGGTGGTTTCCGCCTCGGCGGGCGTGGCGATCACGAGTGGCAGTGGGACGATCTCGTCTGAAGGCGCCTTGAAATAACCGATGCGGTCGAAGGAGCGCAGATACCAAGGCAAGGGCCAGTAGTCGCTGCCGACCACAGCGATGGGCTCGATGCCGCCATCCGGGCTGGTTGCGGCGAGTTGTTTGAGCCAGGGCTCGAGCGATTCGAGGCTCGGCCGCGTAGGGACGTACGCGAAGGGATTGCGCGCATCGGATTCGAGACGTCCGGTCGCAAAACGCGTCTGGCGGATCTGGGTGACCAGGGCGACTCCTGTTAGGACGACAATGATCCCCTTCCAGGCCAGCGGGCTGCGGGTGAATCCAGAAAACGAGAGCCCGGCGAGCAAACACACGTGCGCCCATGGCAGGCAGGCGAGCCAGGGCGTCTTGTAGGCGAAGAGCGTGTAGATGGAGAAGTGCCCGAGCGCGGAATAGGCGACGAAGCGGATGAAGTTCCTGTTTTCCGGCCGGAAGAATGAAGCTACATAGGCCAGCAGGGCGAGGAGCACGACCGGCGTGGCGAACCACCACAGGCCGCCGTCCTTCCGCGGAATGGCTAACAGATCGAGGTAATAAGCTGCGGACTTGTCGTGTCCGCCCACGGTTTCATAGACGAAGAAGGTTTTCACGGCATCCACCGCGCCCATGGGATGGCGGAAGAAGTCGGTGTAAACGAGCAGCGGCACGAGGATGGCCAGCGCCGCGCCGGCGAGAAGCTGCGGAATCCAGGGTTTTGCCGTTAGAAGAAGCTGCTTGTTCCAGATCTTCCGGTTCTCAAGCGCGAGCAGCACGGCCGCGCCCGTCCATGCGATGATGCTGATGGCGAAGGTTTCCTTGATGGCATACATCAGCCCGATCAAGAGACCGGCCCAGGCGATGCGGCGTGGATTCGGAAACATCATCAGCGCCGCCATGCCGAACAAGGACAGCAGGATCTCGTGGATGAACATCCGGCTGTAGTAAACGAGCAGCGGCGAGCTCGCGAGAAACACGCCCGCGGCGAGCATCGGCCCATCACCGAAGCGCCGTCTTCCTAACAGGGGCACGAGAAGCAGCAACATGCCCGCCACGGCGGGGACGAGCCGGAGCGTTTGCTTGCTCATCGTTTTCCATCCGGATTCACCACGGACCACGCAGGCGGCCTCACCGATCATGTGGAACAGCGGACCGTGATAGTGTTTCGGATCAAACTTCCCCTCACCCACCATGCGATTCGCCGTGATGCGTGCGCCGGTGGCCTCGTCCGCGTGAAACGGACGCTTCGAGAGATGATCGAAGCGCAGGAACGCCCCGAGACAAATCACGCAGACCCAGCAAATGACCACGAACAGGCGCTTCATCGGACGCACGGATACGATGAAAGAAACCCGTTTCCAGCAATGTTTATCTGGTGTTCGCTCATGCCCGATGAAACGCCTGAAATCCTGCTCGTCACGCCCGTTTGGAATGATTCCAAGCGGCTCGGCGTGTTCGGAATCCCACTGGCGGAAACCCTGGCCGCGGCGGAGTTTCCCATCCGCTGGGTGATCGCGGACGACGGCTCGTCCGATGAGGATCGGGAAAAACTGCGTGGTCTTCGCGATTCGTTCGCGAAAATCTATCCGAACGTGGAACTCCACCTCGCCGCGATGCATCACGGCAAGGGTTCCGTGATCCGCGAGGCTTGGGAACTCGGCCCCAACGCCGACTGGCTCGCCTTCGTCGATGCGGACGGAGCGGTAAGCGCGGAGGACATGCTGGGCCTGATCCGCAAGGCGATGGAGTCCGGGCAATCCGTGATCGGCGTGCGCAAACGCACCGAAACCACCCACATCGAGGAGAGCCTGTGGCGCGGCTTCTTCCACCGCGGCTTCCTGCTGACGGCGGACCTGCTGCTGGATCTCCGCAGCGCGGACATCCAATGTGGTGCGAAGGTCATCAAAGGTAGCGACTATCGTGTCATTTCACGCCGACTCGATGAGGACGGTCTCGCGTTTGATTCCGAACTCCTCTCCACGTTGAACTGGAGCGGGGCCACCTGGCTTGAAATCCCCGTGAACTGGGTGGAAAAAGGCGGCGGAAAAGTGAAGCCGCTGAAACACGCGTGGGGCATGCTCAGGGCATTGCTACGCATCCGCGCGCGGGATTGGTGAAGCCCTAACGGATCAAGAGCTCTCCGGATCCGCCCGCTGTAGGACCACCTGATAGCTGCCCCGCTGCATGACCGCGCCTTTGGTGCTGGTCCTGAGTTTCCAGATGCCCGCGGCCACCGCCTTGTCCGATCCTTCCGAAAAGGGATTGCCGATCGCGAGGGTGCCGTCTTTCGGGAAAAACTGCCACGCCATGATGCGCACACGCACGCTCGGGTTCTCCCGTAGGGATACCGCCACGGATCCACTCAGGCGCTTTGCCTGAACGCCCTTGCCGAAATCCAGAAAATATTCGCGCGTCGTCGTGACGGGAAACTGCGGGTCATTGCTGGCCACCACCTTGTAGAATCCGGCCAGGCGACCCGATGCCTCCGGCGCCGCCGCCTCGCGGGCCCCAGCACCCGGCGTTCCCATCAGGATCAAAAACCCACACAAAACCAGCGCGGTGCGAAAACCACGGAAAAACCACATGCGTTTCGTTTCCATGTCATGCCTCCTTGTTCAACAAGCAGGCTAGCACGGATGGGCGGGGATGCAACAGGGCGTCAACTCAGGGTTCCCAGAGCATCGACATTGGAAAAGAGAGAACCACGGAATACGCCGAATACACGGAAATCCGTGATCATGGATTGGAGAACTCGTAGTGCAGGAAGTCCGCATCCACGTGGCCCGCGTCCTGTTTCGTGTTGAAACAATAGATGCCGATGCGATCACCGCGGTAGTTCCCCCAGGACAAGCGGGTTTCGGGGCCGAAGTCGGTGAAAGTTTTCCCATCCGCGCTGTACGCATAGCGGCTCAAGCCATCGAGTCCCCATGTCGATTTCAACCACACGCGGCTTCCCTTGAAGTCCGGCCCCGCGGTGAGCTTGCCGTTCTCGCGGAACTCGATGCGCATGGTCCCGCCATCACGCGCGACGCCGAGGGCCGAGTGATCCTTGGCGAAGTGGCAGAGTCCGGCTTTCTGTCCGTCGGACATTCCTGATAGATCGAGGCAGAGCGTCACTTCGTTGCGCGGAGTCCGGAAACCACGCTGGGTGAGCGTGTTTCCCGCGGTCATGAGATCATCGGAGCGCAGCGGGCGGAACGCGTGCAATCGCATGAAACCCGGACGTTCGACGAGCGACCACTTGTCCGCGCGCGGCTGATAGTTCCACTCCCACTGCACGCCCAGGGTATCCTTGGAGAAAGCATCCGATGCCTGCGGCGTGAATGTTTTCCCAAACAGAGGTTTCTTCGCGCCCCAGACCATGAGGCCCGGTTTCCCCGAGGCATCGGTTGCGCCCGGGATTGGCCAGCCGTCAATCCATGTGACGGGCAGCAGGCTGGCAGCGCGGCCTTCCCAATCGCCATGGCCATGATGGGTGAGGAAAAACCAATCGCCGTTCACCGTGTCCACGATGCCG
>DAISZP010000466.1:0-4323 GCA_036824745.1 Luteolibacter sp.
CCAGCGCCGAGCTATCAGACCGCCGATCCCCGCTGGGTGTTCGGCGGGCTGTGGCTGGTGTTTTTCTTCCATGGAATGACGCCCGGATTCTGGGTGCCGGCCCTTACCAACATCCTGAAGGCCCGTGGCATGGCGGACTGGGTGCCGGCGGCATTCCTGGTGGCTCCGGTTTGCACTTTGGTCTCGCCATTGATTGGCGGCGCGCTGGCGGACCAGAAAATCCCGGCGGACCGCTTGTTCGTATGGGCGTCAGTGATTTGTTCGGTGATCCTGGCGGGCATGTTCGCGTGTCTGGATTTCGGGCTGCATCCGGTGTGGTTCGTGACGATGATGGGCCTCTACTCGCTCTTTTCAGGGCCGACCTGGGGATTGATCGCGACCATTTCGCTGACGCACCTTTCGCATGGCGAGCGGCAGTTTCCTCTCGTGCGGGTGGGAGCGACGATCGGCTGGGTGGTCGGCGGGCTGCTCACCAGCTACGTGCTTTTCGCGGATACCAACACGCTGGGCGGCTACGCTTCGGCGGTGGCGCGCTTGATGGCGGGGCTCATCGCATTCGCGCTTCCCCACACGCCTCCGTTAGGTTCCGGCGGATCATTGAAGAGCCGGCTTGGTCTTGATGCCTTCTCGCTTTTGAAACAACGCGACCACTGTGTCTTCTTCGTGGTGACGACTTTGTTTTCGGTTCCTCTGGCGGCCTTTTACATGTATGCGCCGGAGCAGCTCAAAGCGTTAGGTGACACGCATCCGACCGGCACGATGACCTCTGCGCAGATTCTTGAGATCTTCGGCATGTTGCTGGTGAGCTACACCATGTCGCGTTACCGGGTGAAAACGCTGCTGCTCTGGGCGTTGGGATTGTCCGTCCTGCGATTCGGAATGAGCGCCTGGGCTGGGGTTTCCTATCAGATCGCCTGGCACATCGGCGGCATCGCGTTGCACGGAATCTGTTACACGCTGTATTTCATCACCGCGCAGGTGTTTCTCGACCGCCGGGTGGATCCGGGCATGAAAGGACAGGCGCAGGGACTTCTCGCGATGGTCTCTGCCGGGATCGGGCCGCTGGTCGGCACCGCCATCTGCGGTTGGCTGAGGCTCCGTCTTGTCAGCGAGGACGGCAGCGGCTGGCAATGGTTCTGGGGGATTCTCGCGGCGATGATCGCGCTTTGTTTCGTGATCTTCGCGGTCTTCTATCAGGGACGCGGCAGGAAGTCAGCGGGCGTAGATGCCGCAAGCTGCTAGAACCGCGCAGGGACCGCCGGTCATGCCAACGGGCGGGATGATGAGCTCCACATCCGCGCCATTGACCTTGAGCGATGCCTTGGAAGCCGCGGCTTCGAGTCCCTGCTGGCGGAACGGCGCGGTGGGCAGTGGCTCCCGGTTGATGAGCGTGGTTTCAGCGAAACCGGTGAGCGTGGATTCGAACACAAAGCCCGGCACGGCGACGTAAGCGCTTGCCTGTTCCGCCGAAGTGCAGATGCGGATGTCCGCGATGATCACCGGCGCGTTCTCAAACGGCGTGCCCGCGAAGATGTGTTTGCCGAAATACGCTCCTACCGCAGCATCCGTGCTCACGAACCCGAAAACCTGGGGTGGCGCGGAAACATCCGGCTGCCAGAAAAGAATCCCGCTCGGCGCGGAACCGACCGGCGTGTGGACCATGCGGGCCACGTGCACGATGACGTTCGGCATTTCCAAGCCTTCCTTCGTCAGCGCGACCAAGTCCACGCCGCCTTCCCATGACATCCAGTTTTCCAGTGACATGGCGCGACGTTAGAAAAGCCGCACAAGGCGTCAAGCCTCACGTCGGACAGCCTCACGTCGGACCACGGTCCACGTCGATGCGGAAGGTTTTCCCACGCAGTTTCGAGTTGCGCGTGCTGCGGATCGCCTGGTCGGCGAAGTTGTCTGGCACATCGACGAGCGTGTGTTTCGGAAACAAGGTGATGCGGCCGAGGCTTCCATCCGGGATGCCCGCCTCGCGGTACATCATGCCGACGATGTCCTTTGGCAGGATGCCCTGCATTTTTCCAAGCGAGATGAACAAGCGCGTCATACCCTGCTCGTTCGGGATCGGACCGCGCTCGAACTTCGGCTTCGGACCGCGTTCCTCACGTTGGAAGTCACCGCGGGACGCGCGCTCCTCGCGCTGGAAACGGTTGCCTCCTTCGCGTCGCGCCGGGCGCTCAGGTTCGCGGTCCTCCTCGATCATCGATCCCTCGCGGCCTGAAGATTCACGGAGCATGGTGGCCAGCGCCCCGGCGATGTCCGTCGGCGTGTGGCCTTGTTCCAACAAGCGGTCGATGTTGTCCTGATAGGCATCGAACTTGCCGCTTTCGAGCCGTTCCTTGAGCGTGTCGAAAATGAGATCCGCGCGGCGGCCTTCGACCTGCTCCACGGACGGGATGCGCTCGCGCTTGATCACCTGGCGCGTGTAACGCTCGATCGATTGCAGCCGGTAGATGTCACGGCCGAAAACAAAGCTCACCGCCCGGCCCGAGCGTCCGGCGCGTCCGGTGCGGCCGATGCGGTGGACATAGTCCTCCGGGTCCGCGGGAAGGTCGTAATTGAAGACGATGTCGATCTCATCGATGTCCAGCCCGCGCGCGGCGACGTCGGTGGCGACGAGCAGTTCCACGCTTCCATCGCGGAAACGTTTCAGCACGCGCTCGCGCATCATCTGCGTCATGTCGCCGTGCAGGCGGTCCGCGGCGTATCCGCGGTTCACGAGGTCCTCGGTGCACTCGTCCACCGAGCGCTTGGTGTTGCAGAAAATGATGCCGAGCCGCGGCGGGTTCATGTCCAGGATGCGCGAGAGCACCTCGACTTTGGAACGCTGGCGTACTTCGAAATACGATTGCTCCACTGTGGAAACCGTACGCGATTTCTGTTGGATTTCGACGATCTGCGGATCGTTTCCGAAACTCTTGATCAGGCGCGAAACGCCCGGGCTCATCGTCGCCGAGAAGAACAAGGTCTGGCGGCCTTCCGGCAGCGCGCCTAACAACTCATCCATCTCCTCCTTGAAACCCATGTCCAGCATGCGGTCCGCCTCATCGAGGATCGCCATCTTGATGTGCGAGGGGTCGAAACTGCCGCGTCGCAAGTGGTCCAGCAAACGCCCCGGCGTGCCGACGACGACCTGCGCCCCGTCCCGCAGCGCGCGGAGTTGGCGGTCCATCGGCGCGCCTCCATAAACAGGAGCGGCGTGCAGTCCGCGCATTTTCGCACCGAGCCGGTGGACTTCCTCGCAGACCTGCACCGCGAGTTCGCGGGTCGGGCAAAGGATGAGGACCTGCGTGTGGAGATCCTTCACCTCCAGCTTCGCCAGCGCCGGCAGGGCGAACGCGGCGGTTTTGCCCGATCCGGTAGCGGAAAGGCCGACCAGGTCCTTGCCCTCCAGTGCGGGCGGAATGCTCATCGCCTGAATGGGCGAGGGGCGCTCGTAGCCAAGGGTTTCAATGGCGGCGAGCAGTGGGGCGGGCAGGCCGAGTTCTGAGAAAGGAGGCGTTTCCATGCGAAATAAGATGCGGCGCGGATTGGAGTTTCCCGCCGGGCGGGAAGCCAATCGCTGATTTTTCGAGGAACACAAGCACGATTCGACCGGGAGCGGAAGATCGCTTTTGTGTCAGGAACCATGAAATTGCCCTGAATTTACCAGTTCCTACGCGATCACGCGGGAGCTTTGTCTTGTCCGGAACCGCAAAAAATGCTAGTTCCAGCCCGTTCCGAAGGAACTTCCCCCCTATGAAACGTCATTTATTGCTGAAATGCGCCCTCGTGCTGTTGGCCACGGTTTGTGGTGCCGGTGCCTTTGATTTTTCCCGTCTGGTCGGAAACTGGGATGGCCGCCGCAAGGAACTCGAAAACGGGGTCGGCGCTTATTCCAACGTGGATTTGATCGCCAGACAGAGCGGAGCCAGCGGCCTGCTGATCGTGGAAAAAGGCAAATGGCCCGAGCTCGGCAGATACACCTGGCGCCATAGTTTCCACGGAGATGGACGCTACACCGCGGTGGCCAAGTCCTCCACCGGCTACATTTTCGCGACCACTTCCGGAAACTGGAAGGAAGTCGGCGACACCATCGAGATTTCCGGACAAAACTCCAATTTCAGCGGCACCGCTCCCTTCAAAGGCAGCCTGCGCCGGGATGCCAAAGGCAAGCTCGTCTATTCCGGAAACAGCGGCACTCTGCGAGTCGTGATCAAGGGCCAGCGCCGTTAGATGATCTCCGGGCGGTAACGATCCGGTCACGGATTTCCCAGCGCCTTGGGTTGCCAAGCCCGCGGGAACGTACACACTCGCCGCGTGGCGGGATATGAG
>DAISZP010000467.1:0-4318 GCA_036824745.1 Luteolibacter sp.
CTCTGGGCCTGCATCGTTTTCACCAAGACCTACCTCGCCACCAACGACACCCAGTATCTCAACCGCGCCACCGCGAACTTCGATGTCGTCTGGAACCGCGCGTGGGCCGCCAGCCTCGGCGGCGGCATCTTCTGGAAAGGCACCAGCGGCTCGCGGAACTCCTGCGCGAACAGCCCCGCGGCCATCGTGGCCTGCATGCTCTATCAGATCACCGGAAACCAAAGCTATCTCGACAAGGCGCGCGCCATCATCGCCTGGATGGACGCCACGCTCGTCCGGTCCACCGGCGCGATCGATGACAACATCAGCAGCACCGGCACCGTCACCGATTGGCGTTTCACCTACAATCAAGGCACCTACGTCGGCGCGTGCGGCGCGCTCTATCGGATCACCGGCGAGATCGCCTATCTTCAGAACGCCATCAAGGCCGCGCGATACACCCGCGACAGCATGTGCAACTCCGCGGGCATCTTCCCCAACCACGGCACTTCGGGCGATGGTGGCGGATTCAACGGCATCGGCATCCGCTGGATCACCCGCATGGTGCGCGATCAGGGGCTGTGGGATGAGTTCTATCCATGGCTCAAGGCGAACGCGGACGCCGCATGGAACATCCGCCGCACGGAGGATGACCTCTCATGGGCGAACTGGCGCGCCGCCACTCCCGCACCGCCCACGGTGCTCTACTCCTTCGGCTGTTACGGCTCTGTGGTCGCCCTGCAAGTGGTGCCTTCCACCGATCCATCGAACATCGACGGGCTAACAGGTCCGTCGCCCCATGTCATTCAGGAGGCGGAAAACGCCGCGTTGCAGGGCGGCGTGGTGGTGGCCGCCAATGTTTCGGGTTTCCGCGGCACCGGCTTCGCCGACTTCATTTCCGGTGTCGGTGAATCGATCTCCTGGACGGTCAACGCGCAGTCCGCGGGCAGCCACTGGCTCTCCTTCCGTTATGGAAACGGTGGAACCTCGAACCGTCCGCTGAGACTGCGTGTGAACGGCGCGGTCATCCAGGATCTGCCCTTCGCTCCCACCGGCGCGTGGTCCACCTGGTGGTATTCCCCCGGTGTGGCGGCAAATCTAGCAAGCGGCGTGAACACGATCCAACTCACGCCGACCACTAGCTCCGCGCCGAACGTGGATCTGCTCTACCTCAGCGCGCCTCCGGAACCCGCTCCGTCCGGAGCGGTCATGCTCTTCGACGGCACCCAGCAATCGCTCGCCGCGAACTGGAAGCGGGATGAGAACGGAGCCGCCGCGAACTGGACGGTTTCCGCCGGAGCGATGAGCGTGGCGCCGACTCCTGCTAGAAACGACATCTCGACTCTCCGTGGCTTCCGCGATTTCAAGCTCCACCTCGAATGGCTCTCGCCGCCCGGAGGCCTGGGCCAGGACGCGGGGCCCTCCGGCGTGAAACTCCAAGGGCGCTACGAGATCCAGATCCTCAACACGCCGCGCGGCCAGACACCATCGCCGGAAATCGCTGGCTCCATCTATCAGCAGAAGGCCCCTGCGGCGAACGCCAGCCTCGGCGCGGGACATTGGCAGGCTTATGACATCGACTTCACCGCCGCCCGTTGGAGCGCTGGCGTCAAGATTTCCGACGCCAGGGTGACCGTCCGCTGGAACGGCGTGTTGGTGCATGACAACGTCGCGCTTTCCAGCCCCACCGACGGTTCACCCGCCGAGGCCGCCGGATGGCATCCCGTCCTGCTGCAAGCACAGACCACCGCCGCCAGCGGTCCCGTCCGTTTCCGGAACGTGTGGGTACTGCCGCAGTCCACCGAGACTCTCGAAGCCGAGAAGGCCGCGCTCGCCGGGCCGGCCACCACCGCGGCCAACGCCGGGTTCACCGGCACCGGTTACGCGGACTTCGGAAGCGCTATCGGCGAATCCATCACCTGGACGGTCGAGGCGGAGAAAGCCGGCTACCAGTGGGTCTCCTTCCGCTACGCCAACGGCGGCACCGGAAACCGGCCGCTCAATCTCTTCGTCAACAACAGCCTGATCCAAACCATCCCCTTCGGTGTGAGCGGTGGATGGGCGAACTGGATTCCAACAAGCGAAGTCTCCGTGCCCCTGCTGGCCGGTGCCAATACGATCCGCCTCGTTTCCACCATCAACAACGGTCCGAACGTGGATCATCTCCAGATCCGGACTCCAACCACTCCCACGGAGTTCTGGACCGGTTGGCTCGACCTAACAGGCTTGGCCGGCGCCGAACGCGACCCATCACGGGATACGGACAAGGACGGGATTTCGAACCTATGGGAATACCTCAGCGGCGGAAACCCGATGTTGCCGGATCTCACCGGGCCGGGTGGTGAGAGTCGCGTCCCGACCCTCGCGCTGATCGAAGTATCGGGTGTCCGTTACGCCGAGTTCACCATCTTGCGCCGCGCGGACTATCAGAGCCGCGGGCTTGTGTTCTCCGCGGAATCCACCACCGCGCTATCCCCCGCGCAATGGACTTCCCGGGCGCTGATTCCCGTGGGTTCTGTGGTTCCGGTCGGTGATGGCACCTATGAGCGGGCCAAGGTCCGGGTCGATCTGCCGCTTGCCGGGAAAACGCGGATGTTCTTCCGGCTTCGAGCGGATCTAACAAACTCTAACTGAGGCGCGTCCTGTCAGATCTCGCCGCGTTCGTCGCGTTCGAGCTGGATGCGGTCCGCCAGATTGCGCGCCTTCACGCGGTGGCTGCGCTTGGCCCAGCGCTCGACGGCCATCTGGCGTTTCTCGGCGCGTTTTTTCAGCGCGGCAATTTCGTTTTCCAGATTCAGGAAACTTTCGTGGCGGGCGGGATCGAGTTCGCCGTTTTCCACGGCGGAGCGGATCGCGCAGCCGGCGTCCTTGCGGTGCGAGCAGTCGCTGTATTTGCAATCCGCGGCGATGGCGCTCACGTCGGCGAAACTCTCGCGCAGGATCGTTTCATCCGTCCACATCTGGATCTCGCGCATGCCGGGGTTGTCAATGAGCATGCCGCCGCCATCCAACGGAACGAGCTCGCGCGAGGTGGTGGTGTGGCGGCCCTTGCCGGTGGTCTCGTTGACCTCGCCGGTCCACTGCCATTCATCGCCGTAGAGTTGGTTCACGAGCGTGGACTTGCCGACGCCGCTGGAACCGACGACGCACATGGTGACGCCGCGTTTGAGATATTTCTTGAGCACCTTGAGTCCTTCTCCATTCACGGCGCTGGTGATGTGAACTTCGGCTTGGTCCCAAAGCGCGGCGATCTGATCGGCGGCCTCGCGGTTTTCCTCCTTGGTGAAAAGATCCGCCTTGTTGACGAGCACCACTGCCTTCGCACCGCAGCGGCTGATGAGTGTGAAGTAGCGCTCCATGCGCCGCACGTTGAAGTCCGGTCCCGCGTCCGTGACAACGGCGACGATGTCCACGTTCGCCCCGATGATCTGGGCCTGCGAACTGTTTCCCGGCATTTTGCGCGCGAAACACGACTGGCGCGGCAGGGTGGCGCGGATCACGTGGTCCTGGTTTTCGTTTCCTAGCTCCAGCGCCACCCAATCGCCGACCGCGGGCAGGTCGGCATCGCACGCTGCCTCGTGCCAGACGCGTCCGCTCACGACCACATCGATCTCCTCGCCGCCCTTGAGAAAGGCGCCGAAGTTGATCGGCGTCTCGCGGATCAGGCGCGCGGGCACCAAGCCCTTCGCCTTGTAAGGCGCGAAAGCTGCTTCAAAAAACGGGTTCCATCCGAGGTCCTTGAGGGTCATCCGCCGCACAACCTAGCGCCGGATGGCCGTCTGTCGATGCCGGGCTTGGGCGGGACCGGCCGGGGATTTGCAAATATTTTCGATCCCGACTAAACCTTGGGTGAAAACGGAGCGTTTCACGGCGGTGGAGAACAGCCCGGAAATTGATGACATCGACGGATTCGTCCAGGAACTGACCAGTTGCCAGGACGACCTGATCTTGTTCATCCGCACGCTCTGTGGGGATTTCCACATGGCGGCCGACATCCGGCAGGAAGTGAACATGGTGCTCTGGAGGAAACGCGAAAAGTTCACACCGGGCACCAGTTTCCGCAGCTGGGCCTACCGGATCGCCCACCTGGAGGTGAAGTCGCATTTCCGCAGGAAACAACGCCGGCAGACCACGACGCTGGAGCCGGACTTGATCGACCTCTTCGCCGCCGAGCTTCCCGAAGCGGTGAACGAACTCCCCGAGCGCCGCAAGGCCCTCGCAGGTTGCATGGAGCGGCTCACGCCCAAGGATCACGAACTCCTCCACCACCGGTATTGGTCCGAAGGATCGCTTGAAACCCTCGCGTCCGACACCGGGCGCAGCGTCGGCACCCTGAAGG
>DAISZP010000468.1:0-4301 GCA_036824745.1 Luteolibacter sp.
GGCCGCCCGTGAGGACGGCGTTTTCTTCGGAGCGGCCGCTTTCAAGTTGCCGGCATAGGCTTTCGCGAGGGAGGACAAGCGGGCAACAACCTCCGCATTTTCAGGTTTCCCGACGAGATTGGTCAGCTCATGCGGATCCGCGGCGGGATCGAGCAACATCGCGCCCTTGCCGCGGCCGTAGAACTCGGCGTAGCGCCATTTTTCGGTGCGCACGGTGACGCCGCTGAAGGTTCTGCCGTCCTCGCTCCATGCGGTGTAGGCGGGATGGTCCCAGGGAAGATCGGATTTATCTAACAAGGGCTTGAGTGAGCGACCTTCAAGGCCCGGCGGCAGATCGAGGCCGCAGAGGTCCACAAGTGTCGGATAGAGATCGATCATCTGGACGACCCGGGGCGAAACGCGGCCCGCGGTCTTGATGCGCGGATCGCAGATGAGGAGCGGCGTGCGCGTGCCTTGTTCCCAGAGCGAGCCGGCCTTGGACCACTTGCCCTTCTCGCCTAACTGATAGCCGTGATCGCCCCAGAAGATGACGATGGTTTTCTCGCGGAGATGGAGGCGGTCGAGCTCCGCAAGCACGCGGCCGACGTTCCAGTCCATGAACGAGGACGAAGCGAGGTAGGCGCGGATCATTTCACGGGCGGCCTCGGGAGTGGCGTCGCGGTCGATGAACAGATCCGCGTTCTTCGGCCGGATGGAACCCGCGGGAAAACCGGGAGGAACCGTGGGCCGCGGCGCGAAATCCGGCGGCAAGGGAATCTTCGCGGTTTCCCACAAGTCATAACACCACTGCGGAGCCTCCGGCGGGCTGTGGGGTTTCACGAAACCGCAGCCGATGAAAAACGGGCGGTCCTTGAACTCATTGAGATAGCGGATGGTGCGCTCCGCGCTTTTCGAGTCGCCGTGGGCGGAACCATCGCCTTCGAGCACGATCCATTGGTCCGATTTCTTGTCGCGTTGTTCCGGAGTGATTTCCCGCGGGCCGGGATCCTCCTCCTCGGGGTCCGGTTTTCTATCAGCAGCGCTTTTCGGAACCCCGGCGAGGGTGCGGATCTGGCCGTTGACGCTCCATGCGTCCGTGTCATCGATGCCGCCGTGGAAGATCTTGCCGACGCGCGCGGTGGTGTAGCCGAGGTTCTTGAAATGCCGCGGCAGGCTGACGAAATCCGGGTGCGATTCGCCGAACCAGACACGGTTTCCAAACACGCCTGTGGACGCTGGATGGCGGCCGGTAAGCATCGAGGCGCGGGAGGGACCACAGAGCGGGAACTGGCAATACGCGCGCCCGAAACGAACGCCGGTGGCGGCGAGCTTGTCGATGTGGGGAGTCTTCGCCAGCGCGCTGGCATAACAACCGAGCTCGGTGCGCATGTCATCGGAAATGATCAGAAGCACGTTCATGCGCTCCGCCGCGCACAGCGCTCCGGTGGCTAACAGAAGCGCGGAAACGATCGCCTTCATGGCAGGTGGAAGACTTCCCTGAGTGGAACCGTCACGGGCGAATTGTCCGGGTTCGTCTCCATGATGTCCGCCATGTAAGCCCACCATTTTTTCACGATGGGATGCGAGGGCAGCAGGTCCGCGCTGTGGCCGACGGCGAGTTTTTGCACGGCAAAAAGCGTGAGCGTTTCCTCGTCGAGGTAGATCGAGTAGTCGGAAATCCCCGCTTCAGAAAGGAGGGCGGAGAGCTCGGGCCAAATCTCATCGTGGCGCTTCTTGTATTCCGCCTCGAAGCCGGGTTTGAGTTTCATCTTGAAGGCGTTCCGAATCATGGCTCGCCATGCTCGCAGATCCGGGCATCCTGCCAATACTCCATTCGGAGCCGGGAAAAGCATCCGGAATCGCCGTATGCTGGCCAAACACCTCCATGACTGCACGGTCATCCATCCCCCGATTTCTATCAGCCTGCCTGCTCGGACTGGCGGCTTCCGGTTTCTCATTCGCGGACACGACGCAGCCGTTTCCGGAAAATCCCGCGGGCTGGCCGGAGGTTTCCACACAGAGCAAACCCTGGACCCGCTGGTGGTGGCTCGGCTCCGCGGTGGACAAGGAAAACCTGACACGCGAGCTCGAAGCCTTCGCCAAGGCCGGCATCGGCGGCGTGGAAATCTGCCCGATCTACGGCGCGGTGGGAGCGGAGGATCGCTTCATCGATTTCCTCTCGCCGAAGTGGATGGAAATGCTCGCCCACACCACGAAGGAGGCGAAACGGCTGGGGCTCGGCGTGGACATGACCACCGGCACCGGCTGGCCCTTCGGCGGGCCGATGGTCGGCAAGGACGATGCCTCCGAAGGCATGCAGCGCATCGAAGCGAAGGCGGAGGGCGGAAAGAATCTAACATTGCAGTGGAAGGACGCGGAACTGGCCTGTCTGCGGGCGTTTCCGGAATCCGGAAACCCGGTCGATCTGAAGGACAAGGCGAAGGATCATGGCATCGATTGGACGCCCCCGGATGGAACATGGACGGTCTCGGGCATCGCGGTGAAACGCGGCATCCAGAACGTCAAACGCGCCGCGCCCGGGGGAAGCGGGCTGGTGCTCGATCCCTACTCCAAGGCCGCGATGAACCGCTACACCGCGGTCTTCGACAAGGCTTTCTCCGAATTCGACGCGCCGCTGCCGAGAGCGCGGTTTCACGACTCCTTCGAGTATTACGGAGCGGACTGGAGCGACGGCTTGTTAGAAACCTTCCGCCAGGCGCGCGGTTACGACCTGCAGTCGCAGCTTCCGGCGTTCAACGGCATCGGCGATCCCGAGACCATCGCCCGCGTCCGCGCCGATTACCGCCAGACGCTCGGCGAGATGCACCACGCCTACCTGAGCGCGTGGCATGACTGGGCGGTGGAACACGGCGGCATCACGCGGAACCAGGCGCACGGCTCGCCGGGAAACTTGTTAGACCACTACGCGGTGTCCGACATCCCGGAGACCGAGATCTTCCGTCACGTCGGCGAGGACCAGATTCCGATGCTTCGTTTCGCGGCATCCGCGGCGAACGCGAAGGGACGCCCGCTCGTCAGCGCGGAAACCTTCACCTGGCTCGGCGAGCATTTCCAGGTGACACCCGCGCAGCTCAAGGAGGCGGCGGATTTCGTCTTTCTCGGCGGGGTGAACCACGTGTTTTTCCACGGCATCCCCTACTCACCGCAGGACGCGCCGTGGCCGGGCTGGCTGTTCTATGCCTCCACCCACATGGGGCCGAACGGCGGTCTGTGGCACGACCTGCCCGCGTTCACCGGCTATCTCCAGCGCTGCCAGTCGATCCTGCAATCCGGCAAGCCGGACTCCGAGGTGCTGCTCTATTTCCCGTTCGCCGATCTCATTCACGACGGCGCGGAAAAACTGCCGCTCTTCACCATCCACAACCAGAACGAATGGCTGCACCCCACGCCGTTCTATCAGACGGCGATGGAGATGTGGAAAAAGGGCATCACGTTTGATTTCGTGTCCGATGAGCTCTTGAAACAGGCAACCGTTAGAGACGGTGCCGTCGTTCTTGGAAACAACGCGTTCAAGGTGCTGGTGATTCCTGCCGCCAAGAAGATCCCGGAGGAAACCCTGCGCGAGGTTGCGCGGCTCCAGGGCAGCGGCGGCAGGATCGAGTTCTTCTGTTACGACAAGCCTCCGGTGCCGGACGTGCCGGGCTTCCTGAACTTCGAGCAGCGACGGGGAACGGCCAGGGAAATGATGCGCAAGAATCGATTCGGCTATCGGTTAGGGAAGTTGAAATCGATTCTTGGATACCGTCATGACGTGAAGTCCGAAACGATGGTCCGACAAGGCCTGCGCTTCGTCCGCCGCAAGCACGCCGACGGTTTCCACTATTTCATAGTGAACCGCACGGGGAAGGAGTTCAGCGGCAGCATCAAACTCGCCACCCGCTTCAAGAGCGCGGTGCTGCTCGATCCATGGCGGCCCGATTTCCATGCGGTGATCAACTCCGCGGAAATCCCGCTGCGACTCGCCCCATCCCAATCCATCGTCATCCGCACCTTCACTTCGAAATCCGTGGACGGACCCGCATGGAAGGTGCCGGCGGTTTCCAACGAGACGCTCACCGTGACCGGCCCGTGGAAACTCGAATTCCTCGATGGCGGCCCCGCGCTTCCGAAACCCGCGGATCTCCCACACCTCGCATCGTGGACCACCCTGCCCGATCCCCTCGCGAAGTCATTCTCCGGAACCGCGCGCTACTCGACTTCGTTTGAAACCGCCGAAGACCTCGGGTCCGGCCTCACCCTCGATCTCGGAAAAATCGCCCACACCGCCCGTGTTTTCCTCGATGGGAAACTCGTCGGCATTT
>DAISZP010000469.1:0-4297 GCA_036824745.1 Luteolibacter sp.
TCAGCACGCTCGGAAACGGCACCGAACTCGCCGCCGCCCTCGGCGTCTGGGCGATGGTGTTCCTCTCCACCGCCATCATGGGAGCCGCCATCCTCGGCGGCAAACGCGGCGGTTTGTTCAAGGTGTGAACCCCGTCAATTCCCTCCAGTGCCATCCATGTGGAGTTCAAGCTTTAGCTTGTCTCCATCTGGCAAGCTAAAGCTTGAACTCCAGCGAACCCCGCCTCTCCTCCTCAGGACAGCCGCTTCATCGCCTTGAACGTGCCCGCCTCGCAGGCGCGGACGAAGGCTTCGGCGTAGCTTTTCAGCTTGTCCCAGCACTCGCGGATCTCGTCGGCTTCCTGCTTGCAGACCGAGTGGTCCTCGGCGGCGTCCGTGATGTGTTCCAGCAGATCGGAGAATTGCCCGATGATTTCCTGAGTGGCCGGAAGCACGTGGTCCACGTCCATGCCGGTGTTTTCCAGGTCCTTGACGAAATGCCCGCCCTGCTGGCGGCACAGCCATTCCACGATCCCCGTATCGCCGCTGAGTTCGATGATCTGGAGCAGGCGGTCGAGCGGGTTCTTGCTGCCCGATCCGTCATCCGTGGGTTTTTCCGCCCACTTGTAAACGAGCGAGAGGGAAACACCCAAGTCCGAAGCCACGGCTTTGGGCGTGGTTTTCCGAAGGGCGCGTCTCAGGACTTCATGGCTTTCCATGCGCGGACTCTGGCAGAACCCGGCCCGCATGGGAAGCGGACAATCAGGTCTCCTCGCCCGCTGCCGGCTCATCTCCGGCGATGACCACCTTGGTCTTCGCCCACTCGTCGCCGAGGCGGCGTCCCTGATCGGGTTTCCCCTCGCGGGTGAGCAGGACGAACAGCTCCACCAAGCCGAAAAACGGGATCAGCAGCACACCGTTGCGGATCAGGGAAACCTCCCAGTTTCCGACGATGGGCTTGTCCTCCAAAGTCACCACCTTGAGTTTCACGGCCCGTTTTCCCACACTCTGGCCGCCGAGAAACGGCAGCGAATCCCGGGCGATCAGGTAACCGAGGCTCAGCAAAACCGCCGCGCGCTCGACGAAGCCCGGCAGGATGAAAACCGCGGCGATGTAGAGGCCCATGGAAATGAGCACATCGATCAAGGCCGCGATCATGCGGGTGTTGAACGGCGCGAGGGTCCCGTCATCCGGCTCCGGTTCCGGATCACCCGCTTGCCGGATGGCCACCTTCACCGGTGGTGGCGGCGCGGATGCTTCCACCGGCGGCGGTTTCGGCAGATCCGGCGGTGGAATGCTCGGCTTCGGCAGGTCCGGCGGCGGCACGGCGGGCTTTTCCGATTGGGGCGCTTCTTCATCCATGGTCCATTTCTGATAGCGCAATGCCCGCGGCAGCGCGAGCGGGAAGTTGCTTCACAAGGCCAGGGCCGATACATTAGGGAAAATTCAACCGCAGATGAATGATCTGATCTTGGAAAATTGGCACCGGAAAAACCGATGTGAGTCCGTTTCGGTCGAGATGGAGTCGCATTTCTTCCAAATCCGCGTCCATCTGCGGTTCATTTTATCCACCTGCCACTTCGTTTGCCCCTAGTGTAACCGCCCTGTCACAGGGCCGACGCATCAAAACGGGATTTCAGCGAAACGCGGAGTTGCGGAGCGCGCGGAGCAAAGCGCTGGGTTTCATCCTGGAAAAAGAAATGGAACCGCAGATGGACGTTAATGGACGCAGATAATGAAGGATTTCCAGCGATCCAAAGCCTCACCTTTTAGGTGAGGCTTGAATTTGTCATAAGCCTTTGAAAATTAACGTCCATCTGCGTTCATCCGCGGTTCATTTTCCCATTTAGGTTCATGGGTGAATCCGCAAGATCGGAACCTGGATGCCTCCGTTCCACCCTCGCCGCTTCCAGCCTCTGCGGTTCTTCCCTCCGCGTGCTCCCCGCCTCCGCGTTTCGATCCCTTCATTTCATGGGGGTAGTCGGGAGACTCGCGGTCCGTTTCACCCATCCATCACTCCGCCAGGTCCTCGTTGAAGAAAATCCGGATGAACTTCATCTTCTTCTCCTCGTCGAAGCCGTATTCGAGAATCGGCTCGGGTTTGGTGGCGAGGTCCGGTTTCAGGCGGATCTCGGCGCCGGTATCCAGCTTCAGCACCGTCTTGATCTTCTTCTTCGCCTTGCTGACGTCCTTCTTGGAGATCTCGAACGAGTCATCGAGCCGCTCGCCGGTTTCCTCCTCCACCTTCGCCCGATGCTCGGCGAATTTCGCCTTGGTCGCCTCGTCCTTGAGCACCTTCTCCTCGAATTCCTGCAGGCTGAAATGCTCCGCCTCCTCGAAATACTGGATCGCCTCGCGCACCGGTGAGCTGTCGCTCCATGGCGGCGTGTCGTCGTCCTTCGGCTCCGCCTTTTTCTCCTTCTTCTCCTTTTCGAGGAAGGAAACGGCCATGTCCGCATACTTGTTCGTGAGAAACGGGCTGTCGGTGATCGGTGTCACGCCGAGGAAATCCCGCATCCAGAACCGCGTGTCCGTGCCGGAGCGGTCGAAGGTCAGCACGTAGTATCCCTTCTGCGGCAGGTGGTTCAGGATCAGGCAGCCCTTGTCGATTTTTTCCGGATTGATCCCCTGCTCCGTGTGCAGTTCCAGGTCCCCGTCCTTGGTGGAAATGCTCAGGAAGGGCACCACGCTCTCGGACTTGAGGATGCACAGCGCGGAAACCATCTCGCCGTTGATCTCCACATCACGGATCAGCGAGATGCACAAGTCCCCGGACTTGATGTTCGGGTGGTTCGATTTCGCGTAGAGCCGCTTGGCGATCTCACAACCCTTTTCCAACAATCCATCCTCCGCCTCGAAGATCGCCTTGGTGAACGCGTTCATCTCGTGGTGGTCCAGCGACGAATGATGGCTGAACTTGTGCCCGCTCAGGTTGCGGAACGGTTTCACGAAAATCGCCGTCAGCGTCTGCTGGTCGTCCTCCGCAATCTTGAACACCTCCTTGGACGTCTGCAGCGGCTCGTCGCGCTGCGGATGGCCCACCTTGGCGAGCACGAGACCGGTGGCGTAGGCGGAGGTGAATCGGATCTTGGCGGACGACATGGGGGCGCAACCTAACCACCCCGCGCCGTTTGAAAATCCCGAAATCGGGAAATGTGCCGACCGCTTGCCAGCGGGTGCCGCCACAAAATCTTTGTCAGCGCGGGTGCTGCTGCCAACTCGATCACAGGCGCATCGATTTACCGCCTGACAACGCGAGCTGTCTCGGGTTCGTAACGATAGTCACCAATCGTGCCATCGATTAACCGGTGGACCAGTTCTTCAATGACCGGTAGAGGAACTAAGAACCACTCCCGCGGCGTCACATCGAATCCGAAACGATCCTTCAGTTCGAAATCCAGCCGAGCACCGCTGAAAAACTTGTGCAACAATGCCTCCAGCTTCTTCCGGTTAATATTCGCGAGCTTGAAGGTTGCGACGATTTCCACATCGGCCAACAGATAGGTTGGATCCTTTTTCGCGTTGGCGATTCTTGCTTTCACATCTCCTCCGGTCACGCCGATCTTGTGCAGCACTGTCCTGTTCTGCACGACGAACGGATGTTCCGACTTGCTCCGCAAAATATAGATGGTGCCTGCTTCGACGTCATCCGGTTCCAATTCTCCTCCGAAGGTCAGCTGCGCGGCTTCCATGGAAACCACAACACGACGGGCGGTGGGATCATCATAAAACGCGCGCTGCAGTGATCTCAGGAGCAGATTGCTCTCCGTGCCATTGGCAAAAATGAGGCGCAAGCGACGATCCACTTCGTTGGCCGTTGTCTTTAGCGGTTCTCCCACCTCGGCGACATAGAGGCTGATTCCGTTGAGAATAAAAAAGTCCCTTTCCTCGATGGAGCGATTGTCAGCGGAGATACGCTGCGTTTGGCACAGACCCATCTTGATCTCCCTTTCGACTCGTTCGAAGTAAGGCCTGAACTTCTCAAATTCAGCACAAGGCGTGCGCTGGGCGATCTCCTCGGCGGCACGTTTCTCTGCAGCCGTGCGGACATGTTTCAGCTCCGTGATGTCTCCAAGGGAATCCTCATCCTCGCGCAGGGCGGCAAGAAGCTCTTCGTCGCTGGGATCATCGAGCACGGATGTGCTCACGCGATATTCTGCGGGATCTTCCCGGAGTATGCTTGAGCCACCCTCGTGCGAGGAAAAATCCAACAATCCGCGGGAATCACGACCTTTCAGCACCTCCCTGCATTCTCCGGACGCGCGCAACCGGTCCAGCCGCACGGCATAGAGTCGCTCGAAAATGTCGTTGTTTTCTCC
>DAISZP010000470.1:0-4268 GCA_036824745.1 Luteolibacter sp.
GGGGAATCCATGGATCGAGGAGTTGGCATTGGTCGGCCAGCTTCAAACGCAGTATGGGTATGGCTCGGACGACTCGGGAAACTGGGGATCCTCTGACATGCCGGATGAGAACACCTGGGGCGATGTGGAGGTGCGCCGCTTCCGCCTCGGAGCGAAGGGTCGCTTGTTCGAGAAACTCACGTTTCTCAACCTGATGGATCTCTATCCGGATCTGGACCCGCGGGTTTACAAGCGCACGCCGGAAACCTACGCCACGTATGAGGTGGACGAGACGCTCAACATTTCCGCGGGCAAGACCGAGCTGAAGTTCAACCGCGAGCAGGAGTATTCGTCCAAGGAGTTCCTGCCATTCGAGCGCACGGCGTTGGGCAACATGTTCTACGGCGGCGAGCTCACCGGCGCATGGATCTGCGGCAAGAACATCGCGGGCGGCTGGCTGTATTACCTCGGTGCCTACAGCAACGATCGCGTGGACGAGTTCTCCCACTTCGACGGCGGGGCGATGTTGTTAGGAAAGATCGGCTACAACTACACGAAACAAACCTCGTGGGATCTGGCGGAGGTGAAGTTCCAATGGCTGCACAACACGGATCCTGGTTACGCGGCTTCGGCGACGTGCCTCGCATCCCCGCTTTATGCGAACTGCTTCTCGCTCTCCAACCAGATCACGGAGGGAGCCTTCGGGCTCACCGTCGAGGCGCTCTGGGGCGATGGCGTGGACGGCCGGCCTGATGTGGGCGGTGTGATGGCGATGCCGACCTACAGTTTCACGGACAAACTGCAGCTCATCACCACCCTCGAGGCCGCGAGGAGCAGCAACGGGAACGGAATCTATCTGCCGACACGCTACGAAGCGCTCGCGCCGGACCTCGGTGACAAGGCGGGCGACACCTACTTCGCCAGCTACGCCGGCCTGAACTACTACGTGCACTCGCACAACCTGAAGCTGATGTCCGGCGTGAAATACAGCTACCTCGACGGCGCGACCGGCGGCGGAGACTTCAGCGGCTGGACCTGGCTGGCGGGAGTGCGGATGGCGTTTTAACAAATCCGCCGGTCACACATACGGCATGAAAGCCTGGTGCACCTCGCCGGGGATGTCGATGAGGCCGTAGTCCTTGGAGGCGACGAAGAGCAGGCTCTGCTTGCCTTTTCCTAACAACTCGTTGTCGGAGCCGAAGATCTGGTGCTCCAGGGTGCAGAACTTGCGGTTGAAGTCGGCGACGCGGATTTTCACGGTGATCGCATCGAACTCGCGGGCCTCGCGGATGAACTTGTGCTCGAAGGAGCGGGTGAGGATGAAGAACTTGGTGGTCTTGAGGTCGAAGTCCGGCATGACCTCGTTGAAGAAGAGCTCGCGGGTTTTTCCGACGAAGAGTCCGTACATTCCGAAGTAAACGTTTCCGACGGAGTTCGTGTCCTGATAGGTGGCGATGAAGGAATAGACGAACCACTTGCCCTCGAAGTGGCCGCTGAGCGAGTGGGCGTCCTGCGGCGCGGGCGCGGAAACGTGGGTGGCACCGATGGCGGAGGCGGTCTTGGTGATGGTCTTGATGGCCGGGATCTCATGGGCCGCCGCCTCCAGCACCTCGCCGGCCTTCTCGGTGACGACGCGGAGCAGGTCGGCGTTGAAGACGAGCCAGACCACATAGATCAGAGGCAGCAGCGAGCCCAGGATGAGCAGGAAGTTCGCGGAAGTGCAGTAACCGAAGGCGAAGACTACCAGCGAGATACTGGCCAGTGAGAACATGCGGATCTGCGGCAGCGGGTGCTGCGAGTTCGGCACGAAGCAGCGCGCGATGGCCAGCGCGGCGTAACCCACGAAGAACGAGGCGTAGAACACCATGAAGTATTCCAGCTCCAGCCGGGCCACCAGACCGATCAGGGCGATGACCAGAATTACGAAAAACGTGGGAATCGGCGATTCCAGCAGACGTTTCGGCATCATGCCGATCAACAGGTTGTTGCTCTTGCCGAGATTGACCCCGAGGAACCACTTGAGGGCGATGTAGCCGCTGTCCAGCGTGGTGATCGCACAGATGCCGAGGAAGGTGTAGTAGGCGGCGGGCAGCAGGCCCTTGGCATCGGCTGGCAGCGCGTCGATGTATTTCACGACGAGCTGGTGGGCATAGACAAACTTGTCGAGTCCCACGGTGACGATGTCGTTGGACGGCATGTAGCGGAAAAGGCCCGCGCCATCCGCGAGCACGCCGCCTTTGCCGAGCACCCACGCGGCGAGGCAGCCGTGGAATAGCAGCATCAGGAAGAAGATGAAGCCGCCGAAGAAATAGCTCAGGCTGATGGAGGTGTTTTCCCGGCGGATCTGGATCGCCCGCTGCCAGTGCTGGAGGTCCAGCCATGGCCCGACGAGCAGGCCGACGAGCAAGGGAATCGCGTAGCCTAACATCGATGGCCCGGTCCACGCGCCGGGTAGCGCGGGCTGCCAGTTGATTTTTTCAGGAAACAGCGGCTTAAGGTTGAAAAGAATGATCCCCACGCAGACCAGCAGCAGCAGGCCCATGCCCGCGTGGCCGATCTTGATTTTCGCGATGCCGAACTCCTCTCCAAACAAGCAGCCCGCGGCGAGCACGACGAAGACCACCATGATCAGATAGAGCCATTTCAAGGAAACGGGAACGAGTTCCAGCGATCCGAAGAGGTATTTCGACAGGGCGAAAACGGTCAGCGTGAGGGCCACCACCTGGTAGAGGTAGAAAATCAGCCGGAAGGGTTTGGCGAACTTGTCGAAGAACATCGCCAGCGACTCCGAGCCGCCCGCGTGGCGTTTCGCGACGATCTGCGTGAGGAACCCGAACAACATCAGCCCGAAGGCGTTCGGGATGGCGAACAGCAGCAGCCCCTGGAGGCCGAACATGAAGGTCATTTGCACGCTGAAGAACAGTCCCAGCCCCCACATCCATGCCAGGGCCACGGAATTCCCCCAAAGCAGCGCGTTGATCCAACGAAGATTCATCTGCCCCAAACAACCCGCATCCCGCCCCCCGGGCAAGCCGGATTCTGTGCAAATTCCCGTTCCGCCCGGCCAAACCGCCGCCCGCAATTCCGGTGAGAATTACCATTGATGCCCGGCCCCCGGCCATCTTTACTCCCGGCGTTCGCAGCAACCGCAACCCACGCTTCATGATTGAAAACATCCGCAAATACCGAGGCCTGATCATCTTCGCCCTCGTCCTTGTCGTCATCGCCCTTGTATTCGGATTCAAGGAAGACCTGTTCCACAGCGGTGGAGCCGGGCGCCCGATGTACAAGATCGCGGGCCGGACCTACGACGACGCGGAATACCGCAATCTCGGCGCGAACTCCCTCCAGCTCACCATGGCGCTCATGCAGTCCGGAAACATGGAGGTGTTCCCCTTCCTGCGCGCGATGACCGGCACCTCGTTCGAAGATCCGGAGAAGTTCTTCATCGGCCGCATGATCCTGCGGGATGCGAAGAAGGAACTCGGCGTCTATCCGGACCAGCAGGAGGTTTTCGATCACATCAAGGCCATGCGGATGTTCGCGGACAAGGACGGCAAGTTCAACCCCGAGGCTTACAGCAATTTCGTGGAACGTTACCTCGGCAACCTCGGACTCTCGGAAGGTGACCTCCAGGACCTCGTCTCCGACATGCTCGCCTCCTCGAAAATCAGCGGCATCATCGGCTCCGGACTCACCGCGAACCGCGACATCGCCGCCAAGGAACTCGCCCTCAGCCAGCAGCAGGTCGATGGCGAGATCGCCACGCTCAACATCGATCCCTATCAGGACAAGATCCAGCCGACCGACGAGGAGATCAAAACCTACTGGGAAGCGATCCAGGACCAGTTCAAAACCGAGCCGCTGCGCAAGTTCAGCTACCTCATCGCCACTCCGGAACTGCCGGTGGATCCCGAGGCGAATGCGGAAACGAAAGACGAGAAGGAATCCCTCGCCGATGCCGCCGCCACCGATGAGGCGAAGAAGAAGAAGGAAGCGGAAAAAGCCAAGAAGGCCGCCGAGTTCGCCGAGGCCAAGCGCAAGAAGCAGTTCGAGTTCGACGAGCAGATCGCCGATTTCTCCAGCAAGCTCGAAGACCAACAGGGAGATGGTTTCGAAGACCTCGCCAAGGAATACAAACTCGAGGTGAAAACCACCGAGTTGTTCCCGCAGTCCAAGCCCCCCAAGGAACTCGATCTGAAAATCCGCGCCAGCAGCAGCGGCGGCAATGCCGTGGACGACCTGTTCCGCATCAGCATCACCTCCGATCCCCTCTCCAAGCTTTCCCA
>DAISZP010000471.1:0-4254 GCA_036824745.1 Luteolibacter sp.
ACCCCGCCCAGGAAGATGGCGGGAGCGCGGGGCTGAGACTTTCCGGAAGTTTGAAGTGGATGTCCGGCCTAGGGCTGCTAGATATGCCGTGGTTCGCGGCTGTGATGAAATGGTCCGTGAAACCATTGCCATCATGAACTCGTCATCCATTCGTCGGGCTGTTCGATTTATCGTTTCCAGCGTCCTTGTTGCGGGATTCCTGACCTCCTGTGTCAGCACCAAGAACGTCGCCTTGTCCTCAGCAGACAAGGCGGTGATGCGTGGAAAGACCGTCACGGTCACCCATCGCGAGAAACCGCATCACTGGGTGATGAAACAAAGCGCCATGGCGGCCGCTTCGCTGGGCGGAGCGGTAGGTGGTGCGATCGCGGGAGCGGTTGCGGAAAAAGAAGGAGCAGAACAGATCCGGATACATCAGATCGGGGATCCGAACCTCACTCTTTCCAAAGCTTGCGAGAAGGATCTTCTGTCAAAAACCGGCCTCAAACCTGTTGCCAGCCGCGGCACGACCACTTCGCTTGATCCGAAGGAAGTGGCCGCGCAGAACGCCCATGCCGACTATGTGCTGGATTGTTTCACTACCGCTTGGTTCGGAACCTACTACCCCTTCAGCATCGGGAAATACTTCATGATTTACGCGGCGAAGATGCAGTTGATTGAAACTTCGACCGGTCGGGTAGTCGCTGAAGGCTTCTCCAATTATCAGGGCAAGGATCGCGCCAATGCGCCCGACTATGATGGCATCTACTCCAACGGCGCCGCTTTCCTGAAATCCGAAACCAAAACTGGAACGGACATGGCGATCGGGACGTTCACGAAGCAGTTCTGACCGTCCGCCGGAGAATGGAAGTTCGGGTCTGGCGCGAATGTGATCCGAACTTCCCTCTTGCCATGCCATTGGCCCGTCCGGCGTAGTGTGGCCCTTCATGTCCGCCACGCCATCTTCCACCTCTGAAATCCGCCGCCTGCGCGATCTATCACCCCAGCAGGTGCGATCAGGGATAGCGGCTTGGCTGGGCTGGTTGTTCGACGGGCTGGACATGCATCTTTACACGCTGGTGGCCACGGCGTTCGTCGCGCAGTTGCTGATGACGAACGAGGCGGATCCGGACGTGGGAAGAAAAGCTTCGATCATCCAGGCGGCGTTCCTTGTCGGCTGGGCGCTGGGCGGCGGATTTTTCGGGCGGGTGGCGGATTTGTTAGGCCGCAGCCGCGCTTTGGTGCTGACGATCCTCACCTATGCGTGTTTCACCGGACTGTCGTATTTCTCCACCGAGTGGTGGCATCTTCTGGTGTTTCGTTTCCTGGCCGCGCTCGGCATCGGCGGCGAGTGGGCGGTGGGGGCCTCGCTGCTTTCGGAAACCTGGCCGAAGAAATGGCGACCATGGATCGCCGCCACCTTGCAGAGCGCGGTGAACTGCGGGATTCTGTTAGCCTGCCTGGCCGGAGCCTTGTTGAAAGGCCACCCGCCGCAATGGATCTTCCTCGTGGGTGTGCTGCCCGCGTTCATCACCTTGTGGATCCGCAGCGCGGTGCCGGAGACCGAGGAATGGGTGGAAGCGCGCGAGGGTCAGGCGAAACCGCGCATCCGCGAGTTGTTCGGCCCCGGAGTGCGGAGCGTCACCTGGCGTGTCTCGCTGATCTGCGCGGTGTCTCTAACCGCCCACTGGACCTTCATGTTCTGGCAGCAGAGTTTCATCCGCAGCCTGCCGGAGGTGGGTGCCGCCAAGGTGGACAAGGATCAGGCCACGGTGATGGCCTTGTTGTGGATCATGGTGGGATCGCTGGTCGGAAACTTCGCGGCGGGTGGTCTTGCGAAGCTGTTAGGTTACGCCAAAGCGATCGCGCTGATGCTGGCGGCTTACTTCGGCCTGATGTTGTTCACGTTTTCCACCAGCCACAGTCTGCCGGTGATCTACGGATTGTTCGCGGCGATCGGCGTGATGCAGGGCTGCTTCGGTTTGTTCACGATGTGCCTTCCGCCCTTGTTTCCGGTGCTCCTGCGCAGCACGGGCGCGGGGTTTTGTTACAACATCGGCCGCATCCTCTCGGCGGCGGGCGTGGTGTTTTTCGGGATTTTCAACAAGGTGCAGGGCGACTTCGCCGGAGTGCTGCTCACGGCTTCGTGGTTGTTCTTGCCGGCGGCCTTGTTCGCGCTGCTGCTGCCGGATCAGGACTTGAGCGGTGGCAAACTGGAAGCGGGCGCGGTGGAATGAGTGTTTCGCCTTTTCCTGCGAAACCCGGGGAATCAGGCTTCATGCAGCCAGTGAACCGCGTCTTGCCAAACACCGCTCCGAAAGGGATCGCCTTGTTCGATCTCGACGGCACCTTGCTTGCCTGGGATTGCCAGTTGCTGTTCCGGCATTTCGTGGTGCGTCGCGAGCCGTGGCGCATCGTGTTCCTGCCGCTGTTCCTTGCGTTCACTCCATTGGCTCCGATGCTCGGCGCGGGCACGATGAAGCGGGTTTTCCTGAGCTTCTTGTGGAAAATCGACCGCGGGCAACTGGATGAGTATGCCAAGGACTTCGCCAAGGCGGTGATGCCCGCGATCTATCAGGAAATGAAAGCCAGGCTCGAAGAGCAACGCGAGGCCGGGCACTTCCTAATCCTCGCCTCGGCCAGTCCGGAGTTCTATGTGAGTGAGATCGGCCGCGAACTTGGTTTCGATCTTGTGCTCGGCACGCCGGTGGAGCTCGGGCATTTGTTTCCCGATCTAACCAACCACAAGGGCGACGCGAAGGTGAGGCGGCTCCGCGAAGTGCTTCCCGCGTGTTGTTTCGAAAACGGCAAGCTGGTGAACGCCCGCGGCTACACGGACAGCCGCGCGGATCTGCCGATGCTGGCGCTCTGCGAATCCGCCACGATGGTGAATCCCTCGGTGGAACTCACGCGTCTGGCGGAGGAGAGCGGCTGGGAAATCGTGCGCCCGGCGCGACTTTGGAAGTCCCGCGTGGAATTCGCCGTGCGGGCGCTCGCATTGCTGTTAGGCATCGGCCGCGATCCCGGAGGACTCACAGCTCGATCTTGAAAAAGTCCCGCATGACCTCGCGATAGACGTCGCGTTTGAAATGCGGCAGCCAGTCGAGGTCGAACTCCTCCGGCGGAATCCAGCGGTAGGCCCGGAACTCCCGGGGCTTCTGGTTCACGTTCACCGGCGGCGCGCCGTCCTTGAGCATGCAGAGGAAGTAAGTTTGTTCCTGCCCGTGGTTGCCGTGCTTGCGCAGCTTCTTGCCGCGGACATCGTGCGGATAGAGGTAGCGGTAGCCCTCGCGCTGATAGACCACTTCGTAGTGCTGGGGCAGCAGCCCGACCTCCTCGCGGACCTCGCGGAACAAGGCCTGCTCCAGGCTTTCCCCCGGGTCCACGCCGCCTTGGGGAAACTGCCACGCGCCCGGCACGGTCGCCCGCTCGCAGATCAGCAGGCAACCAGCGGAGTTCACCACCAGGGCGGCGACGTTGGGGCGGTATCGGACCACGAGGGTGATCTTGCCGGATCGACTCCGGGGTGACAATGATTAACTTCCCCTAACCTTTGAGAGAGTCTCTGGCCAAACGCCGTTCCAACTGCCATCCTTCGTCCATGAAAACCAGAACCCTGATCGCCATCACGTTCGCCTTGGCATCCAGCGCCGCCTGCCTGCATGCGCAGAACAACAACCCGGCTCCGGCTCAACAAACTCCCGCGAACAACGAAAAGATCGCGGATTCCCCGGAATCTAACCGTGTCTGGCAGGCCTCCGTCGCCGGCGGGCAATACATGGTGGCGCTCGACCGCATCACCTCGATCAGCCGCCACAAATACGTGCTCGATGGCGGACTCGTGGTCGATGAAGTCACCGTGGACACAGTCGGCCAGGCGCTCGCGAGGTTCTACTTCGTTTCCCCCGTGACCGACACAATGACGGGAAATTCCGCGGGAAACGCCGCCGCGCGCATCGTGGACCGCGGCCGCGAGATCGTGGACAAGGCCGCGGACCGCGCGGGGACGAACGCGCCCTACATGGTTCACAAGGATTACCCGAACACCACCCACGCCAAGACCGTGGAGTATCTCGTCCAGTCGACGCAGGAACTCGGAGCGCTCTACAACAGCGTGCGCACCGCATGGGAAAGCGGCAAGGGCCGCAAGTTCACCATCAAGCAATGACGCGGAAATGGACAGTTGCCTGTTCACCGCCTACATCGACGGCATGAAACGTTTCCTGCCGCTTGCCTTCACCGCCGCCCTCGCCGGCTGTGGCACCCATGAAATCG
>DAISZP010000472.1:0-4237 GCA_036824745.1 Luteolibacter sp.
CACCGGACTCGTCTTCAAAAGCGGCGTCACCCGCACGGCGGATTTTTATATCGATGCATCGGGTTTCCGGGCCGAACTCATCGGCAAGACCCTCGGCGTCGGATTCAAACCCTTCACCGATGTCCTGTTCTGCGACAAGGCGGTGATCGGCGGCTGGACGCGCACGGACGAGCCGCTGCAGGCCTACACCACCGCGGAAACGATGGACAGCGGATGGTGCTGGCAGATCGAGCACGAACACTGGATCAACCGCGGATACGTCTATTCCTCGAAGTTCATCAGCGACGAGGACGCGCTCAACGAGTTTCTAACCAAGAATCCGAAGGTTTCTAACAAACCGCGCGTCGTTCCGTTCAAGAGCGGCCGTTATGACAGGAACTGGGTGGGCAATACGCTCGCCATCGGCAACGCGTCCGGCTTCGTCGAACCGCTAGAGGCCACCGCGCTCGCCCAGTTGATCTACGAGGTCCGCTGGTTCATTGAAAAACTCCGCGTGACGAACCGCATGCCGGACCAGGCGGCGAAGGACGACTACAACCTCATCATCGCCCGCGCCTGGGACGAGATCCGCGATTTCCTCGCCTTCCACTACAAGTTCAACACGCGGCTCGACACGCCATTCTGGCAGTTCGCCCGCGAGCACACCAGCCTCGGAGACTTCGAGAACTTCCATCAGGCCTACCGGAAACTCGGCCCGGCGCCGGAAACCGTTAGATCCCTCCCCTACACGCCGAACATCTATGGCATCGAGGGTTTCCTCACCATGCTCGTCGGCATGCAGGTGCCGCATGAGGCGAATCACGTCGTTTCGGAAAACGAGCGGCGGAACTGGGAACGCCACCAGCGCGCCATGAAAACCAAAGCCAAAGCCGGGGTGGATTCGGTGAAAGCCCTCGCCGCGATCCGCGGCCCCAACTGGCGCTGGACCTGATCCAGCGCCACGGGAGCGTCTCTAGCAAAGCATTACTTCGCCTGTGCGGCGGCTTCCAACAGATCGTCCGCGGGAAGCACCACGTTCGACGGCGCGGCGCCTTGTTCGGTATCACCTTTCGCGCTGAAACGGTTGACGCCGATGCCGACGAACTCGCCATCCTTGTTGAACACCGGCATGCCGAGCGTCTGGGTGCCGATTTTCCCGAAGGTGCGCGGTTTGGTGATGATCGAAACGATCTCGCTGGTGAACACCACCGGCTCGCGGTTGAGGTCCTTGCCGAGGCGGCCTAACAGGATCACGTCATCCAGCAGTCCGAGAGGAGCTTTCTCCGCGGTATTGACCGGGGTGAGCTTCACTTCCTCGGGTTTCTCCGGGCGGATGAAGGCGAGATCGAGATCCGGATCCTTGAAGGCCACCTTGGCGGGCACCTCCGAGCCATCCGGCAACAGGATCTTCACTTCCTTGGTCGTGGATTTGGCGCTGACCTTCATCGGCCCCTGGGGCGTGTTGAAGGTGCGGCCGTCCACGGAAGCGGCGACGTCGAGCGCCGAGTTCGGCGCGACGATCAATCCGTCCGCGCCGATCACGGTTCCCAGCACTTCGATTTTCTTCTCCTCCTTGCGCGAAGGGCTGTCACCGGCGGTCACTTCCATTTCGACGACGGCACTCAGGAAGAGCACGGAGTCCTTGTTGGAGTTCGAGAGCGCGAGCGCCTTGTCCTTCAGCGGCCCGTCGGCGGCGGAGGCGAGTGGCGCGGTCAACAGGCAGAGGGCGGACAGTAGTTTTGATTTCATGGGATGGAATGGGAACGGGACTCACCAGGAAGGCTCAAGCTCGACATAGCGGGTGCTGATGCCCCGGCGGACGAACATGACAATCGGACTGCGATGGTTTTTCTCGACTTCGGCAAGCACGGATTTGAGGACGTCGATGGATTCCACCGGCTTGCCATCCATGGTGAGAATGATGTCTCCGGAGGAAAGTCCTCCCAGGGAGGCCCAGCCCGCGGGCCTTGTAGCGGTGACGAGCACGCCCTTGAAATCATCCGCAAGCTTGCGTGTGACGCGGTCTTCCTGACCCAGGTCGCGTGCGTTGAACTCAAGCGATTCGCACTCGTGGGAATCCAGATCCGAAGTGACTTCGTGGCCGGTTTGCAAGGGAACCTTCACCTGGATTTCCTCCTTGCCGCGGCGGACGGCGAGATTGACCTCAACACCCACCTTGTATTGCCGGATGAGCGAGGCGAACACGTCGGACTCCTCCGGCCGCGAGGCGGGGATGACCTCGCCGTCGAGTTTCAACAGGAGATCGCCGACCTTGAGTCCGGCCTTTTCCGCATTGGTGCCCGGATGAACGCGGGTGACGCGCACGCCTTTGGAACCGGGAATGCCGAGCGCTTCGGCGAGTTCGTTGGAAATCACCTGCGTGTCCACGCCCACCCATGCCTTCTTGGCGATGCCGGGTTTGTCGTCATCCGGCTCCGGGCCGATCTTGACGACGGTTAGATAGTTGCTGCCGTCGTGCTCGTAGGAAACGAGGACCGGCACCGGTTCGGTTTTGCCTTCGGTGATCTCGGCGCTGACCTTGATGAGCGCGTCCAAATCCGGAGTCGGCTTGTCGTTGACCGCGAGGATCAGGTCTTCGGGGGCGATCTGGGGTTTCGCCGCGGCCGAAGCACCACCGGGACGCAGGCTCTGGACTTCCACAGCCTGGTTGTCCGAGCGGAGAAGTTCCTTGGCGCGCAGTTTCGTGAGATCCCGCGCGGTGATGCCCCACGAAAGCAGCTCTTTTTCGCGCGGTTCGGCCGGTTCGCGTTCGGTCGAGGTGACGTCCCACTTCATCGGCTTGCCATCGCGGGTGCCTTCCATCGCGATCACCGATCCGACCGGACTTTCTAACAAGAGACGGTTGAACACCGGCAGATCCTCCGGTGCGCGGGAAGCGGCGATCTCGTTTCCATTCACCTTGGTGATGAGGTCACCGGACTTGAGCCCGGCTTTTTCGGCGGGACCGCCTTCGACCACGCCGCCGACGAGGATGCCGGATTCGGCCTTCAGGCTTTTCAAAAGCGGTTGGGTGCTCAGACCGATCCAGCTGCGCTTCACCTCGCCGCTCGCGATCAGCTCTTCGGTCACCTTCTTCGCGAGATTCGCGGGAATCGCGCCACCAAGGCTGCCGATGCCCACTTCATTCACACCAACGATCTCGCCTTTCAGATTGACCAAGGGACCACCGGAGTTTCCGGGAAAAATCACCGCGTCGTGGCCAATCCAGCGGACAATTTCCCCCACCGCCTCACCATCGAGACGCATAGCACCGCCGGGTGCGATCATCTCCGTGTTCGCCACAATGCCTTGGGTGACCGACTGCGAAAGTCCGGCAGGGCTGCCCATGGCCAGCACCACATCGCCGACTTTCAGCGTGCTGCTGTCGCCGAATTTCGCCACCGGCAGCGCCGCTTCGGGATTTCGGAGATCTTTCTTATCGATCTTGAGCACCGCGAGGTCGGCGAGCGCATCCGTGCCCACCAGCGTCGCACGAAGCTCCTGCCGGTCGGCGAGGCGCACGGTGATCCGCGTGGCCCGGCCTGCGACGTGGTGGTTGGTCAAAATGTAGCCGTCCGGCGAAATGATCGTGCCTGACCCGCTGCCACGAAGTTTCTGCATCCGCCCAGCACCGCCTTCTTCGGAAACTACGTGGATCCGCACCAAGGCCGGATAGACTGACTGGACCGCGGCATCCACCTGGGGATCGACGGCGGCGGAGGCAGGTTCCTGAAACAAAGAAACCGCCATGACCATGGCGGGAACGAGGGGTGAGGTGAATCTCATAACGAAAGCAAAACGAATGGCTGCGATGCTTCAATAACGAAACCACCACGTTTCCCTGTCTGACAATTTTCCCGCCCCCCGATCGGAGGGGGGAAAACCGGAAAATCACCCGCTTCGCCATTCGTAGTCCGGACTTCCATTGATGAAACGACTCCCGATCCTCCTCTGCCTCGCCTTGCCCGCTTTTCTGAAAGCGGAAACCTCACCCGTGGACCGCGTGAATCTGTTTCTCGGCACCGCGCCGATCACCAATGTGAAGGACATCGGCTTCGAGCCACCCTGGCGCGTCTGGGCCGGGCTCACCTTTCCCGGAGCCTCGATGCCGAACGGCATGGTCCAGCTCAGCCCCATCACCAAGTTCGGCAGCGGCGCGGGTTATGAATACGAGGACAAGACGATTCAAGCCTTCGCCCACACGAACAAGGGCCATTGGGATCACTGCCATATCCCGGTGCTGCCCGTTTCCGGAGAA
>DAISZP010000473.1:0-4228 GCA_036824745.1 Luteolibacter sp.
AGCGGCATCTCCCGGCTGCAGAATTTCGAAGAGTGAAACCCGTGCGCGCCGGCATCGCCCTTGGTTCGAATCTCGGTGACCGCCTCGCGAACCTGCGGTCGGCCATTGACGCGCTGCGCGGCATCGCGGAAACGGGCGAACCATTTCTCGAAGCGCCGATCTATCAGACCGAGCCGCGTTTCTGCCCGCCGGGTTCGCCGGATTTCCTCAACACGGTGGTGGAGTTCGGATACGGCGGCAGTCCCTTGGAACTGTTAGCGGCCGCCCGCGAAATCGAAGCCCGCCTGGGCCGGTTCCGCAGCGGATTGCAGAACGAACCGCGTGTGATCGATGTGGACCTTCTCTATCTGGGAGAACGGTTTCACCGGGATGCCGAATTGGAACTCCCCCACCCGCGGATCGGGGAGAGGCGATTCGTTCTCCAGCCGCTCGCGGACATCCGGCCGGATCTGCGGCTGCCGGGGTATGGGGCAAGCGTTTCCACCCTGCTGGAGGGGCTCGGAAGCGAGGAAGCGCCGCTGGTTTCCGTGTCTGGAGGCGATTGAGTCGGCTTGCGGCCGTTTTTGGGACTTCTTGGCCGTTTCCGGCACCTCAATTTGCTTCCGGATTCCTGATTTTCGTGCAACTTTGAGCTTGTCCTGAGGGTGCGTGAGCAACTATGGACTATCAGCCGATCAGGTTAGGCCTAACAATCCGTTTGGAATCCGGGGGGAAACCAAGCAGAGGAGGCCGGAGCCGGTCAGCGATGAAAAAAGCGCGCGTTGCGAGATCCGGGGGGAAATCCAACGCGCGCTTTTCTTTTGTCCGGATCGATCGGCGGGAAAGAAGCACTCGCCGCTTGATTGCCGGGGCGCGAATTCCGACGCTGAGCCTGTGACCAGCCACACCTCGCCCCTCACCACGGATCAGGCGGAAAAACTCCGCCGCGTGCTGGACGAGCGCGGGTTTGAGTTCGAGGCGAAACCGTACGCGCTGTTTTCGGCGAAGAAGGGCAAGCTGAACGTGACCGTTTACGAGAAGGGCCCGAAGGTGCTGGTGCAGGGCAAGGAAACGGAGGACTTCATCCGTTTCACCTTGGAACCGGAGATCCTCGGCGAGGCGCGGCTCGGATACGAGGAGGTGCTGAAGCCGGACTTGTTCGAGCCGCACTTCGGCATCGACGAGAGCGGCAAGGGGGATTATTTCGGCCCGCTGGTAATCGCGGGGGTTTACACCGATGCGCGGATCGCACGGAGCCTGATCGACTCCGGGGTGATGGATTCCAAGCGGATCGGCAGCGCGGCGCGGATCCGGCAGCTCGCCGCCGTGATCCGCAGCGTGCCGGGCTGCGTGGTGGAACTCGTTTCCATCGGGCCCGAGCGCTACAACGAGATGTATGCGTCCTTCGGCAACCTCAACCGCCTGCTCGCCTGGGGCCACGCCCGGGTGATCGAGAAACTCGCCGCCGCCGTGCCAAGCTGCCCGCGTGCCCTGAGCGACCAGTTTGCCCGGGCCGAGGTGCTGGAGCGCGCGCTGAAACAAAAAGGCGTGAACATCCATCTCGAACAACGCACCAAGGGCGAATCCGACATCGCCGTGGCCGCGGCCTCGATCATCGCCCGCGAGCGTTTTGTCGATTGGATGGAAAAAACCTCCACCGCTTGTGGGGTGAATCTACCACTCGGAGCCTCAGCCGCGGTGGTCGAAGCCGCAAAAACCCTGGTCGCCAAACACGGAAAAGAGAGTCTGGGCAAGGCCGCGAAGCTTCATTTCAAGACAAGTTCCGAAGTCCTCGGAACTATCTCGGAAAAAATTGAAAAGACTTCCGAAGATTCGGCGTAAACCACTGCAAATTAGTCGATTTAAGTCGCGACAAATCTCTACGAGAACGTTTCAATCCACCCGCACACTGCAATCTTCACCTTTCATCTCCCATGGCCACCATCACCAAACGCGAACTTGCCATCAAGATCACCGACACCCTCGGAGCCAAAGGCCTGCAACTCACCCAGCAAGACGTGCTTGAGGTGGTGCAGACCCTGATCGACGAAATCACCGATTCACTGGCCCACGGCGACACGGTCGTGATGCGGAATTTCGGCGCGTTTCAAGTGCGCGAGATGAAGGCCAAGATCGGCCGCAATCCGAAGGACCCCGGCAAGGATGTGCCGATCCCCGCGCGCGCGGCGGTCAAATTCAAGCCCGGCAAGGAGATGAAGGAAAAAGTTTCCGCCACCTTGCAAACGATCCGCGAACGGCAGGAATCCGGCCGGAAAGCGTCCCCGGAATCATGAACCCGGCTTTCGTTTTCCACAGAAGCCTCGTCATCGCGGGAATGCTGGCCGTTTCCCTGCTCGCCTCCTGCGCCTACCCCGGCGGCTACAAGGGTTATCAAACGAAGTCCTATACTGTCCGCGGCCAGTCCTACCAGCCGATGGGCGTAAAGGAGGCACTCAACTACGAGGATACCGGCACCTGCTCGTGGTACAACGAGTCCTCATGGTTCGGGCTGAAACGGGGCACCACCTCGCTCGGCGAAAAGGTGATGCCCTGGCACATCATCGGCGCCCACAAGACGCTTCCCCTGCCCTGCATGGTGAAGGTCACCAATGTGGAGAACGGCCGTTCGGTGAAGGTCCGCATCAATGACCGGGGGCCGTTCATCCCCGGACGCATTCTCGACGTTTCTCCTCGCGCCGCCAAAAAACTCGGCTTTTATGATCAGGGCCTGTGCACCACCCATATCGAGGTGATTTCGGTGGGAGACGGATCCTACAAGAAAAAGAAGCGCCGCTGGTTCTTCTTCTAACCAACCATCCGCCATGAAACTCATCCCCCTTCTCGCCTCCGTCGTTTTGTGCTCCTCCTGCGCCACCATTCAACGCCCCGCTCATGGCAGCGTGGACCACGTGGTGCTCGTCTGGCTCAAGAAACCCGGCAACGAAACGGACAAACAGGCGCTTCGTTCCGCAGGTGATGAACTCCGGTCCATCCCGGGCGTGCGTTTCATCGACCACGGCACCGCGCTGCCCTCGGACCGCCCAGTGGTGGACGACTCGTTCGATGTCGGCTTCGTCATGGGCTTCGATTCCGCAAAAGACCTGCAGGCCTACGAATCCCATCCGCTGCACCAGAAGAAGGTCAAGGAAGTGCTCGGGCCGCTCAGCCGGAAGATCGTGGTGTACGACATCGTCCGTTAGACCGGAGAAACGGCGCTCGCAGGGTGGAAACGCGTGTTTCCGCGCTTGAACAAGGGCGCGGGCCGCCCCCAGACTCCGCGCGTTCCGTCCGCCCAGGTTGATGTTTGCCGCCCGCACCGAGTTTCCGCGGGCATTTTCCAACCCACCGGCCAACGCGCCCCATTCTCCCATGCCCAACTCCCAAGAAATCCGTGTCTTCGCACCCGCCACCGTCGCCAACGTGGCTTGCGGTTACGATGTGTTAGGTTTCGCCATCGATGCCCCCGGTGACGAAATCGTGGTCCGCCATTCCGAAAAACCCGGCCTGCACATCACCAAGATCACCGGAGACAACGGCAAGCTTCCGAAAAACCCGGCCCAGAACACCGCCGGCGTGGCCGCGCTCGACCTGCTCAAGCACCTCGGCATGACCGACCGCGGCATCGAAATGGAGATTCACAAGAAGATGCCCTTCGGCTCCGGCCTCGGCTCGTCCGCCGCCTCCGCCGTAGCGGGTGCCTTCGCCGTGAACTGCCTGATCGGCGAGCCACTGAGCAAGAAACAGCTCCTGCCCTTCGCCATGGCCGGCGAGGCCTCCGCGGACGGAGCCTGGCACGCGGACAACGTCGGCCCCTGTCTGTTAGGCGGCATCGTCTTCATCCGTTCCAACGACGAGCTCGACGTCGCCCAGCTCCCCGCTCCGAAAAACCTGTGGGCCGCTGTCGTTCATCCGGACATCGAAATCCTCACCAAAGTCGCCCGCGAAATTCTCCCGAAGGAGATCCCGCTCGAAAACGCCACCCAGCAGATCGGCAACCTCGGTGGCCTGCTCTGCGGCATCATCCAGGAGGATTACGGTCTCATCTCCCGCTCGATCCACGATGTGATCGCCGAACCCCGCCGCCAGAAACTCATACCGGATTTCTACAAAGCCAAACGCGCCGCGCTCGCCGCCGGAGCGCTTGGTTTCTCAATCTCCGGCGCCGGTCCCTCGGTCTTCGCACTCTGCGAAGGCGAGGAAAGCGCACGCAAGGTGGCCGATGCGATCAGCAAGGTGTTCTCCGCCATCC
>DAISZP010000474.1:0-4225 GCA_036824745.1 Luteolibacter sp.
CGCACATGTTCTGATAGAGCCTGTGGAAGTGATTTGTCCTTCGGCGCGCGGCACCAGAGTTCCGCGAAGGAGTCGGATAGAGGTCCGATGGGTTGGCAGACGCGGCGGTAGTCCTTCGGCAGCGAGCGCAGGATCGTTTCCGTGCGCTCGCGGAGGTTTCCATCCACTCCCCATGCGGGCAGCCATGGCGGGAGCTTCGGAAGCTGATCGACATGCACGCCGAGCGTCACGCCTTCGTCGCGCTCACCCTGCGTGGCATTGTAGTAAACGGTGTATTCGTTTCCGTCGTGAACGAGGGTGTCCGGATAGAGATCGAGCCCCAACGAATCCAAATCCTCGTCCATCACATCGGACAGCGAGAACAGCAACTTGTCCTCATGGCCCGCAAGCCACTTGTGGAAGGCAGCCGCGGTGTGGATATCCCCGGGAATGTGATCTTCGAAGAAACGGATCACCGCCTCGTCGCTCCATAGTCCACCGGGACGCCGGAGTTTCTGCTCCACCGCCTGGATCTCCGCGCGCATCTCCGCGAGTTGATCGAGGATCTTGGTTTTCTTGCGGATGCCTCCGGCTAACAGACCATCGCGGACAAACACCGAATGAGCAATTTTCGCATCGACGCGTCCATAGTGCACGCGCCGACCTGAAACCACCGGCAATCCGCCGCAGATCACCGTTTCTTTGCCATAGACCGCGCCCTGGCCCTCGTCCCATTGCGCCTCGCCGTAGCGGCTGTGGCAGAGGTGCGGCGCGACCTGCTCCACCCACTCCGGATCGATGCGGGCGACGCGGCGCGCCCAGAGACGCGAGGTTTCCACAAGCTCCATCGCAACCACCCACTCGTGGCGTTTGTTGATGCCGAACAACCCCGAACCGGGAAATACGGCGAAGAATCCGCCGGATGCACTGCGGTAGGCCTTGTTCTCGCGGTCCCACAAGCCGAACTGCCGCGGCACTCCGGCTAACAGAGAGCGATGGATGGCGGCGTAGGGAAACGATTCGTTATTTCCCATCACCGGCTCCTTGATGTGCCACTCGCGCTTGAGCAGGTCGGTCAGCTCGTCCGCCACGTTCGCCCACTCGGTCACGCGGCGGGCGTTGAGGTAGGTGGAGCCGCAGAACTTCCGCAGCGAGTTGCGTTTCCAGCGTCCGCGTTCGTCGCGGTGTTTGGAAACATCGCGCCACAATCGCAGGATACCGATGAAGTCGCTCTCCGCATCCTTCCAGCGGGCGTGGGCGGCGTCCGCCTCGCGAACCCGCTCGGCAGGGCGCTCGCGCGGGTCGTTGGACTCCAGCGCGGCGATGATCGGCAGCATTTCCGCGAGGCAATGCTCGTGGCGGGCCTCGATCAACATGCGGCCGAGCCGCGGGTCCACCGGCAAGCGGGCCATGCGGCGGCCGTATTCGGTTAGATTCTTGTCGCGATCGATGGCATCCACCTCGCGCAGCGTGCGATAGCCTTCTGAAATCGCCTTCGGAGCGGGCGGATCGAGGAAGGGAAACTCATCGATTTCCGGAAGTCCGAGCGCTTTCATGCGCAGGATGACCCCGGCAAGCGAACTGCGGCGGATCTCCGGATCGGTGAACTCCGGCCTCTCTATCAGCTCCGCCTCCTCGTAGAGCCTCACGCAGACGCCGTCACGCACGCGCCCGCAGCGGCCTTTTCGTTGTCTCGCACTCGCTTGGGAAACGGGTTCGATCTGGAGACGCTGCACACCTTTTCCCGGGCTCCAGCGGTTCACGCGGGCGATGCCGGAATCGATCACGCAGGCGATTCGTGGAATGGTGAGAGAGGTTTCCGCCACGTTGGTGGCGAGAATGAGACGGCGCTTTTTCCCCGGGGTGAAGACGCGCTGTTGATCCGCGAGCCCGAGACGCGCGAACAACGAAAGCACCTCCGTGCCCGGATGGCGGCGACCTTCGAGTACTTCGGCGCACTCGCGGATCTCGCGTTCGCCCGGCAGGAAAACGAGCACGTCGCCCTGCGGCTCGACGTCCGTTAGAAAGTCCACCGCGCGTCCCACGTGTTGCGGAAGCTCCTCGTCGTCATTCGGCGGCAGGAAAAACTCGCTGACGGGAAACATCCGGCCCGGTGCCTCGATCACCGGCACCTCGAATCCATGCTCGGCGAAAAACGCGGCGAAGGAACCCGCGTCCAAGGTGGCGGAGGAAATCACCAGCTTCAGATCCGGGCGGCCGGCGAGCAGCAGTTTCAACCAACCTAACAGGAAGTCGATGTTCAACGAGCGCTCGTGCGCTTCATCCAGAATGAGCGCTTCATACTGCCGCAGATCCGGATCGCCCTGCGTCTCCGCGAGCAGAATGCCGTCCGTCATGAACTTGATGCGCGTCTCCGCGCAGAGTTTCTCCTCGAAGCGTACCTGATAGCCAACGAATCCGCCGAGCGGCACGGAAAGTTCCTCGGCCACCCGTTTCGCCACGCTGGCGGCGGCGATCCGGCGCGGCTGCGTGCAACCAATGCGCCCGCCCACCGGTCCCAAGGCCTCGGCGACCATCTTCGGAAGCTGCGTGGTTTTTCCGGAACCCGTGTCGCTCACTACCACGATCACTTGATGCGCCTTCACGGCATCAATGATTTCCTGCCGGTGCTCCACCACGGGCAGTTCCTTGGGATAGTTCCAGTTTCCGGAAAACTCGGGCATCGTCGGGCGGCGAGACTCCGGTGGCGTGCCGATGCTGGCAAGCCATTAGGAACTCCGGAACTTCCCCAGCTTCATTCGAATCCCGCAGGCTCCGGAATGGTTTTTCTTGAAATAGCGATCTTCCACGGCCATACCCTCCCCGCACCGCGCACCCAAACGGAGGGGTGGTAGAGTGGTCGATTGCGCCGGTCTTGAAAACCGGAGAGCCGAAAGGTTCCGTGGGTTCGAATCCCACCCCCTCCGCCAGCTGGTTGGATTGCAGCGCTTGCTGCGTCCTGATTCGGCTTCGTGGTCGTTTTTGCGTTTGTGGATTCGGTCGACGATGCACTGTCTCGCACCATTACCGGGATAATTGTCCGAATTCAGTCCGAAACCAGACCAATATTTGGTCGCTGTTCAGAACCATTTGAACCGGCCACCTTTGCTTCCAACCTTCAGGAACTCCGAGCTGGCTGAATGCAAGCTTTTGCGGGATTTGATCCGATGAAATCGACCGATCAAAACGTTGACGGTCCGATTTCCAGTTCTGGTTTTGTCACCCCGGGGGCCAATGCCAGCTCATCCACTGCAGACACCAGATTGATCAGATCACTCCGATCTATCGTGATGGGAAGGACATCCATTTGTTCACAGGACCACGCGAATTCCTGTCTCCACGATGAGGCAAATTCCCACCTCATCGGCAACGCGATCTTTGGAATCCCCGCACCAGCCACGTCCGTCAAGATTCGTGGTCGCCAAGTCAGTTGTCTCTGCAGGTTTTTGGATTCGTCGCGGCCAATAAGCAGGTGATCAGGCCTGTCATCCGCCCAATTCAACAACATTGGAAAAAAGCCAACATTTCCTGCGGAATTCCCATTGTCCGTCACCTGCCAATCTCCATGCTGCAAAGGTATCCCTCAAATGCTCCGCCATGAAAGCCACCTCCAAGCTCTTCTCCTCCCTTCTCCTCGCGGCCAGCGCCCATGCGGGCACCGTCACCTGGAACCTCGCCGACGCGAACAACAACTGGAACACCACCGATCTGAACTGGACCGGAGGAGTGGCCTTCGTCACCGGTGACAACGCCGTCTTCGATGCGGCCACGGGTGAAACCGTGCTTGTCGATGCAGCGGGCGTGGCTCCTACCTCCACCGCTGTCTCTTCGGCGGGAAACTGGACCTTCGCGATCGGATCGATCAGCGGCACGCTCGCCAAAGCCGGAACTGGCACACTCACCCTCTCGAACTCGAATGCGTTCTCCTCCACCTCGCTGAGCGGTGGATCTCTAACCATCGGCAACGTGGGAGCTCTCGGATCGGGAACGCTCACGGTCGGCAGTGGAGCCAGGAGCGCCACCACCGAAGGCGGCCTGGGCGGCAGCGGAAGCACGGGAAACTTCCTGTTTCTATCCGGAATCACGGGGACACAGAGCTTTCCGAACGCCATCACCCTGCCGAATGACGCCACCACCACTTACCGCAAAATCGCCGTCCAGGGCAGCGGCGGAACCACTTATGGCGCGAACACCTACAACCTCTCCGGCCTGATCTCCGGCGGCGGTGCCGGCACAAACCTGTATT
>DAISZP010000475.1:0-4209 GCA_036824745.1 Luteolibacter sp.
GTCGCGCGATCGAGTCGGATCGATTCACCTCGCTGATCTTCTACGGCCCGCCCGGCACGGGAAAAACCACGCTTGCCAGCGTGATCGCGCGATCCACCGGATCGCGTTTCGAGAGTCTCAATGGCGTCGAATCCAACGTCGCCGAGATCCGCGCGAAAATCGACCAGGCCCGCACCTGGCGGGATCTCCGTGGCGAAACGACCATTCTATTCATCGACGAGATCCATCGTTTCAACAAGGCCCAGCAGGACGTCCTGCTGCCTCACATCGAGCGCGGAGTGGTGCGTTTCATCGGGGCGACCACGCACAATCCGTATTTCCACGTGAACTCGCCGCTGGTCTCGCGTTCGCAGATCTTCCAGCTCGAACCCGTGCCCGTGGATGACGTTATCCGGGTCCTGGAACGCGCTCTAACCGATCATCAGCGCGGCCTCGGCGAGTCCAAGGTCATTGCCGAACCCGAGGCCCTGCGGCATCTCGCGGAAAAATCGGATGGCGACGTGCGCAAGGCGCTCACCGCTCTGGAACTCGCGGTTCTAACCACCCATCCGGCTGAAACGGGCTCCGTCCATCTCACGCTCGAAGTCGCGGAGGAATCCATCCAGCGCAAGGCCGTCGTTTACGATGGTGACGGAGACGCGCACTACGACACCGCTTCCGCCTTCATCAAGTCGATCCGCGGCTCGGATCCCGATGCGGCGCTCTATTGGCTCGCCAAGATGCTCCACGCTGGTGAGGACCCGCGGTTCATCTCGCGTCGGCTCGTGATCGCCGCCTCCGAGGACATCGGTCTCGCGGATTCCGGCGCGCTGCGGGTCGCGCTGGACGCACATCACGCGCTTGAATTCGTCGGCATGCCGGAAGGACGCATACCGCTCGCGCACGCCACGGTTTATCTGGCCACCGCTCCGAAATCGAACACCGCCTACGCCGCTCTCGGCCAGGCGATGCACGATGTTGAAAACGGCCGCACGCTCGCGGTGCCTCCGCATCTAAGAACGAAGACCCGCAAGAAACTCGCTGCGGCCTCCGGTGAGACGGAGGAGGCCATGCGCTACCTTTACTCGCACGACTTCGAGGGAGCCTACGTGCCCCAAGCCTACCTGCCCGAAGGTCGCGTTTACTATCAGCCCGGGGAGCAGGGGATGGAGAAACGCATCAAGGAGCGACTCGACTTCTGGCGGAGCCGCCGATCAGCAGAAGGCGGAGCCCGTTGAGGCAGACCAGCACGGTGCTTCCTTCGTGGCCCACCACGCCGAGAGGCAGCGGCAGCGCGAATCCAAGCGCGGCGAGAATCAGCACGACGATCACCCCGCTGGCGAAGATCAGGTTCTGATAGAGAACGCGCCTCGCCCGCCTCGCGTGGGAAAGCAGCAGCGGGATGTTCTCCAAACGATCACCCATCAGCACGATGTCCGCCGTCTCCATCGCCACATCGGTTCCCGCCGCGCCCATGGCCACGCCGAGATCGGAAACCGCGAGTGCCGGCGCGTCGTTCACGCCGTCGCCCACCATCATGACACTTCCTTCCTTCTTCAGCTCGCGGATCACCCGCAACTTGTCCTCCGGCAGCAGTTCCGCGTGCGTTTCATCCACCTTGGCCTCGCGGGCGATGGCCTCGGCCACCAATCGTTGATCGCCGGTGAGCATCACCACCTTGCGCACGCCGTTGGTTTTCAACTCCGCGATCAAATCGCGCGCCGCGGGCCGGATGGTGTCCGCCATGGCAAGCACGGCGAGCGCCGTTACGCCGGATGAATCGCGCGAACCCAGCCAAACGCAGGTTTTTCCATCGCTCTGCATCGGTTGTGAAACCTTGGCGAGTTCCGCCAAGCCGCCGGCCTTCAATTCGCGGAACAATCGCTCGCTGCCGACAACGCATCGCACGCCATCCACCGTCGCCTCCGCGCCTTTTCCGGCGGTGGATTGGAAATCGACTGCATCCGGAAACCCGATGCCCTTCTCGCGCGCGGCGACCACGATGGCGTGCGCGAGCGGATGCTCGGACCGCGCTTCCAAGGCCGCGGCCATGCGCAACAAGCGCGCCGCATCCTCCGGCAGCGTGGTGCCTAACGAAAACGCACCGGCCGGCGTGATGAGTTCGGTTAGAGACGGCTTGCCGACCGTGAGCGTCCCGGTTTTGTCCACCGCCACGATGTCGATGTGCGCGGCGCGTTCAAGGTGGGAGCCTCCCTTGATCAGGATGCCGCGCCGGGCGGCCCCGCCGATGGCGGACAGGACGGTGGCGGGCGTGCTGATCACCAGCGCGCACGGTGACGCCACGACCATGATCGTCATGGCCCGATAGAAGGCTTGGGCGAAGGTTTCACCCATGAAGAGCCAGGGGACGAGGAACACTCCGATGGTAAGGAGGATCACGCCCATCGCATAGTACTGCTCCGCTTCTTCAAGGAAACGTTGTGCCTTGGATTTCTCCGCCTGCGCCTCCGAGACGAGCTGGACCATGCGGGCGAGTGTGGAATCCTCGGAACGTTTGGTGACCCGCAGTTCAATGCCGCCGCTTTGGTTCAAGGTGCCCGCGAACAATGGGCTTCCCGGAGTTTTCGCCACCGGCATCGACTCGCCTGTTAGCGAGGACTCATCCACGTTGGTGCTGCCTTCCGTTAGCACCCCGTCCACCGGAATCTGTTCGCCGGGGCGGACGATGACGATCTCGCCCACCTCGATTTCCTCGACCGGCACCTTCGCGCTTCCGCCGTTCCTTTTCACGAGCGCTTCCTTGGGCCGGAGTGTGAGAAGCGACTCGATCGCCTTGCGCGTGCGGTCCATCGCATGGCGTTGAAGCACGTTGGAGAGGCTGAAGAGGAACAGGAGCAAGGCTCCTTCGAACGGCGCTCCGATCAATGCCGCGCCCAACGCGGCGAGCACCATCAGCACGTCCACATCCAGCACGCGTTCCTTCAGCGAGGCGATGGCGGAGCGGACACCTTCCTGACCTGCGAAGAAGTAGGCGAGGAAATACAAGATGTGGCTCGCCCAGCCGGTGCCCGCCGCCTTCTGCGTGATCAGGGCTGTTAGAAGAAACGCCAGGCCCAGGACGCAGGAGATCTCCTCGTTCAGCTCGCCATTCCGGAGCTTTTCGAAGAACGGGGCGCTCTCACGCGGCTTCTGCGGCAGAGGTTCGATGTCCGCTCCCGCTTTCCGCAGGTCGGCTTCGACCTGATGCTCCGGCTCGACGTCCGAATCAAAGGTCACGGAAAGCACCTGCCCGAGGTAGGTCGCCGTGGCGCGCCGCACTCCGGGGATCCGCTTCACCTTGCGTTCCAGCTTCAACGCGCAGGCCTCGCAGCCGCTGCCGTGGAGTTGATACGTGCGTTTCCTCACGCTGGATTCGATCTGCTGGATGTGCTCCTTGATGATCTCCCTCACATCGCCGTCGCTCAGCACCGATGGGTCGAACACCACGTCCACGCTGGCATGCACGGGATCCGCGGAAACCTTGAGGATTCCACTGTGGTCGGATAGATCGTGATCATCGCTCCTCACGCCTGAGATTTGGGAACGGGTGTGGTGATTTCCAAGCAGATTCATTGCCCACCCGCGAGAATTGTTTCAATTTCCCACGTTGTTGATTCTCGTTCTTAACAAGCGACTTGCATCCAAGCTTGATGCCCGGTGGCAATGTGCGAGCATTTCCGGCGAATGGACATCCTTTTGGTGGAAGACGAACCGCAATTGGCCGATCAGGTGGCTCGCGCCTTGATACGTTCCGGCCACGATGTGGTCCGGGCAAATGATGGCCCTGCGGCGCTCAAGGAAGTCACCTCCCGGCGATTCGATCTGGTGGTGCTCGATGTGAATCTGCCGGGCTTCGATGGCTTCGAACTGCTGACCCGGATCCGCACGGCGGGCATTCCGGTGCGGGTGATGATGCTCACCGCGAGATCAGAGGTGGCGGACCGTGTTTCCGGCTTGAAAGCGGGTGCCGACGATTATCTAACCAAACCATTCGCGATGGAGGAACTGCTCGTGAGGGTGGAGGTCCAGGGCAGGCGCGCGGTTTCTCCGGATACTGAAATCGTCCATCGGGTCGGGGATTTGTGCATGGACATGGCGAAGCGCCGTGTCAGCCGCGGCGACCGGAGGATCGAACTCTCACCGCGTGAGTTCGAAATCCTCGAGGTGTTCATGAAGGAACCTGGAAGGACTTTCTCGCGGGATGAAATCTGTGAGCGGATCTGGGAACGG
>DAISZP010000476.1:0-4205 GCA_036824745.1 Luteolibacter sp.
CCTATTCGCTCGAAGTGGTCGCCCGCATCACCGGCATCTCGTCCCAAACGATCATCCACTATCAGGAATCGGGCCTCATCGGCTCCGATCCCTACGACGATGAAACCGTTAGAACCCTCCGCCGCATCGAGCACCTGCAAAGCACCTGCGGCGTTAACGAAACGGGGCTGCGGCTGATCCTGGGCTTGATGGAGGAGGTGGAGAGGCTGAAATCGGGGATGCGTTAGCGAACATGTGATCCCCGGCAGTGAAACGCAAATTCATCCTGTGTGCCTTCGCTCTCGTCGTTCTGGCGATCAGTGGATACATCGCGTGGTGGCTCAGACCATTGCCTCCGGAAGTTCGGTTTGTGAGATTCCTCGGGTGCAACAAAGGTTTTCCGGTCATGCGGGTGACAAACCATTCAAGATCCTCGTATTCCTACTTGGGAACTGGACCTTCTCTGCCCTATTTCAGGTGCCGTAGTCCTCGGGTTCCCACACGCGACGTGGACGATTCCCCCCTGTTTGGCCTGATGGGCGACCCCACTCTCCAAATTCTGACACTTCCTCCGAATTCATCTATCGAAGTCACTCCAATTGTTCTCGGTAGTGAACCCCATCAGGAGCCCTTCCAAGTGGGCATCTATTTCTTGCAAGGAACGAAAAAACAAATCCTCGAACGCCAGAACCGCCAACCCGGCCCAATCAAACAAATCCTGATAGAATTGGGATTGCTTCGCTCCGGATATGGAATCGTAAAGCCGGAAACGATATGGAGCGACACCGTAACTCCATAAAAAATCCGACTCCCGAGATGCCAAGTGGCACTCGTCTGACAACACCTCTTCCTACGCCCCGTTGTGGAACGGGGTTTGGTGGGAAACACCGGTCCAGGATTCCGGGCTATCGCCCTCCACTGATACGCTATCACCGTTTACGCAGTTGGCGTGGAGGATTGGGACACGGCCACAGGCGATCTTTTTCCCGATATGCGCCGTTGCCGAGGAAGACGCTTCGCTGGACTTTCCGCCGCTGCGCGAAGAGACTCCGAGCTGCTGTTTCCCATCCACAAACGTCGCTCGTCCGGCGGCGGTACAATCCTTTGAGTTCTCCTCCCACACAACGTGAGCACCGAAACCATCTGCGTCCTTACATTCGCCGTGCTGGCGGTGGCGTTCTTGTATTCCAGCGTCGGCCATGCGGGAGCCTCGGGCTACATCGCGGTGATGACCTTGTTCCACATGGCTCCGGCGGACATCAAACCGATCGCGCTGACGCTCAACATCCTGGTGGCCTCGATCGGATCCTGGCAGTTTTTCCGGGCCGGACATTTTTCGTGGAAGCTTTTCTGGCCCTTCGCGGTCCTTGCCATGCCGATGGCTTTCGCGGGCGGGTATGCCAATCTTCCGGTGAAGTGGTTCAAGCTGCTCGTCGGGGTGGTCCTGTTGTTTTCCGCGCTGCGCTTCGTGATGAAATCCGGGGACGACACCGTGACCGGGGAACCCTCGCGGCCAGTGGCGGCGGGCATCGGCGCGGGGTTGGGGCTTCTATCAGGGCTGACCGGCACCGGCGGCGGGATTTTTCTAACACCCCTGCTGCTGTTCGCGCGCTGGGCGCGGGCGAAACAGGCGGCGGCGGTCTCCGCGGTCTTCATCCTGCTCAACTCGACGGCGGGATTGTTGGGAAATCTCGGAGCCACGAAACAGTTCCCCGCGTTTGCCGGGGCCTTCGCCGCCGCCGCGATCATCGGGGGAGCGGCGGGATCGCACTTCGGCAGCCGGCGTTTCAATCACACGGTCATCAAGCGCCTGCTCGCGGCGGTTCTCACCATCGCGGGACTGAAACTGGTTTCCGGGGCTTGAAGAGCACAAAAAAACCGCCGCCCGGGGTGACCGGACGGCGGTGATTGAGGTTTCGTGTTTCGCGGGGGCTATCAGGCGCTGGCCTTGGCGGCCTTGGCTTCGAGCGCCTTCTTCGCTTGCGCGATGATGGCGGAGAAGGCGGCGGCGTCGGTGATCGCCAGGTCCGAGAGGATCTTGCGGTCGGCTTCGATACCGGCGGCCTTGAGGCCTTCGATGAAGCGCGAGTAGGTCATTCCTTCGGCGCGGACGGCGGCGTTGATACGCTGGGTCCAGAGACGGCGGAATTGGCCTTTGCGGCGCTTGCGGTCCCGGTACTCATAGGTTTGCGCCTTGCGGACAGCGTCCTTGGCGTAACGGAAGAGTTTGGAGCGGAACCCGCGGAAACCCTTGGCACGAAGCAGGACGCGCTTGCGGCGCGCGCGGCTGGCCGGGGAATTGGTGGCACGTGGCATGTTTTCTTTTCAGTTGGAACAGGTCGTTGTTTTCATCCCTCCCACAGTCTCACCTGTTCGTGTTTCCCTCGCGGGATCAGGCTGTGTGGAGGCCGTCCGATTCGCGGACGGGGGCGTTTTGCCGTTGCCGGCTTCAGGATCAATGGAAGGGCAGGTTCTCCTTGACGTTACGAATGTCGGCGTCGGAAACAAGGGTGGCTTGGCCCAGCCTGCGCTTGCGCTTGCTGTTCTTGCATTGAAGCAAGTGGCGTGCCCCCTGGCTACGACGGAGGATCTTGCCCGTACCAGTGACTTTGAAGCGTTTGGCGACGGCTTTCCGTGTCTTTGCTTTTCCAGAGACTCTTGGCATGGGGCGGGCAGGCTAGGCTTCACCCACCCCATGGCAAGGCAAAAGTGACGCATTTCCGTCCGAAATCCGGATTCGATTCCCCCGCTCCTCCGAAATCACGGGGAAACCGCCCCAAATCGCCCACCGCAAAGCTAACGGGAGGGTCATCCGGCAACCGGATTGTGAAATCCTGGTGAATCACCTCCCCCGCCTTGTCCGGAGTCACGCCGCCCGGCATGCTGCGCGCGAAGACCTCGCTCCATGAGATTCCTCCGCCGCACCGGCTTCACGAAACGCCGCTTCCTCGTCCTGCTCGCGGGAATCTCACTCGCTCCCTTGACGATCGCCGCGCTGGCGGTTTGGGCCGGGATGGAAGTCGCATCCCCACAGCGGCGGCCATTGCACGACTATCACAGGGAGTTTCTCGCCCACCCGCAGGCACACGGTCTGCGAATCGTGGAATTCGCCCTGGGCGATCAGACTCCGTGTCTGCTTTGCGAACCCGCGGGCGCTCCGGGAAAACGCGGTTCAGCGATCCGCGAAGAGCTTCGGGAAAAAGGTATCAAACTTTTGGAATTCGGGGAAATTCGCTGCACGCTCGTCCTGTTGCATGGGCGTCGTGGACGAAAAGAAGACTATCTCCCGATCGCCGAGCGGCTGTGTGCGTGCGGTTTCCGCTGCCTGATCCCGGATCTACCGGGCCATGGCGATCACCCGATGGAAATCGCCACCTACGGGGTACGGGAAGCGGTTCTGCCGGAGCGTCTCCTCGCAGAGGCATCGGAACGGTTCGGTTTCATGGCACAGCCCGCAGGACTGTTAGGCATGTCGATGGGCGGCTCGGTGGCGATGCACGCGGCATCCTGCGGGAACGCTCCGTGGCTGGCTCTGGTGATCGTTTCAAGTTTCGACTCGCTCGCACCGGTCATCGAAAGGAACTCGTCAGGCAAGTCCGGTGATCTGTTAGAGTCATGGATCGCCGGCGGAGCTTCCCTCGTCTATCAGAAGCGTTCCGGGCTGTCACTGGATAGCATCCGGCCGGCGGATCACGCCGCTCTGGTTGGCGTTCCCACGCTGATCGCCCATGGAACCGGCGACAACGTCATTCCCATCGAAGCGGGCAGACGCCTGTTTGACGCATTGCCCGAGAAAACCGTGAAACGCTGGATCGATGTCCCCGGTGCGGATCACCACAACGTGCTGGTGACGGATTTCCCGATCTACGCGGAGATCGCCGCATGGATGCTGGAGCACGTGGATGCACCAAGCAGATGAGGATTCCCGGCTGGGCAATCGCGGTTAGAAACCATTCGAGATTCTCGAAACCAGCGACTCGCCCGCGTGCGCCAGCGCTTCGGGAAGGGCGTTGTTTCTGGCGGTTTGCAGGTTGGAGGAAACGAAGAGTTGGCTGCTGCCGCTGGAGGAACCGGTGGCGAGGATCCGGGTCGGATTGCGGGCGTCACGCAAGGTCCAGTTGAGGGTCACCGTGTTGGCCAGTTCCTCGGGTTGCATGGTGTCGAGGCGGGTGCTGCGGATGGTGCGGTAGCGGATTTCACCCACCTCGCCCTCAAGCACGGCGTCG
>DAISZP010000477.1:0-4200 GCA_036824745.1 Luteolibacter sp.
AACGGAGCGGCTGCGGACGACTGGAAATCCTGCTGGCCGCCCTCCGCCGCGCGCGCGATCCCGAAGTCGATCACCCGCGGCACCGGCGCGCCGTCGTGTACGGTGACCATCACGTTGGACGGCTTGATGTCGCAGTGGATGATGCCTTTCTGATGCGCGTGCTGGATCGCCATGCACACCGGGATGAAAAGCCGCAGCCGTTCTGCTAGATCGAGCCGCCGCTGGTCGCAGAACGTGGTGATCGGAAGGCCCTCCACCATTTCCATCACGAAAAACGGCCTGCCCGAGGCGGTGGTGCCCGCGTCCAGCACCCGCGCGATGTTCGGGTGGTCCATCAGCGCCAGCGCCTGCCGTTCCATTTCGAATCGCGCGATGAGATGGTCCGAGTCCAGTCCCACGCGGATGATCTTGAGCGCCACGCGCCTTCTAACGGGCTCGACCTGCTCCGCCTGATAGACCACGCCGCAGCCGCCCTCGCCGAGGCATTCCATCAGCCGGTATCTTCCGATCCTCGTGCCCAGTCCCTCCTTCGCCCTGCCGTCCGGCGCGGGGCCGATGTCATCCATCAGATCCAGCACCCGGGTGGGAGCCACCGTGTCGGATTGGAAGAACCGCTCCGCCTCGTCGCGCACGGCGATCAGTTTCTCCAGGCGCGCGCGCATCCCCGGGTTGTCGCGGCAGGTTTGATCGAGAAACTCGGCCCTGGCCTCCGCGTCATCGATGCCGACGAGGCCTTCGTAAAGGATCTCCTCGATCTGGTGTTGCGGTTGGGTCAGCATGGCGTGCGGTTCACTATCCCATCAGCGTATTCCGGTGCGTCAAACCGACAAGCGAACTCAGGTTTCCTCCTGGATCATTTGGAACAAAGTGACCTTCGCATAAGTCCAGCGCCGCTCCACCGTCCGCTCGGAGATTCCAAGCGCTTCGGAGATCTCATGGTTGTTCAATCCGCCGAAGAAACGCATAGTCACCACCTGCGCCGTTTCCGGGTTCTCGGTTTCAAGACGCTCCAGCATCTCGTTCACGAGCAGCACGCGGTCATCCTGCGTGGCTTCCGCGAGGTCGATCTCGTTGATGTTGATGTGGTCGGTTCCCGAGCCGCGTTTGATCGCGGACTTCTGCCGCGCCCGGTCCACCAGGATGCGACGCATCACCTGCGCGGCCGTGCGGAAGAAATGCGCGCGGTCGTTCCACTTCCGGCCCTCGCCCGCCGAGAGGCGCAGCCACGCCTCGTGCACCAGCGCTGTCGGTTGCAGCGTGTGCCCGGGCCTCTCCCCCTGCATGTCCAGGGCCGCGAGTCGCCGCAGCTCGTCATACACGAGCGGCAGCAGATCCTCCGACGGAAGATCGCCGCGCGAACTCGCCGACTGCAGCATGCGGGTGAGGTTCGGATCCATGAATCGATGCGGGCTTACGCTACCATGATTTCATTGGCTCGGGAAAACCGGATCCCCGCGATTCCGCCATGACGCCGCGAGCCGGTCCTCCAGAATGGGTTTATCATGAAACGGGCAATAGTCCCGCAGCCCGGTGGAGACAATCCGCCGCCAAGTTGACCGTCACCATGCGGTGCAGACTAACGCCCCGCGCGCGCTTCCAGGATCCCGCCGGACCATCCCTTTTGAAGTTGGACGTGGATGCGGATGGCCTTGGTTTCCACGGGCTGGAACGATGTTTTGTTGAAACGATCCAATTCCGTCGGAAAACCCGATGCGTTCTCCACAGGCGTCCACTCGCCCGCGGAGTTGAGCCATTGCACGGACCAAGATTCGGGAACCCGGCAATCGCGCCGGATGCGGCGTTCGTCCCACCAGTAAACTTCGACGTTGGAGACCTTCCTCGGGGTTTCCCAAGTGATCTGCGCCCATTCGCCGCTTCCCTTGTGGTCCCACCAGGTCATGCGCGGAATGGTTTCATCATCCGAGGATTTCGGTATCACGCCGTCGTTGATCGCGTCCACGGTATCGCTGCCGTGGCAGTGCGAGGCGGCGGGCGTGCCGTCCCTGGCGGGGCGGACCGCCGCGGGATCATCGGCGAGCCAGACGTCCATGTGGGTCGCCGCCCGGTTCTGGTTGGCGAAGAAGGGGATGGCCTTGGCGGTGATGGTTTCCTTGCGGGTCGCTCCGTCGAGATGGCGGATCAAGGTGGTCTTGGTTTCGAGTTCCACCACGCCGCCTAACAGGTCCGGCTTGTGGACGGGTTTGAACACATCGCCGGATCCTAACAAAATCGCCTGATTCGATCCGCCGTGGTCGATGCCTTCGAAACAATAGACGAGCGGCCCGCGCATGATGGCGACACGGCCTTTGTTCGCCGCGACCTTGGGATCCGCCTTCACACGTTCGACGGGCATCGGCAGAGTGAGCGTGATCTTGTCGCCGGGATTCCAGGTGCGGGTGATGACGGCGTATCCCTTTGAAACATGGATTCTGTCGGCGGCTTTGCCGTTGATCCGGAGTTCGGGTTTCTTCGCCCAATCCGGTATCCGCAAGTGAAGCGGAAATTCGGCTGGCTTCGCCGGTGTTAGAGTCAGTTCCACCGTGCCGTCCCATGGATACTTCGTCGATTGTTGGAGCGTGAGTCCCTTGGACTTGATGGATGCCTTGCTGCCGATGAAGAGATTCACATAAACCGCCTCGCCGCGCGTCGCGTAGATGTATCCGGGCAGCGCGCTGGTCAGTTTGAGAAACATCGGCGGACAACACGGCGTCATGCCGAGTCCCGGGCCGGCCCAGTCCCAGCGGCGGTGATCGGGCCCGGCGCTGAGCGGGTTGGTGTAAAAGTAAGTGTTTCCTTCGAGCGAAACACCGCTTAGCGCGCCGTTGTAAAGTTCGCGCTCCAAGGTATCGACGTATTTGGCATCGGCTGTTAGCAGGTTCATCTTGTGGCTGAACAATCCGCCGGAAACCGCGGCGCAGGTTTCGGCGTAGCCGTCGTTCGGAAGCTCGTGGTCGTGGCCGAATCCCTCGTGCGCCGCGATCGCGCCGAGGCCGCCGGTGAGATACATGCGGGCGTCCACCATGTTTTCCCACCAGCGCTCGAGGGTCTTGCGGTAGTCCGCGCGGCCGTTCTCCACGGCGGCGGTGGCCATGCCGGTGGCGAGCAGCACGGATCTAACGGCGTGTCCTTCGAGTGTGGCTTGTTCGAAAACCGGCTTGTGATCCTGGTTGTAAGCGCCTTTGGAATCGCGGCCTTCGGTCTTGCCGCGGTTCTCGATCCAGAACCCGGCGAGCGCGAGGTAATCCTTTTCGTTCACCGGCAGGCCGACCGTTTCCTTGAGTCCCGGATTGTCCCGATAGAGGCGGTAGAGCTCGACGAATGATTCCTCGCTGATGGCGTGGCCCGGGATGATGTTCTGCTTCGGAGGAGGCCCCATGATGCCGCTCATGTAGTTGGCGAGGCGGGTGGCCACCTTGAGCAGCTTCGTGTCGCCCGTGCCGCGGTGATAGTGGACGGCGGCCTCCACCAGACAACCGGCGTTGTAAACGGTGTGCGGAACGTTGTCGTCATATCGATCGCCGGGCGCGGGCGGGTTGGTCCACTTGATGCCGATGCCGTTGAGCTGCTGCGCGGTGTTCACGTATCCGTCCGGATCCTTCGCGGCGGCCGCGGCGATGCGGTCTATGAAACCATTGACGCGTTTCTCCAGCTCCGGATCCGGATGGGCGGATAGAAAATCCCCGGCGGCGCGGATGGTTTCATAGATCAAGCCATCCCACCACGGGTCTCCCTGGTGCCCGCCTTTCTCTCCGGCGGCCACGCGGTCGAAATTACGGAACCCGCCGTATTTTTCGAACTTGTCGAAAACGTCGTGGATGGTCTTCCGGTTCCAAACCTTGATCTTGGGCGACCAGAACGCGTCGTCGATCGTCACCTCGCGGATCGGAACCGGAACGAGCGCCGGGTTTTCCGCGGCGCGGGTGACGCAGAGCAGGCTTGTTAGAACGAGGGCGGTGCGTGCGGGTGTCATGATGAAGGGTTGGGTTCAGGGGTTCGCGGTTTCGAAACGAAGCACCGTGTAGGAATGCGCTGGAAACGTGTGGGTGGTGGCTGCGGGAATCGTGTCAGGCACCGGAACGATCTTTTCAGGTTCATCCGGCGTGTTGCGTGCGTTGAGTTCGCCGGAGAGCGTCCACCGTTTCACTTCTGAACGCTCGTTCCGGAATCCATCCAGCAGAAGTTCCGTGGAAACCGCATCCC
>DAISZP010000478.1:0-1746 GCA_036824745.1 Luteolibacter sp.
CGTTTCGTCGCCCAAGGACTCAAGGAGGTCCAGGAAGGCCGCACCGCCGAGGACATGGAGCGGGCGAACGAACTTGGCGAGGATTTGTTAGAGAAGATCAGCCAGGAAGGCATGCGCGCTTATTTCGAAAAATCCAGCGCCGATACCAAGCTCGACCTCGCCCCGCTGATGGAGGCCATCAACGAAACCATGCAGGGCCTGCGCGGCAATGAATTCGGCCCCCGCCGCCAACAATGAAACCCCGCGGCTTCACCCTCATCGAGCTGTTAGTCGTCATCGCCGTCGTTGTGGTGCTCGGCGGTGTCGGTTTCGCCATCGGAAAAACCGTGCTCGGCCGTTCCCGCGAGGCCGCCTGCCTGAACAACCTCCGCTCGCTCGGCGTCGCGTTGGAATCCTATCTTCAGGAAAACAACCAAACACTCCCCACCCTCGCCGCAGGCCGCTCTTCGAAGGAAGATGATAAACCCGTGCTGGAAACCATCCTCCTCCCCTACATCGAGAACCCGGAAGCCTTCCATTGCCCTCAGGACCGCGAACAATTCGCCAAATCCGGCTCCAGCTACCTGTGGAACTCCACCCAGAACGGACTGAAGACCTCCGAGCTCAAGTTCTTCGGCATCGAGGACCGCCCGGACAAGATCCCCCTCATCACCGACAAGGAAGCCTGGCACCCCAGCGGCACCAATTTCCTCTACGCCGACCAGACCAGTTCCAACAAACCCCGCTTCGCCGCAGGCAACCGCTGAATTTCATGTTAGAAATCTCCGGACTCTCCAAAACATTCAGCGTCAGGCCCGCCCTCGATGACGTTTCCTTCAAGGTCGCGAAGGGCGAGATCCACGGCCTGTTAGGTCACAACGGCGCCGGCAAGAGCACCACGCTCGGCATCATCCTCGGCATGGTCATGCCGGATGCCGGAAACGTCACCATCGGCGGGGCCTCCGTCCTCACCCACCGTTCCACCGCCCTGTGCAAGGCCGGAGCCATCTTCGAGTCGCCAGCCTTCTTTGATTACCTCAGCGGCTGGAACAACCTGAAGATCCTCATGAGCTACTCCGGCGGCTTCGATGAGAAGTCCGCCCGCGAGACCGTCGAAATGGTCGGCCTCACCAAACGCATCCACTCCAAGGTGCGCACCTACAGCCACGGCATGCGCCAGCGCCTCGCCCTCGCCCAGTCGCTGCTGCCGCAACCGGAGCTCTTGTTGTTGGACGAGCCCACCGACGGCCTCGACCCCGAAGGCATCCGCTGGTTCCGCGACTTCATTCTCCGCCTCCGCGACGAACGCGGCATGACCGTCTTGTTCAACTCCCACTTGTTAGCCGAAGTCGAACTCATGTGCGACCGCGTCACCATCCTCCGCGAAGGACGCCGCGTCTTCGAAGGCAGCGTCTCCGGCCTGCAAACCGACGAACAGGACTTCGACGCCTCGCTCGATCCATGGGAGAAGGCACTTTCCATCATCCACTCCCTCGGCGGTGAAACCCCGGCACCCGGCCGCATCCGCCTGCCCGAAAACGCGGACCCCGCCACCCTCGTCGAAGCCTTGGTCAACGCAGGCATCCGCGTCCGTTCGTTCGCCCCCGTGAAACGATCCCTCGAGGACTTCTACATGGACCTGCTCAACCAAACCCAAACCCGCAGCGAAGCCCGATGATCTTCTTCGAACAACTCCGCGGCGAGCTGCGCAAACTCTTCGCCCGGCCGCGCACCTGGATGGGATACGGAGCCTTCTTCCTGATGGAG
>DAISZP010000478.1:1846-4153 GCA_036824745.1 Luteolibacter sp.
TGCGGCTTCTGTTAGTCAAATACACCGCCGTCTGTCTCTACACCTTCACCTTCGTCTTCTTCGTCGGCATTTCAGGCTATGCCATGGCCGTGGCCGCCGTCGGTTGGGAAGGCGGGCTCTTCGTGATGGAGCCGAAGATGAAGGTCTTCGCCGCCTATCCCCAATGGTGGGAAGGCGCCTCGCGCCTCGCGCTTTCCGCGGCAGGCATCGGCCTGAGCATGATCACGCTCTCCTCGATGGCCTTCATGTTCTCCTGTTTCAAGATCAAGCCCGCGGCCGCCACCATCATCACGCTGACCATCCTCTTCGTGGACATGATTTTGCAGAACTTCCCCTTTTTCAAACCCTATGAAAACTGGTTCATCACCTGGCGGATGAGCGCCTGGGTTTTCCTCGTCGAGCAAAACATCTCCTGGCCGAAGATCATCGAATCCTACGCGCTTCTAGCAGGAATCAACGTCACCTTCTTCATCATCGGCTGGCTCGCCTTCCAAACGCGGGATTTCAAGACCTGAGAAACTCCACCGCGCGCCGCCCCATCCAGCCCCCGTCTCCGCCGGGAAAGCCCACGTGACCGCCCGCCTCCGGAATCTCCAGGTGAAACATCTCGCTCCCCGCCGCCACCTCCCGCGGATAACACGCGGGACCGAGAAACGGATCGTTCGCCGCGTTCACTAACAGACACGGCCGGTCGATCCTCCCTAACAAAGGCAGGCAACTGCAGCGCGCCCAATAATCCTCCGCATCCCGGAAGCCATGCAACGGAGCCGTGAATCGTTCGTCAAAATCCCGGAACGTCGCCACCCCGCACAGCTTCTCCACATCGATCACTTCCGGAAACATCGCATGCTTCGCCCGGACCTTCGCCCCCAGCGACGAAATGAAACGCCGCATGTAAACCGCCCGGTTCACCCGCGACGACAGCGCGCGTGACGAATCCGCCAGATCACAAGGCACCGAAAACACCACCGCCCTTCCGATCACCTCCGGCAGCCGCCCCGCGGACTCCCCCAGATACTTCAAGGTCAGATTCCCGCCCAGACTGAAACCCACCAGATCCACCCGCCGCGCCGGATGCACCGCCATCGCATGCTTCAATACCGCATCCAGATCCTCCGTCGCCCCGCTGTGATAAAACCTCGGCAGCCGGTTCATCTCACCACCGCAGCCCCGGTGATTCCACGCCAGCACATCCCAGCCCGCATCGATCAGCGCCGCCGCCATCGATTGCACGCACGCCGCTTTCGCATCCGCCTCCAGCCCGTGTGTTAGAACCGCGAGTTTCCCTCGCCCCGCCCGATGCCAATCCAGATCCAGGAAATCCCCATCCGCCAGCTCCAGCCTCTCCCGCTCCCCCGTCACCAACGCCGCCCTTCCTAACAAACCCGGCACGATCGTCTGCACCTGCCCGCCCGGCATCCACCACGGCGCGCGATATCCAGACTCCTCGATCAACGGCATGCCCCCTCATCTATCCGAGGCCCCGCACCACCACAAGCCGCGCCGCGTTTCCATCCCCATGAAAGAGCCACATCCCCCTCAAGCATCCACCTTCCCCGCCCGGATCTCCAGAAACCGCGAAACCGTCACCCCATACGTCCCACAAAACACCCTCCGGAAACTGTTAGGATGCGAGAATCCCAGCCGCTCCGCCACCACCAACGGATCCATCCCCCAGCCCAGCAGCCGCCGCGCCACCACCATCCGCTCCCACGCCATCCAATCCTTCGGAGACAAACCCACATCCCGCACGAATATCTCGCGGAAGTACCCCTCGCACAAACCCAGCTCCTTGCACACCTCCCGCACCCGGTAGCCCCGCTCATAAGCAAGCGCCTCCAAACAGTCATGCACCACATGACCGAATCCAAGCACGCGCCAACGGCTATCCTCTCGGGCAATCCTCATCAGGGGGGGGCAAACAACAACCTTCCCCATCCCATACAGGCCCGCGCGCCTCCGTCAACACATCTCTGCATCCCATCCACACAACTCCCCGTTTACTACACAAACCCGAAGCACACCTTCGTTTTTGTTTGCGCAAGACCATTGATCTCATTCCTCCGTTCTGATCACCTAACAACGATTGTAAAACATGCGTCACCTCCGGGCGGCGCACCTCCCCGTCACAATCGTGCCCTCCCCGATCTCCATTCCCCGTTTCCCGGCCCCATCAGGACCGCGAGTCTCCGGACTCGCCCGTTCCCTGAATCATCCATGCCCGGGCTTGGACCACCCAGGCCCGGTCCCACACCACCCAGGCCCGGTCCCACACCACCCAGGCCCGGTCCCACACCACCCAGGCCC
>DAISZP010000479.1:0-4151 GCA_036824745.1 Luteolibacter sp.
AACCGAAGGCGGCGCGGTTGTTAGAAGATTCATCGGACAGTTTGAAAGGTCCCTCTGATTCACCGGTCATCTTCGCCGCCTCTTGGTTTACCCGCTTCAGAAACTCGCCGGTCGCCGGGCCGCTCCACGCTTTCCACGAACCCGCGGACATCACCGCATCCGCTTTCCAGCGGAACGAATCGAGTTTCGCCATCAGCTCGTTCGGAGGCTCGACTTTGTCGGGTTTGCCTCCGAGCTCGGTGTTGAGCTTGTCCCAGGTCGCTTGGAACAAGGGCGACCACACGACGGTATCCTTCTCCGGCATCGCTTCCGCAGGATGAGCGAGAGTGAACATCTCGGCGCGGGCGAATCCGGCTAGCAGAATTGGGATCAGCAGTTTCATTTCACCACCAGGATATCGCATTTCACGAAGACCATCACCTTGCGGCTGGTGTCGGTATCGCCCTTGTCATCCTTCGGAGAAACCACTCCAGCCAGAGTGTATTTTCCGCTGACGCACATCAGCGAGGTGCTGAGGCGAAGGGTGTACATGCTTGGCATCTGCACTTTGAAAGGATTGCCGAACTCGTCCTTGCCTTCGGTCCAAACCGAGTTCCCCGTGTGCCAGACCATTTCCGGGATGAAGCGCAGATCGATGATCGGATCATTGTCCCCGACTGTGGGTTCGATTTCCAAGGTGCTGCCCAGATTGCGGGTTTCGAAGGCGGTGGGGATGGGAGGAATCACGCGGGGTGGGACTTCCTCCTTGTTGTCGCCGTTCTGGCATGGAACTGGCTGTTCGTATTCCGTCGGATAGATGAATTCGTGGATCGACTCGGAGGTCGACTTCTGTCCGCTCCTTGAGACGATGATCTGAGTTTCCAGAACCTTCGCTTCATTTTTTCCGACCATATCCTGGGCTTGCTCGCGCAGTTTCGTGGCGTCGGAACTCGCGGGCTTGGCGAGGAACAGTAGCTTGGTGAGCGCCTCATGGCTCATCTCGACGAATTCCACCTGAACCTGCACTTGTTTCGGCGTCCCTGCGGTGGAATCGAAGAGATCCGGTTCCTCGGTTTGTTCCGACTCCTGTTTCGCCCCTTCGGCGGCTTTTTCAAATGCCGCGGGCGCGGGTTCCTGGCTATTGGCGACGAACGAGAATCCCAGCCCCGCCACGGCCAGTCCGGTGAGCATCCAATGGGTTTTCATAAACTGCCGTGCTTCTATCAAGCGGAACGGCCGGATGCAAGGGCGGACGAGACGTCCGCCCGCCTTACTTCACCAAGTTCCAGGCGGCATCCATTTTCTCAGCACCGGCATCCGCGAGCTGGATTCCCTCGCGTTTCAACGCCGCTTCCATCGCGCCGAAACGATCTTCGAACTTACTGTTCGCGGACGCCATCAGCACTTCGGGATCGAGCTTGCGGAAGCGTGCGAGGTTCACGACGGAGAACAGGAGATCGCCGAGTTCCTCGTTCACATGGCCTTCATCACCGCTCGCGATGGCGGCTTCGAGTTCATCCAACTCTTCGCGCATCTTGGCGATGACGCCCGCCAGGTCCGGCCAATCGAATCCGACTTTGGACGCCTTCTTCTGCAACTTCGCAGCGCGCAGCAACGCGGGCAGGCCTTTGCCCACACCATGCAGGTAGGGTTTCTCTTCGTGGCCTTTTTCCGCGCGCTTGATCTCGTCCCATTGCTGAAGCACGGCATCGCTGGTGGCGGCGTCGCTCTGCGCGAAGACATGCGGATGGCGGCGGACCAGCTTGTCGCTGATGCCGCGCGCGACGTCGTCGAGGTTGAAACGGCCGCCTTCCTCGGCGAGCTCCGAGTGGAAGATCACTTGCAGCAACAGATCGCCGAGTTCCTCCTTCAGATGCTCGTGATCACCGCGCTGGATGGTGTCCACGGTTTCGTAGGCCTCCTCTATCAGATTCGTCACGAGCGATTCATGCGTCTGTTCCGCATCCCACGGGCAGCCGCCGGGCGCGCGCAGGCGGTGCATGATGGCGCGCAGCCTCGCGAGCTGGCGCGAGGCGTCCGGGGAGTCGATCATTTCGGCGTCGGTCATGGGATCTAACGGTGGCGTTTGGAGGCGTTTTCGAGAGTGTCGCGTTCGGCCTGGGTGAGGCTGTGGATGCCCTGGCTGGAGACCTTTTCGAGAATCCGGTCCACTTCGTCGTCCTCGTGGATCGTGTGCGTGGAGCGCGGTCTCAGTTTGGATTCATACCTCTTGCGGGGCATCCTTGGACCGATGGTTTCCACGGACGGCACGCCACCTAACAGGCCTGGGAACTTCATCAGGAGGAACCCGATGATCGCGCCGCCGAGGTGGCCGGCGTCGCCGCCTTGATTCGATCCAAGAGTGAAGAGGATGGACGCCGTCGCGATGACGAGCATGGTGATGGCCATCTGTTTCATCGAGAGTTCGATCGGCGGAAAGATCAACATCACCCGCAGGTTCGGAGCGATGAACGCGACCCCCACGAGAATGCCGTAGATGCCGGCGGAAGCACCGAGCAGGTTTGTGATCATCCCGTTTTCAAAAGCACCGAGAAACGCGAGCAGTGTGAAGAACGCCGCGCCGCCGATTCCTGAAAGCAGATAGAAGGCGAGGAATTTCATGGAGCCCCACCAGCGCTCCATCCATGGGCCGAAGAAATACAGGCCGATCATGTTGAACAGGATGTGCCCCGGGCTGAAGTGGAGGAACTGGAAGGTGATGAACTCCCAGATCCGCCCTTGGTACAAAGCCGAGCGGATCGCGAAGGCCCCCGCGTTTGTCAACCGCCACCCGCTGATGAGATCGATGACGAAGATCCCGATGTTCAGGATCATCAGCCACTTCACCACCGGCGTGAGTCCGGAAGCGAACGGATTGCCGCCGCTTGGAATCTCCCGTTGGTAATCTCGGTCTGCAAGGCCCATCGCGGGCTGGGTTAGCACGGGGATTGGCAACCCGCAAGGCCGGTGAAAATTCCGTCACCATGAAAGACTGCGGTTTCCCGCCAGTATCATGGGGGGTTCCTGGTCGTGTTCGCTTTTCGGGCGGCCGCCGCTCCGTGTCTCACAAGGCCCGGAGCGACGGCGGCCCACGGCCGGGGAACCGGAACTCCACTTACGAATCCATCCCATTCCCTGACATGAACCGATCTAACCGCCGTTTCACACGCGGGCGGAAGTTGCAGGTCATTTCCTTGCTCGCCGCGTCAGCTTGCACCGTTCTCCTCGCGGGACCCGCATCCGCCCAGACCACGTATCAGTCCGCCTCGGGCGAGAAACTGCTGTTCGAGTCCTCCGGCGCCGCGAAACTGGTGGATAAGGTCCGCGCGAAATCCCAAGGAGTGATGATGGAGATCTTCGTGAAACCCGGAGACACGGTGAAAAAAGGCCAGCTTCTCGGACACACCGAGCTCGATCAGACCAAACTCCAACTCGAACTCGCGAAAAACGCCTATCTCACGAAGTCCAATGTCGAGTCCGCGAGAAACCAGGCGGAGGCATGGACTGTGAACCGCGAGGAGACCGAGGAGGCCGTGCGCCGCCGCAAGATGGAACGCACCCGCCTCGAATGGGCGTCCGCCATGGAGAAGATGTATCAAGCCAACTATGAGAACCAGTTGGATGCGGAAACCACCCAGAAGATCCAATATGATTACTGGAAGGATCAATATGAGAAGCGATTCTTCCGTTCGCCCGTCGATGGCGTGGTGTCGGAAGTGCTGGTGGATGTGGGCAAGCCGGTGAACTTCGGCACGCATCTCTTCACGATCGCCAATGAAGGGACTTTCTCGCTTCCGGTCCGGGTGCCGGCATCGGTGGCGGATGCGGTTTCCTCCGAGGATACGGTGCCCGTGCGTTCCGCCGACGGGAAATCCGTCTGCAATGCCCGTGTGGATTCCGTTTCGGAGGATCCACGTGAGAGCGGCATGAAGGTGGTGAGGCTGCTGGTGAAGGGATCGGATTTCCCCGCCGCCGTCAGGTCCAAGTTGAACGGCATGAAGTTCGATGTCCTGATGCCTCACGCGGATGTCGCCGTGATCCGGTGATTCTCCCGAGCAAGAATTTTCAGCCAAGCGTGAGGCGGCTCTCAAACGGCAGGCGGAGAATGGAAAGCCGCCGGCCATCATCCTCGATCACACAGTCCCCGACGATGTGGGCGGATGCGACGATCC
>DAISZP010000012.1:0-27331 GCA_036824745.1 Luteolibacter sp.
CGGCGTATTGGGCGTAGAGGTTCTCCAGCTCGGTGCCGCTGTGGGTGTTGGTGTAACCCCAGCCCTTGGCATGCCACGGGTTGTTGCCCGTTTTCAGACCGATGCCGCCGTATTCGCCGAGCACGAAGGCTTGTGAGGCCGGGGTGTCGAAGCGCCGTGGCGCGGGGTAGGGGTGATGATCGTAAACGTCGCCCACGCCGTGGTGGCCGCCGCCGCTCGCCTGGTTGATGAGGCGGGTGGAGTCGAGGCTCTTCACGAGGCTAACAAGTTTGGGCGTGTCATGCTGGCCCTGGCCTTCGTTGAAGACGACCCACATGACGATGGACGGGTGGTTTTCGAGGTTGTCGAGCATCGCCTTGAGTTGGGTTTCATAGGCCTGTTTGTCCACGCGCGGCTTGCCGCCGGGCGGCGTGTCGTAGGAGTTCGCGGACGGCATGTCCTGCCAGACTAACAGACCGAGCATGTCGGCATGGTAATACCAGCGCGCGGGCTCCACCTTGATGTGCTTGCGGGTGGTGTTGAATCCGAGCTGCTTCGTAACTTCGAGGTCGTATTTCAACGCGGCGTCGGTGGGCGCGGTGTAAACCCCGTCCGGCCAGAATCCCTGGTCGAGCGGGCCGAACATGAACACCGGCTTGCCGTTCAGCAGCAGACGCTTCTTGCCGTTCACATCCGCCATTTCCACCGAGCGCATGCCGAAGTAGCTGCCGACCTCGTCCACGGTCTTGCCATCGCGTTTCACAGTGACCGTTAGATCGTAGAGGTGCGGATTTTCCGGCGTCCAGAGCTTGGCGTCCTTCACCGGAATCGTGATCTCGGATCCCGCCTTGCCGCTGGCTGTGGAGCCGCCGGCCACTTTCACGGTGATTTCTCCGTCCATCTGATCCGCGAGATCGACTTTTACTTTGACCGCGCCGCCTTTCACATCCGGAACGATATGCAGATCCTCCACGCCGCCCTTGGCGACGGGTTCGATCCACACCGTCTGCCAGATGCCGGTGGTGGGCGTGTACATGATGCCCGCGGGCGAGAGCGTTTGTTTTCCGCGCGGCTGGCCGCCGGTCCAGGTGGGGTCGGTGACCTTGACGACGAGTTTTTGTTCGCCGGAAGCGTTGAGGTGATCGGTGATGTCGAAGCTGAACGGATCATAACCGCCCTCGTGTTTCCCGGCGCTCTTGCCGTTGACGAGGACTTCGCATTCATAGTCCACCGCGCCGAAGTGCAGCAGCACGCGTTGGTCCTTCCAGTTCGCGGGCACGGCGAATCCGCGTTCGTAAACCAGCGTTTCTTTTGGTGAAACCTGCTTCTTCACGCCGCTGAGCGCGCTTTCGATCGGATAGGGAACGAGGATTTTTCCATCCCACTTCGCGGGTTCCTGCGAAGCATCACCGACCACCGCGTAGTTCCAGAGGCCGTTGAGATTTTGCCACTCGCCGCGGGTCATTTGCGGACGCGGGTATTCCGGCAGCGGCATCTTCGGATCGACGTCCTTCGCCCAGCGCGTGAGCATCGGCGGGTCCTTGGGTTTCCATGCTTCCTGAGCAATCGCATGACTGAAACTCGTCGCCACGCAAAGCGCGGGAATCAATGAGGTTTTCGGGTTCATGAATCGGGCTTGGGTTGTGTGCTTGGGCATCGTCATGGTATCGGCCGGAGGCTACGGGAGTCTCGGATTTGGGATTGCAGCGAGTCTCCACCCCAAAAGGGTTGGCGTGGATCGCCCTCCAGAAACAAGGAGGTGCGTGAAACCGAAGTTTCACCGTGCGGCGACGTATCAGGCACATGCGTATGGCATTCAGAAAATCATCATGCACCGGAGCGGCCGCCGCCATGTGCGCCTTGGCCGGTATTTCCCATGCGGAGCCCGCGAAAACCCCGGCGCAACCGCGCATCGTCAATATCTACAACTTCATCCGGAACTCCGACTACCGCATGCAGGACTCGGAGAGCATCATGTTAGAGACCACCCGCAAGCAGATCGAACTGATCAAACCCACCGGCCTGCCCGCGACCTGGGCGCTGCAATACGACGCGTTGATCAATCCGAAATACCGGGCGCTGCTCAAGGAGCAGGTGCCACCGAACCATGAGATCGCCGCATGGTGGGAGATTCCGCGTCCTCTGGTCGAGAAAGCCGGCATCAAATGGCGCGGTCACAATCACGAGTGGGACTCCACGGCGAACGTCGGGTTTTCCCCGGGCTACACGCCGGACGAACGCCGCAAGCTCGTGGATGTGTATATGGAGGAGTTCAAGAAAGTCTTCGGGCGCTATCCGAAATCCGCGGGCTCGTGGTTCATCGACGAAGTGACGCTCGATCACATGGTGAAGCGCTACGGCATCGTCGCCTCCTGCAACTGCAAGGACCAGGTGGGCACCGATGGCTACACGTTGTGGGGCGGCTACTGGAACCAAGCCTACTACCCGAGCCGCCTGAACTCGTACATGCCCGCGCAAACAAAAGCCGGCCAGATCGACGTGCCGGTCTTCCGCATGCTCGGCAGCGATCCGATCTATCAGTATGGCCGCGTCCACGGCATGTACACGCTGGAGCCGGTTTATTCGAACTCCGGCGGATCGGAGAAATGGGTGAACTGGTTCATGAAAAACCTGATCGAACAACCGTCGCTCGCTTTCGCCTACACCCAAGCGGGCCAGGAGAATTCGTTCGGATGGGAAGGCATGAAAAACGGACTCAGCATGCAGATCCCGCTGCTCGAAAAACAATCGAAGGCCGGTGAAATCCAAGTGATGACGCTCCAGCAATCCGGCGAGTGGTTCAAGAAACAACACCCGCTCACGCCGCCGACCTCGATGGTCTGCATGGACGATTGGAAGAACGAGGGGCGGCGGACAGTGTGGTACAACAGCCGTTTCTACCGAATGAACCTGTTGTGGGAGAAAGACGCGTTTTTCATCCGTGATCTCCATCGTTTTGACGAAAAGGTGGAGTCGGTCACCCATCAGAGGGCGTTGACTACATCGCATCTCGCCTATGGCACGCTGCCGGTGATGGATGGTTCGCTGTGGTCGGACAAACAACAGGCGGGCATCCGGCCGGTGATTCTATCAGCCGATGGAAACTCCAGCCTCATGGTTCCCGATGGCGCGCCGGTGGTGAAGGAACTGAACCAGACGGACCTCGCCATCAGCCAGCCGCTGGCCGGTGGTGGAATGTTCCACATCGTCTGCCGCGAGTCCTCCGTCACCTGCACCGGCGTGGATGCACAGAACCAGCCCTTGCGCTGGGCCTGGGACATGGCGGGCGGCGAGGCGCAGAAAGCCGCGCTGCGCAACCTGTTCGAGGACAAGCTTTCCTATCAATCCGAAGGCATCGCCTACGAACTCCGGCTCGCCGACAAGTCCGGCAGCTTCCAACAACTTGCCGACGGTGTGGTCCGCATCGTTTCCAATCCGTCCGGAAAGATCGTCCTGTCAGTGGGTGGATCTGGATTCTGAATACTGGGACTCACTCATGGATTCGATCGAAATTGCCACTGAGGCACAGAGAACCACAGAGGACACAGAGGACACAGAGAGTTGCAGAATCGGAATGGTTCGGCATTAGCAGGACGATCCGGGCCACTCTGTGTCCTCAGTTTCCTCTGTGTCTCTGCGGTCTTCAGACGGGACAGGCCGGTCGACTTGCGCACACAGCAAACCAAAACCGGAATGAAAAGACTCACCATCGCCGCCGCCTCCACCCTAACAGTCACGGGCACTTTGTTTGCCTCGGAAGAGCGCCCGGTCACCGTGGTCTGCTACTACTTAGGAATCCGAAAATGCGGTTTCACTTCATCGGAGTGTGGTTGGGCGCTGACGGCTGACTGCTCTGGGATTGAAATTAGGTGGGTTTGCAAGTAGCAGAATATCAGTGATATCCGCGAATCCTCCAGAAACTGGGAGGTTCACAGGGGGGTGGTTTCCCACTACGAAGTCAGGCTCGATTGAAACTCGAATCAATCAGACCCCACCAATCAAAAACCTATGAAACCCCGCCTGCATTCCCGCCTCCCCAAAACCCTCACGCTTTGCGTGGCGCCGCTCCTCGCGTGTTCGACGTTGCAAGCCAAGGTCGTTTACAACAACAACGCGAGCACGAGCAACACCTGGACCCTTCCGTCCGGAACGAACCTCCTGGCTTCATCCGTTTCGACCTCCGCGCCGCCGGTTACCCACGAGGGCTCTTCGAACATCTGGGGGACTCTAACAAACGGCAGCGTGGGCGATCTCACCCCCGGCACCAGTGTCACTCCTAACAACACGAACGAAGTGGTGTTCCCGCTGGATCTGACCTCGAAGCCCGCCGGTTACGACATCACTTCCTTCGATTCCTATTCCGCATGGGGAGACAGCGGCCGGGACAACCAGAACTTCACCCTTCTCTATTCCACGGTTTCCAATCCCACCACGTTCCTTCCCATCGGCTCGGTGGACAACCGGACAAGCGGCGGTTTCCGCGCCAACCACACCCGGATGACCGACGACACGGGCTTCCTCGCGAAGAACGTCCATTCCATCAAGGTCATCTTCGGTAACAACCAGGAGAACGGATACGTCGGATTCCGTGAGTTCGTGCTTCAGGACACGCCGGTGATTCCCTGCGTGATGTCCGAGGTCAACGGCAACAACGCGTTCTTCATCCCGCCTGGAGACAATCTCCTCGCGGGCCTGACGCCGGCGGAAACACCGGCCGTGCACGAAGGCTCGTCCTCCACCTGGGCGACGGTGACCGACGGCAGCCTCGGCAATCATACCAGCACCGCAAGCAGCGTGACCCCTAACAACGGCGACACCCTGACCTACGCGCTGGATCTCACGTCCCACCCCTCGGGGCGGACGATCCACTCGTTCGATTCGTTCGCGGCGTGGGGCAGCGACGGCCGCGACGACCAGCACTATCTGTTGTCGTATTCCACCGTTTCCGATCCCACGACCTTCATTCCGATCACCAACGTGGTCGCGCACTCGGACTTTGTGAACGGAGCGAGCCGGGCCACGCACGCCAGGGTGACTGCGAACGGCGGAGCGCTCGCCACCGGCGTGCATTCGATCCGGCTCACCTTCCAGAACCAGGAGAACGGCTATGAGGGCTATCGCGAGTTTTTCCTGAGCGACACCCCGATCCATCAGGGAACCTATGAGGCGAATCAAACCAACAGTTGGACATTGCCGGTTGGGACAAACCTGTTGAGCGGTGCCACTCTCATTGATCCGGTTATTCCCGCGGGCGCGAACCACGGAAACAACGACGTCACCTCCTCCGATTGGGGAACCCTCGCGGACGGTTCCGTCGGTTCCGCGGGCACCCAACTCCAGTCCGTCGCTCCGCTCAACGGCACCAGCGTCACTTACACGCTGGACACCACGGTGAATTCGCTGGGCTACAATCTCTCGTCATTCGACGCCTACGCCGCATGGGGTGATACCGGCCGCGACAACCAGAATTTCACCATCCTCTACTCGACCGTTTCGGATCCCGCCACGTTCAAGCCGATCGAAACCATCAACAACCGTACGAACTATCCGTTCAACGCTACCCACAGCCGCGTGGTGCCCGCCTCGGGCTATCTCGCCACCAATGTGGGCGCGGTGAAGTTCTACTTCAACAATCAGGAGAACGGATACGTCGGATACCGTGAGTTCATCGTGCAAGGCAGCGCGGTGCCGCTCTTCAGCCCGCTGACGTGGTCCGGCCTCAGCGGTTCCTCAGGAAACGCCAACTGGGTCACCACCGCGGACAACAACTGGACGGACGGTGTTTCCTCGTCTCCCTTCAACACCCTCGCGCCGCTGACCTTCAATGATTCGGGCATCAATACGAACATCAGCATCCCGACCGCGCTCACGGCGGACAGCCTGACCTTCACCAACAACAGCACCGCCTACGCGTTCGGCGGCGACACGCTGACGGTGTCAAACGCGCTCACCTTGCAGGGTTCCGGCAATGTCACCTTCGGAAACTCCATCATCGGCTCCGGTGTCGCCGTGTCCGGAACGGGGGATCTAACACTCTCGGTGGACAACACGTTCACGGGCAGCTCCACCGTGAACAACGGAGTGCTCACGCTCGGCAGCGATCTCGCGCTTGGAAACTCCTCGCTGGCCATGACCGCCGGCGAGGCGCGCTTCATTTCCGCCGGACCCACCTTGAAGAGCCTCTCCGGCACCGCCGGCAGCGTGGTTCTTGGAAACCCCTCGGGCGGCAGCGATACGGAGCTCTTCGTGGGTGATGCGACCGCATCGACTTTCGCGGGATCCATCACCGATGCTTCGGGAGCCGCCAACGGCAGCCTGAACAAGACCGGAACCGGCACGCTCACGCTCGCCGGCACCAACACATACACCGGTCCCACCACCGTCACCGACGGCGTGCTCAATCTCGGCAAGCGCGTTTCCCTCTACAATGGAAACACCGCCGCGTGGACGGCCACGAACCTGATCGTGAACACCGATCTAACACTCCGCATGGGCGGCACCGGTGAGTTCACCAGTTCCGATGTCGCCGCGTTGAACACCGGCGGCTTCGCCTTTGGTGCGGTGCTGGGAATCGACACCACCAGCGGTTCGGCCGAAATCTCCGACAATATCGGTGGCGATGTGTCCATCGAGAAGAAGGGCCTCAACTCGCTCACGCTTTCCGGAGCGAACACGTTCACGGGCGGTGTGCAGGTCGATCAAGGCGCGTTCTATGCCGCCAACCCAACCGGGGTTTCGATTCCCGGCGATCTAACGGTCGGAAACGTCACCTTCGACGCCTATGCGAACCTGCTCTACGACAACCAGTTCGGTCCCGACTCGCTGATCCGGTTCAATACCGGCGGTGGCGCGGTGAACGGGAAACTCCAATTGCGCGGCACCAATCAAACCGTCGCCGGATTGACCAGCAACTCCTTCGACCTTCGCGCCATCATCCAGAACGACGAAGTCAGCGCGCCCGGCTACACCAGCAATCCGCCGCCCTGCACGCTGACGGTTGATGTTCCCGAGTTCGCCTCGCACAGTTTCCACGGCATCATCCGCAATCAGGATGGTGGCGAGGTTTCGCTGGTGAAGAAGGGACTGGGAACCCAGGAACTCACCAGCACGACGGTCCAAGGATACGGATACTCCGGTCAAACCACCGTCGAGCAAGGCACCTTGAGGATCAACCTCTCCACCGGAAACACCGGATTCGCATCGAACATGTAACTTGATGCCGCGGGAACGCTGAATCTCCACGGCGGAGGAGCCAACTACAACTTCGACCGCCTGGTCATGGGCGAGGGCGACGTGTTGGTCACCGGCGGCAGCGCCGTGATCCTGAGAAATGCCGCGAATTCCTACACCGGCGGCACGACGATCAACGGCGGGTTCCTCGCGCTGACCTTCTTCAACGGCGGCTCGCTGGGTGCCGGTGATGGTCCCGGACAGACCTGCTGCGCCGGCGCGATGGACCCCGCGAACGTGATCGCGATCAACAACGGCGGCACCTTGTCGCTGGATGGACCCGCCGCCTTGGGCAACTCGCCCATGCTGCCCCAGTATGCGGTGAGCGTGGTCGTCAACGAGGGATCGAGGATCTACGGCGGCACCAATACCGTGGTGTTTGTTCCCAACCTCACGCTGAATGGCGGCACGGTCGAAGTCAGGGATGGAGCGAATCATGGTGGCTTTGGCACCAACATTGCCTTCGTGGGAACGGTGGTTGTTGGCGGAAGCAGCGTGATTCCCTCGCTGGTTCACACCACCGGCACCGGTCCGAATGCGAATGTGTCCCTCGGTTCGCTCGGTTTGGTCGGCACCACGTTCCAGGTCGCGGATGTGACTTCGTCGCCCGACGCGGATCTAACGGTCTCATCGGTCATCCGCGATGTGTTCGCCAATCCGTCGCCGCTCGTGAAGACCGGTCCGGGAACCATGTCGCTGGAAGGCGTGAACACCTACACCGGAGACACCACCGTTTCCGACGGTGTGCTCGCGGTGAACGGCGCGGCCATCGCGGACTCTAACAAACTTGTCCTCGACGGCGGCAAACTCGCCGTCACCAGCGATGAAACCGTGGGCACCTTGTTCTTCGGCGGCGTCCAGCAGATCGCCGGCACTTACGGCAGCACGAACTCGTCCGCCACCTATCAGGACGACACCCGTTTCTCCGGAACCGGAGTGCTTACCGTGACCACCGGCCCGATCACCGATCCCTACATCGGCTGGGCTTCCGTGATTCCGAACCCCGATGACCGCGACAAGGCGGACGACGCGGACGGCGACGGTTTCACGAACCTTGAGGAATACTTCTTCGGCACTTCGCCGATCGCCAACAACGGATCGCTCAGCACGATTGAGACCACGGGAGGAAACCTGATCGTCCGCTGGAGCCAGCGCGCGTCCGCGATCTATCAGCTCGTGGAAAGCACGACCCTGCAGAACCCGTGGTCACCCAGCTCCGTGGTCCCTGCGGATGCGGCCGACCAGAGCGGTCTCTACTCGGTGGACTACGTGCGCAAGGAAGCCGTGATTCCGGTGGACTCGGCGCGCAAGTTCGTCCGCGTGGAAGCCACGGAATGATCGATAATCGCGCCGCGGCGGCCTCCGTCCGCCGCGGCGCCTTTGACAGCAGCATCCTTCCATCGCACCCTTGATGATGTCCCGCAGGTTCCTTCATCTCGCCCTGGTCCTCCTTTGGGGGACCGGGGCATCCGCGTTCGCGGACTCGGTGGTCACGTTCAATGAGCTCCACTACAACCCGCCCGCCTCGCAGGATGGCGAGTGGATCGAGCTGCACAACCAGATGGCGGTTAACGTCGATCTATCAGGCTGGCGGCTCGATGAAGGGGTGGGGTTCACGTTTCCATCCGGCACGGTCATCGCGGGTGGCGGCTATCTCGTCATCGCGAAAAACCCGTCTCTATCCGGAATCGCCGGGGCGCTCGGTCCGTACAGCGGAAACCTCTCGAACTCGGGGGAAACCGTTGGTCTTTTCAGCCGCTCCGGGCGGGTGATGGACCGTGTTTCCTATGGCGACTCCGGCCAGTGGCCGCTCGCCGCGGACGGGGTGGGGGCTACGCTGGCAAAGCGGGATCCGGGCACGGACTCTAACAAGCCGGAGGTTTGGACTACCAACCCGCGACCGGGCGGCACTCCGGGAGCGGTCAACTTCCCGGCGGCGGACGTGCCGATCCGCCATGTTTTCGCGGATCGTGATTCGACATGGCGATTCAAGGACGATGGCACCGCGCCATTGTCAACGTGGAGGGACGTCGGATTCGATGACGGAGCATGGGCGGCCGGCCAGGCAACATTCGGGACCGGTTCGACGGTCCCTGTTCTAGCAGTGACGGGCGATTTGGTGGAACGGTACCGCGCCGCTTCGATCACCGGAGTGTCGAATGGTTCGGTGTTTTCCACCTGGCCGGACACGGCGACTGATGATGGCACCGCGCAGAATGCCACGGCAGGCGGAAATCCGACCTATCGGACCAACGCCACGCCATCTTCCGCCGCGGTCGTGCGCTTTGATGGCAACGACGAGTTCCGCACTTCGTCCTCGCCCGGCATTGGATCGACTTCGGGATTCGCCTACTTCCTCGTTTGCAAGGCGAACGCGGGTTCGCAGAACGGATGTTACATCCTGGACCGGAACAACAACGCGAGCGACGCGCCGCTTGCTTCCATCAAGATCAACAACAACCGCTTCGAGTTTCAGAAACGATTTGATTCCAACTCCGGCTTGGGCGGTCCGGTTTCAGCCACCGCCGTTTCCACCACCGAATACCAGATTGTCGCGATCCGCAGGAATCCCGCCGCGTCGCGCTTCGAGATCTGGGTGAACGGCGTGATGGAGGCCGGCACCGCGGATACCGGTGCGAATCTAACACCACAGCCGGTGGTGATCGGAAGGCACGCGACGGATGCGAATCTCGGCTTCAATGGCGACATCGCAGAACTGCTGGTCTATCGGAACGCCTTGTCCGATGAGGAATTCAGTTCGGTGGGTTCCTACCTGGAGGCGGCTTACGGGCTCGACACTTCATTCCCGGACACCGCGATCCGCAGCAACCTCGCGACGAATACCGGCACCTGTTATTTCCGGAGGTCGTTTGATTTCACCGGAGATCCCGCGCGCGCCGCGCTCCGCTTGGACCACACGGTCGCGGATGGCGCGGTGTTTTATTTGAACGGAGTGGAAATCGCCCGCGTCAACATGCCGGGCGGAGCGATCGGTCATGGAAGCGCCTCGTTGTCGGACGTCACCCAGCCCGCAGCCGGCGGTTTCGTTCCGGTTTCCCCGGCCGCGTTGGTTTCCGGAACAAACGTGCTCGCGGTTTCCCTTCACAAGTCGGTCTCTAACAACACTGCGTTGTTCTCGGCCGCTTTGGAGGCCACCGAAGACCCGCCGGATCCTTTCGCGGAACCGGCACTGCTTTTCAACGAGATCGCAGGAACGCAGGACGCGGAGTTTTTCATCGAAATCCGCAATCCCGGAGATGCTGCCGTTTCCACCGCGGGAGCGGAGATTCTGATTTCCGGAGGAGCCGTCTGTTCATTGCCTTCGGAAACGATCGCCGCCGGCGGCCTGCGCGTGTTCACCCAGGCGGAACTCGGATTCCGCCCCGCGGCGGGGGACAAGCTGGTGCTGAAAGCGGCCGCTGGCACCATCCTTGATGTCCAGCTCGCTGCCGCGGAAAACTCCGGCCGTACGGATTCGATGCCTGGGACATGGCTCCGCCTGCCGGTCGCCACTTCCGGCGGTGCGAATCTTTTCACGCCTAACCATTCCATCGTCATCAACGAGGTTTGTTACAAGGCTCCACCTCACGCGGCGGTCGTCGGGACACCGGCCGTCACCGAGTCCGTGCCTCTCATTTCGTTCGGAGACTCATGGCGTTTCAATCAGAGCGGCCCATCCCTTGCGGCGGGATGGGCATCGGTCGCTCATCCGGTCGGAAACGGATGGTTCTCCGGCGCGGGGCCGATCGCCTACTCTAACAACACATTGCCGGTCACGCCGGGAACCATCCTCAACGCGCCCGCTTCCAACAGCCCCTTCGTCATCACCTATTACTTTGAGAAAGACATCACGCTCACGGCGGGGCAGGCCGCGGGCCTCCAGTCGCTGGCCTTCTCCCACCTGATCGATGATGGAGCGGTGTTTTACCTCAACGGCGTGGAGATCGGCCGCTACAACATGGCGGACGGCGTGGTGAGCTCCTCCACCTTCGCAAGCACCGGCGTGTCCACCGCATCGATCGTCGGTCCGGTGACCTATCCAATCCCCGCCGGAGTGGCGGTCGCGGGTGGAAACAGGATCTCGGTGGAGGTTCATCAGACATCGACCAGCAGCAGCGATATTGTCTTCGGCCTTGAGGCATCGGCGATAATTCTGACCAGCCTAGGAACTCCCGATGTTCCTGAAACCGCATCGAACCAGCAGTGGATCGAGCTTCACAACCGCGGCGCGTCCCCCGTCGATCTAACGGGATGGCGCTTCTCATCGGGCGTGGAGTTCGCCTTTCCATCCGGCACGCTTCTGCCCGCGGGCGGGTATCTCGTGGTCGCGCGCGATCCTGCCCAGGTTCCGGCGGCGGTTGGTCCCGTGCTGGGGCCGTGGTCCGGCTCTCTATCAGGAAAGGGCGAGCGCATCGTCCTGCGCGATGCGTTGGGAAACCCGGCGGACATTGTTTCCTACATCGACGGCGGGCGCTGGCCGGATGCCGCGGACGGCGGCGGTTCCACCCTTGAACTCCGCGATCCGCGCTCGGACAACACGCTTCCGGAATCCTGGGCCGCGAGCGATGAATCGGCGAGGCGAGACTGGGAAACGATCACCTGGCAGGGAAACGCCGCCGCCAGCGCGGTCGGACCGGATGGCCAGTGGCGTGAGTTCGTGCTCGGAATGTTGGATGCAGGCGAGTTGCTGATTGATGATGTTTCCGTCACCGAGAATCCGGATTCCAGCGCTGTCGCCATGATCTCGGGTGGCAATTTCGAGTCCGGAACCAGCGGATGGAGGTTTCTCGGCAACCACATGGACGCAACCGTCATTCCCGAGCCGGGCAATGTTTCCAACCACGTGCTTCATCTCAAGGCGACGGGACCCACCGAGCACATGCACAACCATGTGGAAACGACGCTCCGGAACTCGCGTTCGGTGGTCAACGGCAGAACGTACCGCATTTCGTTCCGTGCGAAGTGGTTGTCGGGATCTAACAAAATCAACGCCCGTCTCTATTTCAACCGCCTCGCCCGCACCACCACGCTCACCCGCGGGCAAGTAATCGGCACTCCGGGAGCGGCGAACACCCGTGCTGTCGCAAACATCGGCCCGGGATTCACCCGTTTCAGCCATTCGCCGGTGGTGCCGCAACCCGGGGAACCCGTCACCATCACCGCCATCGCTGCGGACCCCGATGGGGTTTCCTCGCTCATCTTGTCCTATTCACCGAATGGTGGCGCGTTCGTCAGCGTGCCGATGACCGCATCCGGAGAAGCCGGAACTTTCTCCGCTGAAATCCCGGGTTTCAGCGCGGCTTCGGTGGTCCGCTTCCATGTCAGCGCGACGGATTCCGCCGCGGTTCCTGCGGTTTCTTATTATCCCGCGGAGGGGCCGGAATCGCACGCGCTCTATCAGGTGAACGACGGGCTGGCCGCGGTGAACGGCCTGCACAACATCCGCATCGTCATGGATCCGGCGGACAAGGCGCTGCTCTATCAGACCACGAACCTGATGAGCAACGGCCGGATCGGCTGCACGGTGATCTGCGACGAACGCGAGGTCTACTACAACGCGGGAGTGCGCCTGAAGAGCAGCCAGCGCGGGCGGCCGGTCGCTTCCCGCGTGGGTTTCAACCTGCTCTTCAATGACGACCAGTTGTTCCGCGGCATCCACAAGACCATCGCCATCGACCGCTCCGAAGGCGCGGTTGTGGGCGCGCAGGAGATCCTTTACGACCACATGATGTATGCCAGCGGCGGAGTTCCCGCCGAATGCAATGATCTGGTGAAGGTGATCGCTCCGGACCCGGCGCACACGAGCACGGCGATTCTCCAGATGGCCCGGTTTGGATCCGAGTTTCTCGATTCGCAGTTCGAGCACGGCGCGGACGGCACGGTTTACGAATACGAGTTGATCTACTACCCGACGACCACGGATGCCAACGGCTACAAGCTTCCCCAGCCTGACAACGTTGTTGGTGTGGGTGTGACGAGTCTCGGCGCTGACAAGGAGAACTACCGCTGGAGCTATCTAACGAAAAGCAACGAGGAGAAGGACGATTACTCGCGGGTCATCGCGATGACCGCGCAGTTCGACAAATCCGGCGCGGCGTTCGACGCCACGGTGAACGAGGTGCTCGATGTGGATCAATGGCTGCGCGCGCTCGCCTATTCGTGCGCCAGCGGCGCGGTCGATTCGTTTTTCTAGAACTCCGGGCACAACGGCCAGTTCTTCGCGCGTCCCTCGGACGGGCGGGTGCTCTATTTCCCGCACGATCTCGACTACTTCAGCGGATCGCTGCCGATCTTCACCAACACGGAACTCCAGAAGCTGACCGCGAATCCAGCCCGCAAGCGGCGGTATCTCGGGCATCTTCATGACATCTGCACCACGGTGTTCAACCAATCCTACATGGCGCCGTGGACCACTCATTACGGCTCGCTGCTGCCCAACGAAAACTTCGGCGCACACCTGAGTTACATCAATACACGTTCGAATTTCATCCTCTCCTCCATCAACTCGGAGATCGCTCCGGTCACCTTCACCATCACCACCAACGGCGGGGCGGACTTCGTTTCGAACGATACTCCCGTATCGCTCGCGGGGCAGGGCTGGGTGAACGTGCGCGACATCCGCATCGCGGGATCCAGCGTGTCTCTCAATGTGACATGGACATCCGCCAACACATGGGAAACCCAGGTGCCGCTCGGAGTCGGGCTCAACACCATCCAACTCGAAGCCGTGGATTTCGGCGGAATCGTGGTGGGCACTGACTCTATCAGCATCACCCACACCGGCGGCACCCAGCTTCCCGGGCCTGGAAATCTGGTTGTTTCGGAAATCTACTACAACCCGCTGGTGGCGGATGATCTCAGCGAGTATGTCGAGCTGCGGAACATCTCCAGCACCTACGACATCGACCTGAGCGGCCTGGCCTTCACCCAAGGCATCGGGTTCACATTTCCCAATCAAACCACGCTGGCTCCGGGTGAACGGGTGCTGGTCGTCAAGAACCTCGCCGCGTTTCAAAGCGAGTTCGGCACCGGCATTCCAGTCGCCGGCATCTTCACCGGTTCCCTCGACAACGCGGGCGAGACGCTCACGTTGCGCCGCGCGGATTCGACCCTGGTCCGGACCTTCGCATACAGCGACGATCCGCCCTGGCCTGTGCTTCCGGATACCGAGGGATATTCGCTCGTGCTGGTGAATCCGTTCTCGAATCCCGATCACGGCAACCCCTTGAGCTGGCGGGCCAGCGCGTATTCCGGCGGGACTCCGGGCACCGATGATTCGCTTTCGTATGCCGGATGGAAACTCGCACACGGCAATCCGGCGGAGGGCGGGGATCCGGATGGAGATGGCCTGACCAGCGCTGCGGAGTATCTGTTAGGCGGTGATCCCGATGTTCCGGACATGGGGCTGCTGCCGGCGTTCTCGCTGCAAACGGATGGTTCCATCCGCATTTCGATCCACCGGCGTGCCGATGCGGGCGGCATGAATGTGATCCCGGAAAGCTCGGTGGATCTTCAAAGCTGGGGTGCGCCCGCGGGCGTGACCATGCTTGGAAACACCCGTGTCCCTGGAAGCCCTGTTAGGGACCGCCTGGAGTTCCTCATCCCGAAACCCTCCGGCGCGCTCCGTCACTTTGTCCGTTTCAAGATCCAATGAGCATCATTCCACACCCGCATCCACGACTCATGTCCATGTCACGCATCCAAATCATCCGCGCCGCGCTGTCAGGCGTGGCCGCTCTCGCCCTCTCGCTCCCAGCCGGCGCGTCCATCACCAGCACCCGGCTGCGCTGCGAGTATCTTGTCGATCCGGCCGGCATCGACACGCTGCGTCCCCGTTTGTCCTGGGAGCTCGAATCCACCGGCCGTGGCGAGCGGCAGACCGCATGGCAGGTGCTGGTGGCCTCCTCCGAAGAATTGTTAGGAAAAGATCAGGGCGATCTCTGGGACAGCGGAAAGGTGGAGGGCGACCAGACGAACCAGATCGTCTATGCGGGCACCGGACTGCGATCCCGCACTCGATGTTTCTGGAAGACCCGCTCGTGGGACAAGGACGGGAAACCATCGCCATGGAGCGGCACCGCGAGGTGGACGATCGGTTTGATGGAAATGACCGATTGGAGCGCGCGGTGGATCGATGCGAGTGCGATCCGCAGGCCGGATGCCAAGCGCGTGGCGCCGGTGATCCGTTCCGCCGCCTATGAGGCGATTGATGGCAGCGGATCTAACGACGTGACCGCCTTGCTCGGCCAGAAGGCGCAGAGTCATTCGTTTGCGATGAAGGTCGCGAACGAGGAATTCGGCAAGGATCCCTCGTTCGGGCACGTGAAGCGACTTCGCATCGAATACACCCTCTCCGCGGGGACCTTCGTGAAAACATTTCCCGAGAAGCATAACTTCCGTTTTCCCGAGGATCTGGCGGCTCCTGCCACGGTTCCGTATCTGAGAAAATCCTTCAAGGTGGGCAAGCCGGTCTCACGCGCCACCCTCTATGCGACCGCGCTCGGCATCTTCGAACTGCGCGTCAACGGCAAGCGGGTGGGGGACTCGATCCTCGCGCCGGAATGGACGGACTACAACAAGCGCCTGCGCTATCAGGAACATGACGTCACGGCGCTCCTTGCGGATGGTGAGAACATCGTCGGCGCGCAGGTGGCCAACGGCTGGTATTCCGGACACATCGGCAACGGCGGCTTCCAATACTGGGGGAAAAGCCCGGCCTTGCTCGCCCAGCTCGAAGTGGTCTATCAGGACGGGAGCATCGAACGGATCGTCACCGACCGCTCGTGGAAATCCCACGTGAGCCCGATGCTTTCCTCCGACTTCATGCATGGCGAGGAATACGACGCGCGAAACGAGATGCCCGGCTGGGATCGCCCGGGATACAACGACTCCGGCTGGTATGGCGTCGCGGAACGCGATGAACCCGAGCGCGAGATCAGCGGGCAGGTGATGGAACCCGTCAGGCAGTTGTGCGAGCTTCAGACGAAGAACGTGAGCGAACCCAAACCCGGCCGCTGGACCTTCGACATGGGCCAGAACATGGTGGGCGTTGTTAGACTCAAGGTTTCCGCTCCGGAGGGCACCCGCATCACGCTTCGCCACGCCGAGATGCTCAATCCGGACGGCACGATCTACACCGACAACCTGCGCGGCGCGCCTTCGATCGACACCTACATCTGCAAGGGAAACGGAACGGAGATCTGGCTGCCGAAGTTCACGTTCCACGGCTTCCGTTATGTCGAGCTCACCGGCCTGAGAAGCAAGCCCGGCTATGACGCCGTCACCGGCGTGGTCATCGGATCCGCCACGCCGAAGTCCGGTTCGTTCAACTCGTCCGATGACATGGTCAACCGCCTGCAATCGAACATCGAGTGGGGACAACGTGGAAACTATCTGACCGTGCCGACGGATTGCCCGCAGCGCGACGAACGGCTTGGCTGGATGGGAGACGCCCAGGTCTTCGTCCGCACCGCCGCGCACAACGCGGATGTCGCGGCCTTCTTCACCAAGTGGCTCACCGATGTGACGGACAGCCAGGATGAGAAGGGGAGATTTGCCGACGTGGCTCCCTTCGCCGGACCGTCCAAGGGCGCTCCTGCCTGGGGCGACGCGGGGGTGATCTGCCCCTGGACGATCTATCAGATGTACGGCGACCTCCGCCTGCTGGCACGCCAATATCCCTCGATGGTGAAATGGGTGGAATACGGCGAGGCTAACAGCACGGGCCACATCCGCGACCGCGAGCGTGGAAACGACTACGGCGATTGGCTTTCGATCAACGCGAACACCGACAAGGAGCTGCTCGCCACCGCCTATCACGCGTATTCGACGAGCCTGGTGGCGAAATCCGCCGAAGCGCTCGGCAAGAAGGAGGATGCGGCGCGTTTCGGGAAACTGTTCGGGGAAATCAAGGCCGCGTTTGTCGCGAAGTATGTGAGTCCGGATGGAAGGATCAAGAGCGACACCCAGTGCGCCTATCTGCTGGCCTTGAAGTTCGACCTGCTGCCGGACTCGCTGCGCGCGGCCGCGGCGGATCATCTGGAAAAGGACATCATCGCGAAGGACTATCACCTTTCCACCGGCTTCGTCGGCGTGAGCTACCTGTTGCCCGAACTCACCCGCGCGGGCAAGATCGACACCGCTTACCGTCTGCTCCATCAGGACACCTTCCCCTCGTGGCTGTTCTCGGTGAAAATGGGAGCCACCACCATCTGGGAGCGCTGGGATGGCTGGACTCCGGAAAAGGGATTCCAGGACATCGGCATGAACTCCTTCAACCACTACTCGCTCGGATCCTGCGGCGAGTGGTTCTATGACACGGTGCTCGGCATCAAGGCGGAGGAACCCGGTTTCAAGAAGATCATCATCAAGCCGGTTCCGGGCGGCAAGCTCACCAAGGCGAATGGAAAATACCATTCGATCCACGGCCCCATCCGCAGCATTTGGGAAAGCGCCGGCGACGACTTCGATCTCGCGGTGGAGATTCCCGCGAATGTCACTGCGACCGTCCACGTGCCCGCCAAGGACGCGGGGAAAGTCACGGAGTCCGGCAAACCCGCGAAGGATGCGGAAGGGGTTTCCTACCTCCGCATGGAAGGCGGATACGCCGTGTTCAAGGTCGGTTCCGGCCGCTACCGCTTCCGTTCGACCGAAGCCGGAGCGGTCCGTCGTGATGGATCCGGCACCTGAATAAAGTGCAATCCGGCCGGGTGAAACTGTTAGCGGTGCGGGAAATATTACCCGCGCCGCGGTCGTAATTCCGCTGCGGCCGCCCGCCTGCTTTTCGCTCTAACAAAATCCCGGGCCGTCGCGCGCCAACGTCATGAGTCCGCGATTCTTGTCCATCCTCACCGCTTTCCTTCCGCAAGCCGCCTCCATCGTGGGGTTTTCCGGTCTCGCCTCCGCAGCAGAACTGCCATCGTGGGCGCTCGGGCCTTTTTCCCGGCCGGAAAACGCCCAACCGGTCATCCGTCCGGACGCCGCGAGCAAGTTTGATTGCCCGGTCCGCAAGCAGTCCGTTCCCTGGGAGGCGCGGCACACGTTCAACCCGGCGGCGACGGTGATGAACGGCCGCATCTGCATGCTTTACCGCGCCGAGGACAACAGCGGAAACGGCAGCATCGGCAGCTACACCTCGCGCCTCGGTCTGGCGGTGAGCGACCATGGAGTCAGTTTCACCCGGCTTCCCGAGCCGGTGTTTTTCCCGGCGCAGGACAACCAATGGTTCTTCGAATGGTCCGGCGGCTGCGAGGATCCGCGGCTGGCGACGGGGCCGGACGGCACCCATGTGCTGACCTACACGCAGTATCCTGGGAGAAACCCGAGCCGCAATTTCCGCGGTGGTTTCCGCATCGGCCTCGCGACATCGAAGGATCTCCGCACATGGACGAAACACGGCAGTCCTTTCACCGGCACGCCCTTCGAGCTGACCGGCATCAAGTCCGCGGGGATACTGCAGAAGGTCGAAAACGGCACACTCGTCGCGGCGAAGGTGAACGGAAAATACTGGATGTATTTCGGCGAACGCGCCGTTTACCTCGCGTCTTCGGATGATCTCATCCGCTGGGTGCCGCTTGAGAACGAGAAAGGCGGATTCAAGGAAATCATGACCACGCGCAAGGGCAGATTCGACAGCCTGCTTACCGAAGTCGGTCCGCCGCCGGTGCTCACCGAGAAAGGCATCGTCCTCATCTACAACGGCAAGAACGGCGATCCTAACAAAAACGGCGATCCCGCCCTCGCGAACGGGGTTTACACCTGCGGCCAGGCCTTGTTCGACAAAGCGGATCCCTCGAAACTGGTCACGCGGCTAGACGAACCGTTTTTCAAACCCGAACTCGACTGGGAAAAAAGCGGCCAATACGTGGCGGGCACCACCTTTGCCGAAGGCCTCGTGCGTTTCAAGGGCCGCTGGTTCCTCTACTACGGCTGCGCGGACACCTTCGTGGGCGTGGCCGCTTCAAAAGACTGACTGAGATCGAAATCTTCGAGAAACGTGGCGGATTTCCCGCGAAATCCACGCATGCAGGAATGAGCCCGAATCCGCCCAGTGGGCTCCGGCCGCCACTCAAAATCCGTCTCATCCGAGAATCCATCGCCATGCGCGCATCGCTCCGAAATTTCCTCAAGCCCGGCCTGTGGGTCGCGATCTCCATCACCTCGTCCGCTGACGGAAACCCGGCGGACTTTTCCACTTCGTTCGAAGTGAACGAGAGCCTCAAGCCGTTGGAAAACACGGTGGAGAAGATCAACGCGAACAAGTCGTTCCAGAACAACCTCACCGGTCTTGGAAGCAATCCGCTGATGAGCAAGCTGGCGGAGGTCACGGCCAGCGCTGAGAATCCACCCGATGAAAAGGCGGCCTGTGCGGCGGATGACGATGCCGGATCGAAGTGGCTCGCATTCCAGCCGGTGGGTTGGTTGAAGTATAAGTTTTCAGAACCCGTCACGGCCGGAAGCTACACGCTCACATCGGGAAACGATCATCCGGAGCGCGATCCGAAGGAATGGCGGCTCACCGGATCCGATGACGGGCAACGCTGGACGATGCTCGACACGCAGACCGGCCAATCGTGGGGCGATCGCGAGCGCGGCGTGACCAAGAGCTACAAGTTGAACTCTCCGAAGGCGTTCGCGTTTTATCATCTGGACATCTCCTCGATCCAGTCCGGAGACAAGGTTCAGCTCGGTGGATGGTCGCTGGAGCCCGCGGGAGGAACGAGTGTTCTCACTCCAATGACCACCGAGATCAGTGCCGGTCCATCCAGCGGATACAACATGAAACGCGGCGCCGGTTTCACCGGGCTGAAGACGCTCAAATACGCGGGAAGGCACACGGCGGCGGGCCGTTGTTATGCGATGAACCGCTTGTTCACCGTGAACATTCCGGTGGGGAAACGCACACTCCTTTCCTACAACATTTTCCCTGAACTCACCGGCAATGACCTCCAGTATCCATCCACTTACGCCGCGGTGAACCTGCGTTTCAACGATGGCACCCAGCTGTCCGGTCTCAAGCCGCTCGATGTCTATGGCACGCCGGCCACGGCGCAGGGCCAGGGTTCCGGCAAGATCCTCTATCCGAATCAATGGAACCATGTCCGCATCGATGTGGGTGCCGTGGCGGATGGGAAAACCATCAGCGCCATCCAGTTCTGTTATGACAATGACGGTGGCAAGGAGGGCACGACCTTCCGCGGATGGATTGATGACATCCGCATCGAAGCCGAGCCCGCGAGGATCGATGGCTCGAGCCTGACGCACTATGTGGACACGCGGCGCGGGACCCACTCCTCGGGTGCCTTTTCCCGCGGCTCGAATGAGGCGATCACCACGATTCCCAACGGTTTCAACTTCCTCGTTCCGGTGACGGACGCCTCCGCCCGTTCCCGCGAGTATTCCTATCATGCGGACAACGATGAGCAGAACCGCACGCGTTTCGAAGGCCTCGGCGTTTCCCATCAGCCGAGCCCGTGGATGGGCGACCGCAACCAATTTTCCGTGATGCCCGTGGCCGGTAACACCACGCCGAGCGGCGATCACCACGCCCGCGCGGTGACCTTCAAGCATGAGAACGAAACGGCCCAGCCGGATTATTATTCCGTGAAACTGGATGACGGCACCATCGCCGAGATGACTCCGACAAACCGCGGCATGGTGATGCGTTTCACCTTCACCGGCGGGGCGGGAAGCGTGGTGCTCGATTCACCCACCGGCGATGGCGATTTTTCGATCGATCCATCTAACGGAACCGTCACCGGCTGGATCGATCACGGCTCCGGGTTCCGCGTCGGGCAGAGCCGGATGTTTGTGAGCGGAAAATTCGACCGCGTGCCGAAAACCGCCGCCCAGGCTCCCGGCGGACGTTCCCTGACCAAGTTCGCCGCCTTCGACACCTCGGGCGTGAAAACCGTGACGCTGCGCCTCGCCACTTCGTTGATCAGCCTCGATCAGGCGGCGAAGAACCTCGCCATGGAAGTGGGGGACAAGAGCTTCGAAAAAGTCCGCGAGGAAGCGCGGGCCGTCTGGAACGAGCGCCTCGGCGTCATCCGCGTGGAAGGCGCGAGCGAGACGGATTTGGTGACGCTTTACGGCTGCCTCTATCGGCTGAACGTCTATCCGAACGCGCAGTTTGAAAACACAGGCACCGCGGAGAAGCCGGAATACAAGTACGCCAGCCCGGTGAGCCGGCCGGTGGGGAACAGCACGCCCACACAAACCGGAGCGAAAATCGTTTCCGGAAAGATGTATGTGAACAACGGCTTCTGGGACACCTACCGCACCACGTGGCCCGCCTACTCGCTGCTCTACCCGAAGCTCGCCGCGGAACTTGTCGATGGGTTCGTGGACCAATACCGCGACGGCGGTTGGATCGCCCGCTGGTCGTCTCCCGGATATGCGAACATCATGACGGGCACCAGTTCGGATGTGGCCTTCGCCGATGCCTATCTGCGGGGTGTGAAACTGCCGGACCCGATCGCGACCTATGACGCCGCGGTGAAAAACGCTTCCGTTCCCTCGGACAATCAGAACGTCGGCCGCAAGGGTCTCACCACGTCGATCTTTCTCGGTTACACGCCAGTCACCCAGCACGAGAGCGTTTCGTGGGCGACGGAGGGTTTCATCAATGACTTCGGCATCGGAAACATGGCCGCCGCGCTCGCCAAGGATCCCGCCACGCCGGAGGCGCGCCGCGAGCGTTTGCGCGAGGAGAGCGAATACTATCTCGAACGCGCGAAAAACTATGTGCTCTTGTTTGATCCGGCCATTGGTTTCTTCCAATCACGCCACGCCGACGGACGCTTCGTGGATTCACCGGAGAAATACGATCCGACCAAGTGGTTCGGTCCTTACACCGAGACCAACGGATGGAACTTCGCTTATCACGCGCCGCAGGATCCCAACGGGCTTGCGAATCTCTACGGCGGCAGGGCCGGGCTCGAGAAGAAGCTCGATGTGTTTTTCTCCACGCCGGAAATATCGCTCGGCCCGATCCACGAGGAGGTGGAAGCGCGGGACGCGCGCTTCGGCCAATGGGGCGTCAGCAATCAGGTGAGCCACCATGTGCCCTTCATGTACAACGCCGCCGGCGCACCGGCGAAGTGCCAGAAGATCATCCGTGAATCCCTCCGGCGTTGTTTCACCGGATCCGAAATCGGCCAGGGTTATCCCGGCGATGAGGACAACGGAGAAATGTCCGCGTGGTACATCTTCAACGCGCTCGGACTCTATCCGATGCAGGTGGGGTCCACCCAGCTGGTGGTCGGTTCCCCGGCCTTCAGCAAAGCCACCGTCGATCTCGGCGGAGGAAAATCCCTCGTCATCGACGCTCCCGGCAACAGCCATGCGAACATCTACGTGCAGTCGCTCGCGGTGGACGGCAAGGCCCACACCAGCACCACCATCGATTCGAAGATTTTCCTCACCGGAGGAAAACTGGACTACGTGCTCGGAGAGCGGCCTTCATCCTGGGGCACGAAACCCGAAGACGGGCTTCCCTCTCTAACAAATGGAAACAAGATCGCCCAACCGTTGATGGACATCACCGGCAAGGCCTCCGTTTCCGCGTCCACTGGAGAGGACGCGGCGCGTTTGTTCGACAACACGTCAGCGACCGCGGTGCGCTTCGAAAATGCGTCTCCCGCTCTGACCCTGAGTCTTGGCTCGGAATCTTCCACGCCCTTGTTCTACACGCTCACAGCCGCCAGTCCGTCGGAAACACCGGCATCCTGGGTGCTGGAAGGCAGCAATGACGGATCGGCCTGGACGCTGCTCGATTCCCGCAAGGATCAAAAGTTCTCGCATTCGCGGGAAACCGCCCCGTTCAAGATCCGCACACCGGGTGCCTACCGGAAATACCGCTTCAGTTTCACCCGCGGAAGCGCGGGTGGCATAGGGCTGTCCGAGATTGAGTTGCTGGCAAGATAAGTCCGGCTTGCAGTTGTCTGCGCGGCATCTAACCTGAGCGCGGCATGAATCCGCTTCGAATATTGATGATCACCGCAATCTCTTGCGGATCATTTCTCTTCAACGCACAAGCGGAGACCTTTGGGGATTTCACCTACACCGACCAAGGGGACTCGGTCACCATCACGGGTTACTCCGCGTTTCCATTCGGAGCCGTGAACATACCCGCTGAGATCGGCGGGAAACCCGTGACCGCGATCGGAAAGAAGGCGTTCTATTGTGTCGGCGTGACCGCCTTGATGATCCCAGGCAGTGTGACCTCCATCGGAGACTACGCCTTCGGTGCCTGCCATAAGCTCAAGGAGGTGACGATTCCAGCCGGCGTGAAATCGATCGGGACCGGTGCCTTCTTTCATTGCGACGGCATGGAGAAACTGACGCTTTCCACCGGACTCACCACCATCGGGCAAGATGCGTTCTACCACTGCACCAAGCTAACGGGAGTTGTGATTCCGGACGGTGTGACATCGATCGGCGACGGGGCCTTTTTCGATTGCACCGCGTTGGAGCAGGTGTCCATCAGAGGTGACTTGGCGTCGCCCGGAAACTGGATTTTCGGGCAATGCGAAAAAATCAAGCGCGTGACCTTTGGCAATGGTGTGAAGACGATTCCAGAGCGGATATTTTCCAACTGCTGGAACCTTGAGAGCGTGAAAATCCCCCGGAGTGTGACGTCCATCGATGAAGGCGCGTTCTCAGGCTGCCGCGCGCTGAAGGAAGTCGAGCTGCCAAGCTCATTGATCTCCATCGGCGGTAGTGCGTTCTATGGATCCGGCCTGACGACCGTGATCCTTCCTTCCTCCGTGGAATCCATCGGAGATGGCGCGTTCTCTGGAACCAGTCTTACGATCGTGACCCTTCCAGCCTCCGTGGAATCCATCGGACAAAGGGCGTTTGGATACTGTGGCACCTTGAAGCGCGCGACCTTTTTGGGAAACGCTCCGGCGCTGGGTAATGAGGCGTTTGTTTCGGCGGCGGATGCGTTCACGGTGTATTGGTACGAAGGCCGCGAGGGTTTCACGGTGCCGACATGGCAGGGCTATCCGGCATGGATGGTTCCGAAAGGCCCGGAGATCGCGGTCTATCAGCCGCGTGGTTTTGAGTTGGTCGATGGCATTGGAAAGAAGAGCTACGGCGGCCAGCGGGTGGGAGCCAAGAGCCCGCCGAGAACCGTCACCATCAGGAACCGCGGCTCCAGAACGCTGCGGGATTTGTCCGTCAAGGCCGGAGGAAACCACCCCGATGACTTCATCATCCGCCAACCGGAGGTGAAGAATCTTCCGCCGGGCGCCGCCACCACCTTCAAGGTGAGTTTCAAACCCATGGCCCAGGGATCGCGCAACGCCGTCATCCGCATCCGCAGCAATGATTCCGACGAAGGTGTGTTTGAAATCCATTTCGACGGTCACGGGGTCAGGTGAGGGGCTGAATCCGGCACGGAAATCGCGCGCTCCGCACAAGAATCGAATTTCGATTCGACATCCGCGTGTCCGATTTGGCAGGAAGTGTGCTGAAGGGGATTACGAAATTGAGCACGGACACACACGTTTCCACCATGGATCTTCCTGAAGACCGGCTGTTGCCGATGGTCTATGAGGAGTTGCGCCGCATGGCCGCGGTGAAAATGCGCCGCGAACGGCTCGGGCACACGCTCCAACCCACGGCCTTGGTGCATGAGGCGTGGCTGCGCTTGAGAAACCCGGATGGCTCGGACTGGGAAAACAAGGCCCACTTCATGGGGGCGGCGGCCCAGGCGATGAGGCGCATCCTTGTGGAGAACGCGCGCCGCAGGGCGACGGGGAAACGCCAGGCACCGGAGCAGCCGGTGGCTCTGAATCTGGAGGGCGGCGTCGGTTTCGGCCCTGCGGACCATGTGCTGATGATCCATGAAAGCCTCGAAATCCTCGAACGCGAGGATCCGGATTCGGCGCACGTGGTGATCCTGAAATTCTTCAGCGGCCTGGACAGCATGGAGATCGCCCGCATGACGGGACGCAGCGTGCGCTCGGTGGAGCGGCGCTGGACGGTGGCCAAGGCGCGTCTCTATCAGATCATCCGCGGCGGAGGATTCGAGCGCGGCGCGAAGTCCCGGTGAACCAGGTGCCGCGATGGAGCATACGAAGGAAATCGAAGACGCCGTGTTTGAGGCCGCGCTGGGTTTTGACGACCCGCGCCAGAGGGAGGAGTTCCTGAATCATTGGTTCCGCGGTGATGCGGAGGGGCTGGAGCGGATCCAGCGCTTGCTGACGGCGGCTGAGGAATCGACGTCGTTCTTCCTCGACGCGCGAGAGGCGCGCATGCACCTGGCGCGCGATGTGGCGGATGAGATTTTCCGCGAGGAGGTGGGCATCGAGGCGGATGGTGAAACGGAGGAGCCCGCGTTCCGTGACAAGCCGGGAGCCTGTGTCGGCCCGTATCGTTTGATCGACCGCATCGGCGAGGGCGGCTGCGGCGTGGTGTATGAGGCGGAGCAGGTCGTTCCTTTCCGCAGGCAGGTCGCGTTGAAAATCATCCGGTTGGGGATGGACACGGAGTCGGTGATCGCGCGTTTCGAACTGGAGCGCCAGGCGCTGGCGATGATGGATCACCGGAACATCGCCAGTGTGTTCGACGCGGGTGCGACGCAGGACGGCCGCCCGTATTTCGTGATGGAACTGGTGAAGGGCGAGCGCATCACGGAGCATTGTGACGTGAGGAAATCGCCGCCCGCCGAGAGGCTCGCCATGTTCCTCGAAGTCTGCGAGGCGATCCAGCACGCGCACTTGAAGGGCGTGATCCACCGCGACATCAAGCCGTCCAACATCCTGGTGCGGGCCGCCGCGGAAGGGGACATGCCGAAGGTCATCGATTTCGGCATCGCCAAGGCTACTTCCGGCCGCTCGGCGGGAGCCACCGTGCTCACCGGGCATGATCAGTTGTTAGGGACTCCGGCTTACATGAGTCCGGAGCAGGTCGATCTGCGCGGCATCGATGTGGATACGCGCAGCGACGTGTACAGCCTCGGCGTTCTGTTGTATGAACTGCTCGCGGGCGTGCCTCCCTTCGATGGCGGGACCTTGATGGAATCGGGCATTTCGAACATGCGCCGGGTTTTGTTAGAGGTCGAGCCGCCGCTGCCGTCGAAGGCGATGGTGGCGGCGGTCGGGCGTCTGGAAACGATCGGCTCGCAGCGCGGCATGGAGCCCGCCCGCCTGGTGGATTTCATCAGGGGGGATCTGGACGCGATCATCATGAAGGCGATGGAGAAGGACCGGACGCGCCGCTATCAGACGGTCAACAGCCTGGAAATGGACGTGAAACGTTTCCTCGCGAACAAGCCCGTGGAAGCGCGCAAGCCCGGGCGTTTCTACGCGCTGGGGAAATTCGTGCGCCGCAACCGGGGTGCCTGCGTTTCCGGCGCCGCGCTCGCCGTGTCCATCATCGCGGGCATGGCGGTCTCGCTCTGGCTCTACGTGCGGGAAAGCCGCGCGCTCACGGTGCAGGAGAGGTTGTTGAAGGAGGCGAAGGCCTATCAGGAAGAGAAGGCCGTGATCCGCAGGCAGGCGGAGGACCGCGCCGTCGTCTCACGCGTCGCCGTTCTCGTGAGCGAGGGAAACGTGCAGGAGGCGGACGCGTTTCTCCGGGCAAACCCGGTGGAATATGTGGAGCCCTCGCGCGAGGCGGTGGAGATCTTCCGCACGGTGGGCCACTGGAGCGGCCAGCATCGGGATTGGAAACAAGCGCTCGCCTGTTTCCGCAAACTCGATCAGGCGAATCGTCACGGCAATCCGGTGGCGATCATCGAAAGCCGCGACCTGATGCCGCTCGCGCCCTTGATCCTCAATCAGGAGGGAGTCGCATCCTACAACCAACTCCGCAACCAGATCCTGCTGAACTACCTCCCGGTGCAATCCACCCGCAGCGCCCAACAGGTGCTCAAGGTCTGCCTGCTCACGCCGGTGGAACCCGAGATGCTCGAGGCGCTCAAGGATGTGACCAAGGTCTGCCAATCCAACGTCGCGGGACCGAACAAGATTTATCCGAACCCGGATTGGGAGGCGTTTTCCATGGCGCTCTACAGCCTGCGGAGCGGTGATCCGGAGGCGGTTCTGGAATGGAAGGAGAAAGGCATGGCTGCCAATCCCTTGTCGCGCGTCTGCGCCACCGCGATGCGCTG
>DAISZP010000480.1:0-4142 GCA_036824745.1 Luteolibacter sp.
GACACATTGCGTCGGCGAGGCGGCGGCGATCCCGCTGAGGTCCAGCGAGTTTTCAAACCCGGCGAGGTGCCATTCGTAGGGAAGAACCTCCATTTTCCACCCGGCGTGGAGACTGGAGATCTGGATCAACCCCGTCCCTAACAGGGCGAGGTGGGTTCTGAAGAGGAAGATCGGATTCATGGTGGCTCAATCGATGAGCCGATCCATAACCTCCAAAGATGACGCCAGGATGATGCGGCGGGAAAAATCCGTCCCGCGCGGCCGCAAATGTCACCTCGCCCGGCGCGGCTGGGTGAAGGCCACGGGGGAAACCTTGTCGCGATACGCCTCGCCGGCGGGAGTGAGCGCGTTCTTCTTGTCCTTCACCATGCGGCAGTCCTCCACCCAGTTGTAGAGGGCGTATCGTTCGACGAAGGGAGTTTCATCGAGCATCTTGATCATGGCTTCGATGGCCGCCTTCTGCTGCTTTTCGTTGGGATCGGGCGCGCTGGTCCAGTTCGCGCCGTTGTTCCACTCGGTGATCCAGATCGGGCGCTTGGTGCGCTCGTGGATTTGTTCGAGGAAGTTCCTCATCTGGTTGGCCGCGCCGCGGGCGTCGCCGGGATCCGCGGTGGCGCGGTAGTAGTGCACGGCCACGAAATCGACGCGAAGTTTCTTCTCATCGGCCTTTTTCATGAAGTCGTAGAGCCAGCCGAGTCCGCCATCGGAAACGGCGGGCGAACCGAGGCGCAGACCGGTCCCTAACAACTCCGGCCAACCGCTGATGGCCTCGTCCACCGTCATCTTCGCCTGATCCGCCTTGTCCGGCTCGTTGTAACCTAACAAGTGCACGGTTCCCTTGCGTTTCCAATCCTGATCAAGGCCAGGCCAGTAGCGTTTCTGTTTGATGGCGACGTATTCGAGATCCGGCGTGGAGTTCTGGCCGATGTTCCAATCGTAATACCAGCCGAGGTTGAGATTCTCGGGAATTGGTCCGGCGATGCCTTTTTTCGAAGTCCAGCGCCAGGGAAAGACGCGGGCGAATCGCAGGCTCGCCTGGAGTTCGGCGGGCAGGTCGTTGACGACAACATCGTGATCCTGCGCCACGTAGTTCACACTGATGCCCGTGCCGTCCTCCTTCTCGGCGAGCGTGACCATGTTTCCGCGTTTTACTAACAGGGATTTCGAGGAGGACTTCATCGAGGACAGCTTTCCGTCGCTGTATTTCACGAAGGGTCCGAGTTTCAGCGTGCTGCCTGATAGAGAAGCGCCGTCGAAAAGCAGGGCCGCGGGATCGTCCTTGTGCAGAGGGATGACGACGCTTCCCTGTCCGCAGGCGGTGATGCGGATGTTCTTGTCCGGGCTCGCCTTCGCGCCGCGCACGGTGAAGCGGTCGAGGAATTGTTTCTCCACGACGGAGGCCGGGATCTTGTCAAAGAACAACCATCCGTCGGAAGCGGAGAACTTGATGGTGCAGCCCGCGATGGGATCGTCGGTGCCGGTGATGTGGAGATCGGTGCCGGGCTCCATCGAAACGATTGGACCGGTTAGAGTTTCCACGCTTTTCTCGCGGTAATCCGAGCGGCTGGCCCGCGGTTTGGCGACGGGTTCCTCCGGCAGCGGGATCTTGCCGCCGGACGCGAGGGCGAGAACGTATTTCTGATCGGCCGGGCTGAAGTTCGCCAGCGGCACTTCGCAGCTCTTGCCATTGGCACCTTGAAGGACCACCGTGTTGTTGCTCAAGGCCACGAACTCGGCGTCCACTGGATCCGGAATGCCGGGAAAGTTCCAAACCCTTGCCTCGGCCACGGTGCAGACGGCCAGCAATGCCGTGAGATGGATCGGAAATGGTTTCAAGCGGAGGTTCATGACGGAAAAGAGCATGGCACGAACCGTCAAAACCGCCATGCCCGAAGACAGTTGCGATCCCCTCCCAAAAATGGGGGGGCACTGGGCCAGCCAATTCCATGCGAGTCGGAGCCCCGCGGTCCGCTCACTCCCACTCGATGCTCGCGGGCGGCTTGGTGGAGACGTCGTAGAGCACGCGGTTGATGCCCTTCACCTCGTTGAGGATGCGGTGGCTGGTCTCGCGCAGAAGCTGATAGGGAAGATCCACCCAGTCGGCGGTCATGGCGTCCTCGGAAACCACGGCGCGCAACGAAATCGCCCACTCGTAGGAGCGTTCGTCGCCTTTCACTCCCACGGTTTTCACCGGGATGAGTCCGGCGTAGGCCTGCCAGACGCGGTCATACCAGCCGTGTTCCTTGAGCTTGCCGATGAAGATGGCGTCGCACTCGCGGATGATTCGGAGGCGGTCCTCGGTGATGACACCGGGGCATCTAACTGCAAGGCCCGGTCCCGGGAATGGATGGCGGTGGAGGATGTCATGCGCGATGCCAAGCGAGGCACCGAGCGCGCGAACTTCATCCTTGAAGAACTCTGCGAGCGGCTCGAGCACCTTGCCCTGCGCCTGAAGTTCGAGGATGCGATCCACACGGTTGTGGTGGGTCTTGATTTTCGAGGCCTTGGATTTCGCGTTGGACGCGCTTTCGATGACGTCCGGATAGAGCGTGCCCTGGGCGAGCATTTCGGCATCGCCGACGGCATCCCAGAAGACATCGATGAACAGGTTGCCGATGATGACACGTTTTTTCTCCGGATCGTCCACGCCGTCGAGGGCAGTTAGGAAACGCTCCGAAGCGTCGATCGTTTCAATGGGCACGCCCATGCGATGGAAGTTGTTGCGGACTTCATCGCCCTCGTCTTTGCGCATGAGTCCGTGATCGACAAAGATGGCCCGCACGTTCGCACCCGCTTCGTGGAGCAGGACGGCGAGCACCGTGCTGTCCACGCCGCCGGAGACGCCGCAGACGATTTGTTTGTTTCCGACCTTGGCGCGGATGCCGTCGATGACTTCGCGTTTCAGGTCATCGATGCGAAAGGGCAGCAGATATTCCGCCTGGAGCAGGAAGTTGTGAAGGATGCGCAGCCCCTCGTGGCTGTGGGTGACTTCCGGGTGGAACTGGATGCCGAAGAAGCGCTCGTTCCATTGCAGGGAAACGGGCGTGCCGTGCTGGTTTTTGGCGATCACCTTGGAGCCTTCCGGCAGGACTTTCACCGTGTCCGAGTGGCTCATCCACACTTGGGACGAAGCGGACACGCCTTCATACAAAGTGGAACATTCGGTGGGAAACAAGGCGGCCGGGCCGTATTCGCGCTTGTCGCTCGCCTCGACGGAACCGCCGAACTTGATGTTGAGAAGCTGCATGCCGTAGCAGACGCCGAGCACCGGCACATTGAAGGCTTTCAGAGCCTCGAAATCGAGGTCAGGCGCGTTCGGCTCGCTGGTGCTGCGCGGTCCGCCTGATAGAATGATGGCTCCGGGTTTGCCGATGTCCGGAAAGTCCTCGATGGCGTAAAGTTTCGCGAAGAAACCCAACTCCCGCACGCGGCGGACGATGAGTTGGGTGTATTGCGAGCCGAAGTCGATGACGGCGACGTGGTGGGAATCGTGCATGGGATGAAATTGAATCGTGAGGGAAAGAGGGAAATGTTAGCGGTCATTGGTCAACGGTCATGGGAGAAGAAAGCGCGTTTCGAGCTCTTCCCGATGACTGTTGAATGCTGGCCGATGACTAACCCAGCGGCTGATAGTTCGTCGGTTCCTCGGTCATGACAATGTCATGGACATGGCTTTCGCGGAGGCCGCCGGCGGTGACACGGACGAAGTTGGCGCGCTCGCGGAGTTCGGTGAGATTGGATGCGCCGACGTAACCCATGCCGGACTTGAGGCCGCCCATGAGTTGGAAGATGACGTCGGAAAGCGGGCCTTTGTAGGGAACGCGGCCTTCAACCCCTTCGGGAACGAGTTTTCCGGAGCTGTTCTGGCCGTAGCGGTCGCCGGAGCCTTTCTGCATCGCGCCGATGGAACCCATGCCGCGGTAGGATTTGAAACGGCGGCCCTGGAAGTGGACGGTTTGGCCCGGACTCTCGCGGGTGCCGGCCAACAGGGAGCCGAGCATGACGAGATCCGCACCGGCGGCGAGGGCTTTGACGATGTCACCGGAGTAGCGGATGCCGCCGTCGGCGATGACTTTCACGCCCTTCTCGCGGCAGATGTCCGCCACGTTGCGGATGGCGGTGAACTGCGGCATGCCGACACC
>DAISZP010000481.1:0-4128 GCA_036824745.1 Luteolibacter sp.
AAGGGTCTGTCGAAAAGCGGAGCCGGTGTGCTCGTGCTGTCCGGCGCGAACACCTACAGCGGCCCCACCCAGATCACGGCGGGCACGTTGCGCCTGGCCGCGCCTCCGGCGTTTCCCACGGGTATGACGGTGATGCCGCTGGGCGACTCGATCACCTTCGGCCACGACGGGGTGAACGCCGGCTACCGGGGGGCGCTCTATGGCATGCTCCTGCAACTGGCGCCGACTTTCCTGTTCGCGGGCACCTCTACCGAGCGGCCCGGGTTCCTGCCCTTTCATCAACAGAAACACGAAGGTCACTCGTCTTATTCGGTGCAGGACATCGATCACAATCTCGATGGTTTCGACAACACCACCTACCTGCTCTACGGCGGCCCGGAGCGCAACCCGAACGGCGGCCACTGGATCACCGGAGGAAACGGCACCGGACGCGGGCCGATGATTCCCCATGCCATCACTCTCATGGCGGGCACGAACGATCTCGACGAGCCGGTGGGTTTTCACACCCGCCTCACGGCGTTGATGACGAAGCTCACGACCCTGTGCCCGGAAACGAGGATCGTGCTCGCACGCATCACGCCGGTCACCAACCAGGATCCGGTGGATGTGCCACAATGCAACGCGGTGATCGATCAAGTGACCACCGAATTCCGCGCTGCGGGCAAACGGGTGACTCCGGTGGATCTGTTCACCACGTTTCCCGCCACCGGACTCACCGCGGACGGCGTGCATCCGAACGACACCGGATTCTCATGGATGGCCATGCAGTGGCATGAGGGTCTCATCCAGGCCTTCACTCCGGCATCGGGCGTCAGCACGGGACTCCCCTCCACCACCGCCGTGACTTTGGCCCATGGAGCCACGCTGGACATTGCGGGAAACGAGGCGTCCATCACCTCGCTCAACGCCTCCGGCACGCTCGCGCTGGGCCAGGGTGGCAAGCTCGCCAGCACCAGCACAACGATCAAATCCAGCGGAGCGATCACCGGCTCCGGCGTGATCCATGGCGCGGTGATCCTCAACGGCAGGAACTTCGCCCATCCTGGCCAGTCGCTCACTTTCACGGGCACGGTGGTGATGAACGGCACGCTGAGTCCCGGCAGCGGCGCGCAGCTTCATTTCCAGGGGGACTTCATCAACAACGGCGTCTGCAACCTATCTCCGGACAGTACGGTCACATTCGGCGGAAACGTCATCAACAACGGTGTGATGCGCTACACGGACGGAGCATCCGTACAAACCACCGGGACTTTTGAAAACAACGGCACCCTCGACCTGCTGACCGGCTCCCAAACGCTGCCCGCGAACTTCGTGGACAACGGCTGGATCCTCGACTCCAGCGCGGTGGCCATCGAGTCGCTCGCCATGGAGGAAGGTCAGATCCGCATCCGCATCGAGTCCTACAGCGGGCACATCTATCAGCTCCAGAGATCGGACAATCTGGAAAGCGGGTCGTGGACCGATGACGGAGAAGCCCAGACTGGAGTGACCGGGGTGAGCCTCGACTTCCTCAGGCCCGCCACCTCGCCGACGGGCCGGGAGTTTTTCCGCATCCGGGTCTCGCCGTGAGTCACTGGCCGGACGCGGTTTCCTTCGCGTCGAGGTCGGCGTTTTCCAGCACGTCCTTGGCTTTGTTCTTCGTCACCGAGTTCGATGTGAAGGCGGCAGGTGCGAGGCCTTTTTCCAGCACGAGTCCGGGGCCTTCGTTCAGGGTGATCTGGTTGCCGGTGAACTTCACCCCGGCACAAGCGGCGCGGACAACGAAGCCGCCTAACAAATTCGAGCGCGCGGTGTTGTTGGAAACGCGGCCACCGGCGGCGCTGCCGAGAACCAGGCCGAATTCGCGGTTTCCGATGAGCTGGTTTTTCTCGATGACGGCCTGGGACTCCTGAATGTCACAATGAATGCCGTTGCGGGAGTTTCCCTCGGCACGGGTGCCGGTCACGGTGAGGGAAGCGCCGTCCCAGGATTCGATCCCGTGTTCGAAGTTGCTGATGAGTTCGCAATCCCTCAGATCGAGCTTGGCTCCCTTGCCGATGGCGGCCGCTCCGTTCCATCCGTTTTCGACAAAGCGGCAGCGTGCGGCGACTGCTTCACCGGACTCGATCACCGCCAGTCCGTGACCGCTGGCGTTGGAGAAAGCACAATCGGTGAAGGTCACTCCGCCACCGCGGACGAGCGCCGCCGAGAAACGCTCTTTTCCATCCGGCGCAAAAGCACGGTGCTGGATGGAAATACCGGTGACTCTCGCGCCCCAGGCACCGGGACCGATGGTGATGGCGCTGCCATCGGCGGCCTCGCATTCGATGATGGTTTTCCCGGAACCCGCGCCTTGGAGATCGACTGCCGCGTTGATCACCAGCGGTCCCAGGAACGCTTGCTCGGGTAGGATGATGCGGTCGCGGTCCCTTGCCGCGGCCAACGCCTCGGCGGGAGTGCCGAAGTCCTCGGGCACGCGCAAGGTCCTGGTGTAGGATGCCATCTTTTCGAGACGTTCGCGGATTTCCGCGTTGGATGGATCGAGAGACGCGCCCTCTCGCAGCCAATCGAGCGCCTGTTGATCGAACTCGCCCTTGTCGACGGACACCGCCTTGGCGAGCAGCACCTGGGCTTTCGTCTTGTCCGCGAGCTGTTTTTCCTTCGCCGCGGTGGCGTCTGATAGAACCGCCCTGCCATCCGGATCCTCGGGAGCGAGCGCGAGCAGGCGCCTCGCCACGGCAATGGCCTCGTCCCACTTCCGGTCAGCTAGAAATCCGCGCGCCTCGGCGACCATCTGGTCCCTCGACTGATTCTCGCGCGCCTCGGCAATCCTGAGCAGGATCCCGGTGGGTTCCTTTTCCATCGGAAACTTCTCGAGCACCTTGCGGGCGGCGCTTTCCGCGAGATCGAGCCTGCCGGCTTCGAGTTCGGCGATCGCCTGGCCCGTCCAGTATCCGACAAACTGCGTCTGCTCCTCGGACATGCCGGCCTCGATGCTGCGTCGTCCGAGTCTCGCGATCTCGGATCCCGGCGAAAGTTCCTCGATCTCGGCGTAGGATTTCGCGGCTTCCGTCCAGCGGCGGTTCTCGACGTAGAATCCACCCTCGCGCTCCAGGAAAGTGATGCGAGACTGGCGGAGGAGTCGCTTGCTCTCCTCGTTCTTGTAAAGGTAGAGCGCACCCGCGCCGGCGGCTGTTAGGAAAACGAGCGCTCCAAGCATGACCCACACGCCGCGGCGGATGGGCACGGATGCGATGACTTCCTCGGCTGCTGTTTCCACTCCGGAAGAAGGCAGCAGTTTCGCCGTGGGTGCCGGCGCTTTCTCCGCGGGAAGCACGATCTCCGGCGCGGGCTCGACCTTCGGAGGAGTCACGACGCCCTTGATCACGGTGAGTGCTTGTTCGAATTCTTCAAGCCCGATGCGGTAGCGCGTGGCGAGCGCGGCGTTCGGTGCCGCGCGGACCATCTCCTCGATCCGCTTGCGCGCTTCCTCGAACTCCGTGAGATGTGGCGTCGCGTCCTCATCAGGGCCGAGTCCAAGAATCTTGCGGGCTTCGTGGGAGTTCATGGCGGTGCGATCTAACCGATGAAGCGCTGCACGATGGGCATGCGGCGGCCGATGCCGAAGGCCTTGGAAGTCACCCGCAGCCCGGGAGCCGCCTGATGGCGTTTCCACTCGTTGAGGTCCACGCGGCGCTGCACCCAGCGCACGGTGTTCTCATCGAAGCCGCGGGAAACGATCTCGTCCGGCGAAAGATGGTGCTCGACGTAGAGTTCCAGGATGCCATCGAGGATCTCGTAAGGAGGCAGCGTGTCCTGGTCCTTCTGATCCGGCCGGAGTTCGGCGCTGGGCGGCTTGTCGATGGTGTTCCAGGGAATGATCTCGCGCTCGCGGTTGATCCAGCGGGCGACCTGATAGATGCGGGTCTTCGGCAGATCCGAGATCACGGCGAGGCCCCCGTTCATGTCCCCGTAGATGGTGCAATAGCCCACGGCCATCTCGCTCTTGTTCCCGGTGGTGAGCAGCAGGTGGTTCTCCTTGTTGGAGAGGGCCATCAGATAGATGCCGCGGATCCGGGCCTGCATGTTCTCCTCGGTGACGTCCTCCGGTTTTCCATCGAACACGGGACGCATGGATTCCTTGATCGC
>DAISZP010000482.1:0-4127 GCA_036824745.1 Luteolibacter sp.
TGTGACGGTGCTCACGCTCGGCCAGTATCTGCGGCCGACTCCGAAACACCTGCCCGTGGTGGAGTTCATCCACCCGGAGATGTTCGAGGAATACAAACAGATCGCTCTGGAAAAAGGCTTCCGCCACGTCGCCAGCGGACCGCTTGTCAGAAGCTCATACCACGCCGCCGAATTCCGCCCGGAGCTCGACGTGCTCGAAGCCATCGAGGCGGATCTGCGCGCCGCCAAGGGCATAGAACTCGGTCCCGAGCACCTGCCGCTGCCTGCGATCAAGCCGGAGCTCGAAAAGGCCATCGCCTGATGAAACACTGGCTGATCAAGTCCGAGCCGGACGTTTTCTCCATCGATCACCTCGCAAAGGTGAAACGCGAGCCATGGACGGGGGTTAGAAACTATCAGGCCCGCAACTACATGTGGAAGGACATGCGGCCCGGCGACCTCGCGCTCTTCTATCACTCGAACGCCACACCGCCCGGCATCGCCGGTGTCGCCAAGGTCGCTGGGGTCCCCTACCCCGACGAGACGCAGTTCGATCCGGAAAGCGAATACCACGATCCCAAGGCGACGAAGGAGAACCCGCGCTGGTGGCTGGTGGACTTCGAGTTTGTCGGAAAATTCAGCGAACTTCTGCCGCTTGAGGCGTTGAAAGCCGATCCCGTTCTATCAGAAATGGTCGTTTGCCAGCGCGGCACGCGGCTGTCGATCACGCCGGTGGATCCGCTGCATTTCAAACGCGCCTGCCAGGTGGCGAAGTTCAAGCTGCCGAAGTAACGAGCCTCATATCGAAGCGAAAGCTCCGGATTGCCTGAACGCGCGCATGGATTGAATCCGGATGGTGCGGGTTGAGCAGCAGCGAATGCTCATCGGGAATGATCACGCTGGGCAGCGTCATCGCGAGTGTGATCCAGCTTTTCAACCACACTTCGCCCAAATGCCTCGCCCCGGATGAGGACGGCAGGTTTCTCCAATCCGCAGGGAGCGCGGACTGATCGAGGGCTTTGATTTTGTCATCCGGCACCTCTACTTCGATCACGCTCCAATCGAGATCCAGAACCTCCCGCGGCGCGTGGACCAATATCTCAAGCGCCGCCAAGGCCCGCGACTCCGCCAGATAGACCGCGGGAATACCCGGTGGATTCCAGCGTCCTCCATAGAGTCTGGCCCCCTCGCCTGTCATTGCGGAAGCGACCCATTGGGTTTGGACGATCCGGTAAAACGTGGCCATGGATCAAGAGAACACGCCGTGCTCGATACGCCCTAACAAGGCCTCCACCTCGCGGGCACCCACTTCGGTATCCGCGAAGTCCAGCGGGCATTCGCCATGGAACGCAACCGCCGGAGCCGCCAACCACGAACGCGCGCCAGCCGCGCCACCCAGCGCCGCGCAGGCACGGGTAAACAGGCGTGCATAGCGCACCAAGCGATCCGACTCCGAGCGATCCAGATGCCCCGCCTTTTTCCTGCGGTGCAATGTGGCGCGGGACATTCCGAGTAGCGCGGCAAGCCGTTCTTCCGTGACCGTGAGAAGCTCCTGCATCGCCTGAAACTCCGCCATAGGCAACCCAACCCGCACACGGTCAATCACATATGCGGCTTCCGGCTCGCGGAGCACCGCGCTTAGCGGATTCACTTCCTCATCCGCCGTTGGGTATTTGACTGGCTTTTTGCTCATAGGAAGCAATCTATCCCTTCTTTTGAATCAGGCAAGCCTGAATCACAAAAAAAGCGCCCGGGTCGCAAAACCCGGGCGCTTCCCCTAAATACGATGATCTGTTGGCTCAATAGCGGTAGTGATCGGCCTTGTACGGGCCTTCCACCGGGACGCTGATGTAGTCCGCCTGCTCCTGGGTGAGCTTGGTGAGTTTCGCACCGACCTTGGCGAGGTGGAGTCGGGCGACTTCCTCGTCGAGGTGTTTCGGCAGCACCTTCACTTCGCCAGCCTTGTAGCTGTCCTTGTTTTTCCAGAGATCGATCTGAGCGAGCGTCTGGTTGGTGAAGCTGTTGGACATCACGAAGCTCGGGTGGCCGGTGGCGCAGCCGAGGTTCACGAGACGGCCTTCCGCCAGCATGTAAAGGCTGTTGCCGGTCGGGAACGTGTATTTGTCCACCTGCGGTTTGATGTTGGTGCGAACCACACCAGGGGCGGCGTTGAGTTTGTCGATCTCGATCTCGTTGTCGAAGTGGCCGATGTTACACACGATGGCCTGGTCCTTCATCTTCTCCATGTGTTCGAGACGGATGATGCCGAAGTTGCCGGTGGTGGTGACGTAAATGTCGCCCCAGCCGAGGGTGTCCTCGATCGTTAGAACACGGAAGCCTTCCATCGCGGCTTGCAGCGCGCAAATCGGATCGACTTCGGTGACAACCACCTGAGCGCCTTGGCCGCGGAGGGCTTGGGCGCAGCCCTTGCCCACATCGCCGTAGCCGCAAACGACGCCGACCTTGCCGGAAATCATCACGTCGGTGGCGCGCTTGATGCCGTCCACCAGCGATTCGCGGCAACCGTAGAGGTTGTCGAACTTCGACTTGGTGACCGAGTCGTTCACGTTGATGGCGGGAACGAGCAGCGTGCCGGCCTTGGCCATCTGATAGAGACGATGGACTCCGGTGGTGGTTTCCTCGGAAACACCCTTCCAGTCCTTCACGATCGTGGCGAAGATGCCCGGTTGCTTGACCTTGATGTCCTTGAGCAGATCCTTGATGACTTGTTCCTCGTGGCTGCCCGACTCGGTGTTGATCCAATCGGATCCGTTCTCCATTTCGTAGCCCTTGTGGATGAGGAGGGTGGCATCGCCACCGTCATCAACGATGAGTTGCGGTCCAAGGCCCGCCGGATTGACCAGCGCCTGCCAGGTGCACCACCAATACTCTTCCAGCGTCTCGCCCTTCCAGGCGAAGACCGGAATGCCGGCGGCGGCGATGGCTGCGGCTGCGTGATCCTGGGTGGAGAAGATGTTGCAGGAAACCCAGCGGACTTCCGCGCCGAGATCGACAAGCGTCTCGATGAGCACGGCAGTCTGGATGGTCATGTGGAGGGAGCCCATGACGCGCACGCCTTGCAGCGGCTTCTCAGGACCATACTTGGCGCGGGTGGCCATCAGACCGGGCATTTCGTGCTCGGCGATCTCGATTTCCTTGCGGCCGAAATCGGCGAGGCCGATGTCGCGAACTTTGTAGTCGGTGAAACTCATAAAAGGTTGTTAGTTTTCAGTTTTCAGAAATTCAGCCCACAGCCTTCTTGAGCGCGGCGGCCTTGTCGGTGGCTTCCCAGGTGAGGTCCTTGTCGGACTTGCCGAAGTGGCCGTAGTTGGTGGACTTCGAATAGATCGGGCGGAGCAGTTTGAGCTGCTTCACGATGTCAGCGGGCTTGAAGGAGAACACCTTTTTCACCGCGGCGAGGATTTTCGCATCGCTCACGGTGCCGGTGCCGAAGGTGTCGATGTGGATCGAGAGCGGTTGCGGGTGGCCGATGGCGTAGGCGAACTGGATCTCGCAGCGCTTGGCGAGGCCGGCGGCGACCACATTCTTGGCGACCCAGCGGCCCATGTAGGCGGCGGAGCGGTCCACCTTGGACGGGTCCTTGCCGGAGAAAGCGCCACCACCGTGACGGCCCATGCCGCCGTAGGTGTCCACGATGATCTTGCGGCCGGTGAGGCCGGAGTCACCTTGCGGGCCTCCGACGACGAACTTGCCGGTCGGGTTGATGAGGTACTCGGTGTCCTTGGTGAGGAGGTTTTTCGGCAGCACCTTCTTGATCACTTGCTCAATGCAGAACTTCTCAATTTCCGCGTGGGAAACATCCGCCGCGTGCTGGGTGGAGATCACCACGTTCACGATGCGGGTCGGCTTGTCGTTCACATACTCGACGGCCACCTGCGACTTCGCGTCCGGGCGCAGCCACTTGGCGAGCTTGCCGGCCTTGCGGATGCGGGTCAGCTCGCGGCCGAGGCGGTGGGCGAACATGATCGGCGCGGGCATGAGTTCTTCGGTCTCGTCGCAGGCGTAGCCAAACATGATGCCCTGGTCGCCAGCGCCCTGCTCGGCGGTCTTCTTGCCGTCGGCCTTTTCAGCGTCCACGCCCTGGGCGATGTCCGGGCTTTGGATGGTGAGGTAGTTGTTGATGAAGA
>DAISZP010000483.1:0-4120 GCA_036824745.1 Luteolibacter sp.
CCCCGCGGACTGAACCCAGTCCCTCGATCTTTCTCAAAGGAACCGCCGTCGCCTCCCGAGAACTCAGCCAAAGATCCTCGCCGGCACCCATGGCCTCCACCACAAGCACGGCCTTTGCATCCTTGGTCAATTCCGCGGCTTTCGCGACTACATCGAGGATCGGGGACTCCGGATCGTTTCCATGCGGGATGAAGAGGAAACGAATCGGGCTTTCCGGACTGTCCCCTGCAAGCGCCTGGGCCGCGGCGAGCGTGGCGCAGACACCGGTCGCGTTGGCCTCGATTCCCGGAGAGCCGGACTTGCTGTCGTATGTGGCAAGCACCCACACCGCCGGATTCGTGGGGTTCTTCCCGTGGATGGAAACCTGCAGGAACGGCCAATCCGCTGGGCCGGCGATTTTTTTCACCTCGTAGCCGGTGTTTCCCGGACCGAGGGTTCCTTCGATCATGGTGGCGGCGCTTTTGAGGCTTCTCGCGGCCTTCTCAGACGAGCCGTTCCTTTCACCGATGATTTTTTCAAACTTCCGCAGATCGTCTTCAATGACCTTGCCGGAGACTGATCTGACAAAACGCTGCTGGTCTTCGAAGGCAGCTCTCTTTTCTCGGAAATGGTAATACCAAACGGCGACTCCCGCGGAGATGAGGAGCCACACCGGTAGAACGGCTAACAGCCACGGCAGCCACTTCGGGCGTTTGTTTTCTCCAACGGACATGAACTCAATCACCGTTGTGGTTCGATTCACCATGGTTGGTTTCCTCGTCGCTCTCCACTTCGATTTCCTTACGCATCCGCTGCGAGATCCATGGGCGGATCATGCCGTATAACAGATAGATGCTGAACAGCACCACCGGCATCACGTAGCGGAACTGGACGGTGACGTAGATCACCAGCACCGCGATCAGGATGGCCGGAAGCGTGCCGCGAGTGCGCCATCCTACTTTCTTGAAACTCGGGTAGCGGATGTCGCTGATCATCAGCAGGGACAGGCCCAACATCGCTCCAGCAAGCACGTATTTCCACATGCCGAGCTGATGGTCGTTCTTGTGAAGGTCGATCAGCAGAAACGTGATGGATGCGATGAATCCGGCGGCCATGGGTATCGGAAGCCCGCGGAAATCACCACGATCTCCCGGTTTCTTCGGCAGGTTGGCGAGGCAGTTGAAACGCGCCAGGCGCATCGCTCCGCAGATCAGATAGACCAGCGCGATCGCCCAGCCCAGATTGCCTAACGGAAACAGCACCGCCTTGGACATCAACATCGCCGGAGCCATGCCGAAGGAAATGATGTCCGCCAGCGAATCGAACTCCTGACCGAATGGTGATTCCTGGCCTCCCAGACGCGCCAGGCGGCCGTCGAGCAGATCGAAAAGGCACGAACCGAAGATCAGCAGGATCGCGTATTCGTAGTATGGCTTGAGTGTTTCGTAGTATTCTTTGGCGGCGAGTTTCACGCTTCCCACCTCGATCAGGCCCCTGAAAATCATCAACACCGCGAAGAACCCGCACGCGAGGTTGCAGGCCGTCATCAGGTTCGGCAGGAAATAGATTTTCGGTTCGTCCGGATCGCGCGTCCTCGGCATGGCCGGAGCTTATTTCACGCAGACCCGCCCGAAGACAGCCAAAAATCCCGGCGTGCCATGCCGCGGTTCCGTGTTAGCGTCCCGCCATGCGCGCGGATGAACTGAATGCTGACAGCCCGATGGGGGTGATCATGGAAACACTACCTGGTGCGAAACGAGCGCTTTTTGCACGCTACCACCTCGGCGGCTGCCAGAGCTGCGCGTTTTCCAATGAAGAAACCCTCGGCCAACTTTGCCAACGTTCGGAACTGGATCCGGCTGAGGTCCTCGACCATCTGCTCGCCAGCCATGTCCATGATCTGGAGATGCTGATGGAGCCATCCGTCGCACAATCCAGCCTGAAACATTTCCGCCTGATCGATCTCCGCACCCGCGAGGAACACGAAGCCGTGAGCATTTCCGACTCCGAGTTCTTCACCCAGGAACTCCAACAATCCCTCTTCGCCGGAGATCCGGATGCGAAGCTGCTGCTCTACGACCATAGTGGCAGATCCGTGCTCGATCAGGTCGCATGGTTTCGCGGCCATGGATTGAAACAAACCTTCGGATTGCGCGGTGGCATCGATGCGTGGAGCCGTGAAATCGATCCGTCGATTCCACGCTACCGCATCGAGATGGACGGGTAGTTCGGATCGCGTGATCTTCCGCTTGCCAGCGGGAAGCATCCACCTACCCTTGGCCTCCGAAACACTCATGAAAATCTGGCTCGACGGTAAATTGGTGGATGAAAACGAAGCGAAAATCTCGGTTTTCGACCATGGGCTTCTCTATGGCGACGGCGTCTTCGAAGGCATTCGTTTCTACAATGGTCGCGTGTTCCGCCTTGAGGAACACATCCGCAGACTCTTCGACTCCGCCCGCGCCATCATCATCGACATGCCGTGGACCCAGGAAGAGGTCTGCAAGTTCACCTGCGAAACCGTGAAGGCGAACGGCCTGACGGACGGCTACATCCGTCTCGTGGTCACCCGTGGTTCTGGAGAACTCGGACTCAATCCCTACCTCTGCCCGAGACCGTCGATGTTCATCATCGCCTCAACGATCAAGCTCTATCCGGACGAATACTATCAGAACGGCCTCTCCATCATCACCTGCGCCACCCGCCGCCCGGCGCCGGGCGCGCTGATGCCCCAGGTGAAGTCGCTCAACTACCTCAACAACATCATGGCCAAGGTGGAGGCCATCCAGGCCAACGCGCTGGAAGCCGTGATGCTCAACGAGCAGGGATACGTCGCCGAATGCACCGGTGACAATTTGTTCCTCATGAAAAACGGAACGCTGCTCACCCCGCTCATCAGTGATGGCGCGCTCGACGGCATCACCCGTGCGGTCATCATCGAGATCGCGGAAAAACTCGGCGTCCCGGTCATCGAGAAATCGCTCACCCGCTACGACATCTTCACCGCGGACGAGTGTTTCCTAACAGGCACCGCCGCCGAGGTGATTCCCGTGGTCGCTCTCGACCGCCGCACGATCGGATCCGGCAAGCCCGGACCCTTCACCACCCGTTTCCTCGATGCCTTCCATCAGCTCGCCATGAGCACCGGCACACCCATCGGTTGAAAAATCGGATTCGCATCTCCGCCGAAACCCGCCAGATTACTGACAAGCGAATGAAGTGTGACTTCTGCGACAAGAAAGCGACCGTCTTCCTGACCCAATTGATCGAGGGCCAGATGAAAAAGGTCTGCCTTTGTGATTCGTGCGCCAAGGAACGCGGCGTCACGGATCCCACCGGCTTCTCTCTCGCGGATCTTCTGTTAGGCGGAGTGCCCGGCGCACCCCAGGCCCAGGCGGTGAAAACCCAGCCGGTCTCCGTGGGCGGCCGCCATTGCCAGACTTGCGGATTCACGCTTGAGGACCTTCGCCGGGTCCGGCGTTTCGGTTGCAGCGATTGTTACACGACCTTCGCCGATGAGGTGGGCCAGATGGTACGGGGAATGCACAAGGGAACCACGCACATCGGCAAAGTCCCGGCAGGTTTGATGGCCATGCAAGTCCTCCACCAACGACTCGAAGAACTCCGGGCGCGGCTCGATCAAGCCATCGCCTCGGAAAGCTACGAGGAAGCCGCCGGCATCCGCGATGAGATCCGGAACCTCGAACCAACTCCGAAAGCTTGAATCTCCCGCCGCCATGATGCGCTTTTCCACCCTCATCAAACACCCCGCCGATTGGATGACCGGCGGGACGGGGACCCACAGCGCCGTGTTAACCTCGCGCATCCGCCTGGCCCGCAACCTCCGCCGCCATCCATTCCCGGGGTGGGCGAAACGGGAACAACGCGCCGCCGCCCTCGATACGATGCGACCGGCCGTTGAAGCCCTGTCCGCGATGAAAGACGCCTTCTCGCAAGAACTCGGCGATCTGACATCCGTGCAGAAACAAGTGCTCGTCGAGCGCCACCTCATTTCCCGCGAGCATGCCGCCCGGGGAGACGGCTCCGCGGTGGTCATCGAGCGCCGCCAGTCGTTCAGTCTGATGCTCAACGAAGAGGACCACCTCCGCATGCAGGCGATCCGGCCCGGACTCCAGCTCTC
>DAISZP010000484.1:0-4111 GCA_036824745.1 Luteolibacter sp.
TTCACGGCAGGCTTCATTTCGTGGATTTTCTGGATTCCAGTTTCGAACACCCGGTGCAGGATCTGGTGAAACTCGGCCAGGATCTCGACGGCGGATGGTTCCGGATGCGTGGAAAGCGCCTCAGCAGCGCGGTCGTTTCCCACCTCGACCAACAGATCCAGCCTTTGATCCGGAAATCATTTCCCTATTTCCCGGCCGTCAAGGACACTCTCCAAGCCATCAATTTCTGCCGGATTCTTCCCTACGTTTCGCAGGAATCCGAAAAATCCTTCATCATCGAAGCCATCCGCCGATTCACTCTCCCATCGCCATGAAAGTCATCATCCCCTGCTGCGGCAGTTCCAGCCGCTTTCCCGATCTCCCGCCGAAATGGATGCTGCCGGACCACTCCGGTCGCCCGATGATCGCTGAGGCGATCTCCCAAATCCGCGTGTCCGACAAGGATCTGGTCGTCACCGTCCTGGAGGAACATCAAAAAAGATTCGAGGTGATCCGCGGTCTCAGGAAGGCGCTCGGAGAGGCGGTGCAGGTGGTGGTGCTCAAGGAGAAGACCCGCAGCCAGTCGGAAACCGTTTACAAAACCATCGTGGAACTCGGACTCGACGAGCCGTTCCTGGTCAAGGATTCGGACAACTGTTTCCGGGTTGATCAGATCGAGGAGGACTGCTCATACGTCTGTTATGACTCCCTGAACAACCACTCGCTGATCAATCCGCGCAACAAGTCCTACCTCCAGCTCGACGGCCAGGGCGTGCTGACCAACATCAAGGAGAAACAAGTCATCTCGGACACCTTCAGCGTCGGCGGTTACTACTTCTCGGATGCCGCGAAATTCCGGGAAACCTACGAGCGCCTCGAAGGCGTGGGATCGGTGGACAAGGCGGAACTCTACCTCTCGGACGTGATCCTCGCGATGCTGATGGAAGGCATCCCCTTCAAAGGCAAGGCGGTCACCGCCTATCAGGACTGGGGCACCGTGCAGGACTGGAAACGTTTCCTGCTCAGCAAGAAGACCTTCTTTGTGGCGCTGGACGGATACCTCTTCGAGCGGGGATCGGAATACTTCGAGCCGACGTTTGAAAACGCGCCGATTCATCCGAGCGCGGTACAGAACCTCAAGCGCCTGATCGAACTCGGCCATTCGGTGGTCCTGCTCTCGGTGAGGACGGAGTCCTACCGCGACTTCACGAAAGCGCGGCTCGCGGAGTTCGGTCTGGACCATCTCACGGTGATCCACGATTGTCCGCTCTCGCGTTGGGAGTTGATCGCTCCGCCCTTCCGCGGCATTTCCTTCAAAAGCTGCGAGGCTCACGAGCTGGAACCGACCGTGGAGGACGGGTTCGAGCGGCTTCTCTAACGGAAACCGCGGAACACCGAGACCGACCTCCTGCCGAAATGAACTCCGCCGCGTTTTTCCACCGGGATCTATTCCGATCCGAACGCCTGATTCCAGGCGAGTCGAAGCGCATCGTGGTTCACCTCCATGAGTCGCACCCTGTGTGGCTGATCGGACGGAGCGGCGACTGCGTGCCTCCGGAACTCAAGGACCGCGCGAAACACTACGACGGCCCGGTCGGGTTGTTCCTCTCGCTGCTCTCCATCCGCCGGGCGGGCGTCGGGCGCATCGTCATCGAAAGTCCGCTGACTGTGGACAGCATTCTCTGCGCCTTGTTCTGCACCTTGCTGGATTTCGAAATCATATTCCAGCCCTTCGCCCAGTTCACCAGTTATGTCATGGGCCGACGTCTTTTCGGGGTGAATCCCGATGTAAAGGCCTTGGATCATCAGACCGGCAGCCAGGGCATCCAGGGCCACGGAAAGAGCGTGTTTTTCAAAAAACTCACCTTGGGACTGATGAAGGCCTGTTTCCAACTCAAGGGCGCGGGATGGATCGTGCTTTCGAAGTTTGAAGAGGACGAAATCCGCCGCTTGTTCCCGGGAACCGCCAATCAACCCTTCATCCGCGTGCCCTGGGCCGTCGCCGAGCCTCCCTCACGTGGAAACGAGCCGGATTTCTTCCGGAAGTTTCCTCAGTCGGAAGGACGCATCAAGATCGTCCTCTGGTCACGGCTGGACTACGAACTCAAGGGAATCGACCGCTTGCTGGAGGCGGTCGCAGCGGACCGGGACGAACGCGCCGGGAGATATCATGTGTTTCTGATAGGTCCGGACTATGGCGGAGGGCTCGCCAAGTCCGCGAACCGGATCGAACTACTCGGATTGGCCCGCCGGGTGACGATCCTCGGACCGGGTGCCTACACACCGGGTGACACCTCGCCGCTCGCCACGGCGGATGCGAGCATCCTGCTCTCCCGTTGGGATGGTTTCCCCCGTGCGCTTCGCGAGTCCCTTCAATTGGGCGTTCCCATCATCGCGGGTCCAGAAACCCATTTCAGCGAGGTGATCCACGAGTGCCAGTGCGGAGAGGTCGCCGAAAATCCGGATGATCCAGCATCGGTCGTTTCCGCCATTCATCGGTTGGTGGATGGAATCGAATGCGGCAAATACGATTCTAGGGTTTTCGACCAGGCCTTGGATCGGTTGCAAGCTCCGCATCTGGCTTCCCGCATGGCCGCCGGCCTTGCTCGACTTGCCTGATACCGGGCAATTCTGCCTTTTCCTGCCATGAATTCCGGCCCGAAGGTGCTTCTATCCGCCTATGCCTGCGAACCGGGCAAGGGATCGGAACCCGGCGTCGGTTGGCGCTGGGCGAATGGCTTGGCAAGCCGGGTGAATCTGCACGTGCTGACCCGTGAAGACAACCGGATCGCCATTGAAATGGCCGTGGCGGCCAGTGATGAACGGGATCCCATCCGCAGGGCGCGCTTCATCTACTTCGATCTCGGCAATACCGCCTTGGCGCTCAAACGCAAAGGCTGGCTGCCCACCGCCGCCTACTATGTCCTGTGGCAACTCGGTGTCCGCAGGAAATTCGCCGATCTGGCTGACTCCATGGACGTCGTTCACCACCTCACCTTCTGCAATCTGCTCTGTCCTGGGTTTTGGAAACTCAGGAAATCCGCCTTCGTGATCGGTCCGGTGGGCGCGCCTCTCGTCCCGGCGTCCTACCTGAGCTTGTTCGGTGGCGGCATATTCATCCAGCGGATCCGAGGAATGATTCTTAGGAATTTCCACCGATTGCCATGGTTGAAACGCTTGCTGAGAAGCGCTGCGGCGATTGTTCCGGCAAATTCGGACGCCAAAGCCCTGCTGGAGTCACGAGGATTCGCCTGTGAATCCCCGATGTTGGATACCGGAGCCCCCGAGATCCGGCCTCGTGCGAAGCGTGATGCCTCGGCCACCCTGCGATTTGTTTCCGCGGGCCGTCTGGAACGGCGCAAGGGATTGGAACTGGCCCTCAAAGCCTTCGCTCAAGCGTCCACGGAATGGATGGAATGGCGCTTCACCATCATCGGTGATGGTCCGGATGCTCCGAGGCTCAGATCGATGGCTCTTGAACTGGGAATCGGAGATCGTGTTGAGTTCACTGGTCAGGTTCCACTTCAAATAACCCACGAGCTTCTGAGCCGAAGCGACGTGTTCGTCTTCACCAGCATCCGCGACACCTCCGGGAGTGTGAATCTCGAAGCCATGGCAAACGGATTGCCCATCGTCTGCATCGCCCATCAAGGCGTGGGCGACATCACGGATCCCTCCTGCGCCTTGCGCGTCCCACCCGGCGGCATTGAGGAAACCATCCGGAACCTCGCCTTATCCATCCTCCGGTTCCGGGACGAGCCGCAACTGATCGAGAGCTTGGGAACGAACGCCGCATCCCGCGCGCAGTCCCTGTTCTCATGGGAAACCAAATTCGACCACATGGTTCCCATCTACTTCAAGGCCATGGGCGCGGCTTCCCGTTGATTGCCAATCGATCCCGACTTTGTTCAAGCTCGTTGAATATCAATTTTCAGATAATTCAAACCGTCCATTTCCATGTAAGCGATCCCCTTGCATGAAATTCAGGACACTCACAAGTTGGCAGCATCGGAATCCAAGGCTAGCGTCCCGCCTCAAACCCATGGCAAGCACCAGGCGACAGTTTCTTTACCACTCCGCGGCGGCCTTCGTGGCGAGTTCGTTCGACAAGGTCCGGGCGGATGACTCGCCG
>DAISZP010000485.1:0-4105 GCA_036824745.1 Luteolibacter sp.
GCGCCAGCCTGTCACGTTGGAGGTCGCGGGTTCGAGCCCCGTCCGCTCCGCCATCCCTGTTCGAGAATCAACCCCGCCTCTCCGGCGGGGTTTTTTCTTGGGGACCATCCCACACTCCTGAATTCTAGAGCCATGCCCACCGTCGCCATCGTCGGACGTCCCAACGTCGGAAAATCCGCCCTCTTCAACCGCCTCGCCGGCCGGAAGATCGCGATCGTGCATGACCAACCAGGGGTCACCCGCGACCGGATCACCGCGCCGTCCAAGGCAACCGCCACTCCCTGCACGCTCATCGACACCGGCGGCATCGGCGGAAACATCGAGGACGGATTTGAGGATCTCGTCACCATCGAGGCGGACATCGCCATGGAAACGGCGGATCTCATCCTCTTCGTCGTCGATGCCCATGACGGACTCACCGCCACCGATCAGGCGCTCGCCCACAAGCTGCGCAAGGCGAAGCCGCCGATTCTGTTAGTCCTCAACAAGGTGGACGATCCGAAACACGAATCCGCCTTCGACGAGTTCTCCAAGCTCGGCTTCAAATCCAGCGTCTTCGTTTCCGCCGAACACGGGCGCAATGTTTCCCGCCTCTGTGAGAAGATCGATGAAGTGATCGCGCCTCTCGCCGCGGAAACCGAAACGCAAGTCGTGGAAGCCGAGGCCGTCGGCATCAAGCTCGCCATCGTCGGCAAGCCGAACGCCGGCAAGTCTTCGCTGGTCAACGCCATCCTCAAGGACGAACGCACCATCGTTTCCAACATCGCCGGCACCACTCGCGATGCGATCGACCTCCCCTACTCGTTCCAAGGTGAGAACTTCACGCTCATCGACACCGCCGGACTCCGCCCTCGCGGCAAACGCGACAACTCGGTGGAGGTCTTCTCCGCCATGCGCACCGAGAAGGCCGTTAGAAGGTCCGACCTCTGCGTGCTCGTCATCGATCTCGCCGCCGGCATCACCTCGCAGGACCGCAAGATCGCGCAGATGATCCTGGAGGAGAAAAAGCCCTGCCTGATCGTGTTGAACAAGTTCGACCTCTACAAACCCGGCCCCGATCACAAGGGCCGCATCGCCGAGGCCACCGCGCACGTGAAACGCGAATTGTTCTTCCTGCACTACGCCCCCTTCGTCATCTGTTCCGCCAAGACCGGCAGCGCGGTGGACTACGTGCTCAAGGAAGCGCTCAAGATCCGCAAGGGAGCGCAAAAGGTCCCGGGCACCGGCCAGCTCAACCGCATCCTGCAGGACGCCTTCACCGCCAATCCGCCGCCGCTCGACTCACGCCTCAAAAAACGCCTCAAGCTCTACTACGCCACCGCGGCGACCGATGAGAAATACAGCGTCATCCCGGTGCCCACCATCGTGCTCTTCGTCAACGACAAGCGCCTGATGACCACCAGCTACGAAGCCTATCTCACCAACCACTACCGCAAGTCCCACCCCGCGCCGGGTATTCCGGTGATCTTCTCCGTCCGCTCGCGCTCACGCCGCGAATGGGAGCCGAGGAAGAAGCCGCAGGGGCATTGACGGCGGCGCAGGAACCTTATTCGCGGTTCAAGTCCCAGCGTATGGATCGGGATCAGGATACGCCCCGTCATCGCAAACAGATGCGAAGATTTTGATGTGTCCGCGCAAGGCCACCTTGCATAAGGTGGCCCAAAGTATGGAAAGGAATTCTGAACACCGATCATCGGTCCGACTTGTAGTTCGCAACTCCATCGCCATGAGAATCCGGCTCGTCTGCGCCCTGACAGTGATCTTTCCATTGGGCACTTTGATCTCGATTGCCGTCCACGAACCAAAGCCGAAGCCCAACCTGCTGCTCATCGTCGCCGATGACATGGGCTTCTCGGATGCCGCTTGTTTCGGCGGGGAGATCCGGACTCCACACCTCGATGCCCTCGCCGCGCGCGGGCTGCGTGGCACCGATTTCCACACGGCTCCGAGTTGCTCCCCCACGCGCTCGATGATGCTCACCGGGACCGACAACCACATCGTCGGCATCGGCAACATGGCGGAATGGAGCGGACCGGAACAGAAGGGAAAACCGGGCTATGAAGGCCATCTGAACAACCGCGCGCTTTCCGTGGCCTCGCTGTTGCGCGACTCCGGCTACCACACCTACATGGCGGGCAAGTGGCACCTCGGTGAGAAACCCGACGAGTGGCCCGCCGCAAAGGGCTTCGAGCGGGACTTCACCTTGCTGCAAGGAGCCGGCAGCCATTGGGGCGACATGCTCGGCCTGCTGCCCTCGGAGCCCAAGGTCAGCTACACCCGGAATGGTGAGAAGCTGGAAAGCCTTCCGAAGGACTACTACTCGTCAAAGGATCTAACGGACACCATCATCCGGAACATCGACTCGAACCGCGGCGACGGAAAACCCTTCTTCGCCTACCTCGCCTATCAGGCACCGCACGGCCCCATCGCGGTGCCGGACGCATGGCGGGACAAATACAAGGGCCGCTACGACAAGGGATATGACGCCATCCGCACGGAACGCCTCGAGCGGCAGAAAAAACTCGGTGTCGTCGGAAAAGACGCCGCCACCTTCCCCCGTCTGCCTGACATCCCCGCGTGGGACAAGCTCACGGACGAACAGCGGAAAGAATCGGCCCGCAAGATGGAGCTCTACGCGGCCATGATCGAATACATGGACGACCAGATCGGACGATTGTTGGAACATCTGAAACAAACCGGCCAACTCGATAACACGATCATTGTCTTCACTTCCGACAACGGCGCGGCCGGTGAGGACATGGCCGAACTGATGGCCAAACTCGCCCCCACCGCGCGGGGTTGGTTTGAAAAAACCTTCGACAACCGCATCGAGAACTGGGGCCGCCCCGGATCCTGCGTCGAATACGGCCCGGCCTGGGCCCAGGTCAGCAGCGTGCCGTTCCGCCAGTACAAGGGAGTCGAGGCTGAAGGCGGCATCCGCACGCCGCTGATCGTTTGCGGCCCCGGCGTCAGCCATCAGGGAACCATCAACCATTCCCTGCTGCATGTCATGGACCTCACTTCGACCTTCCTCGAATCGGCGGGGATCATCCATCCTGCGAAGAAGGAGGGCGCCACGATGGCGGCTCCGCAGGGCAAGTCGATGTGGCCGCTGTTAGCGGGTCGTGAGCCGGCGACGCGCGGCGCTGCGGATTGGGTTGGCTGGGAACTCTTCGGCAACCGGGCGATCCGCCAGGGCGATTGGAAACTTCTCCGTATGTTGCCGGCTGCCGGCGGCACGGGCGACTGGGAGTTGTTCAACCTCAGGAATGATCCGGCCGAAACGCACGATCTGTCCGCGGAGCAACCGGAAAAACGCAATGCCTTCATCTCCCTGTGGGACGAATACGTGAAGAAAAACGGTGTGATCGTCTCCGACGCCGGACCTTTCGCCAAATCCAAACCCTGATCTCCTATCCATGAAAACCAACGCCATCCTCTCCGCCACCCTCCTGCTCTCCGCCATTCCGGCCATCGCGGGCTCCACCATCCCGAACCTCACCGACACGGCCACCGTCACCACCACCACCGAAGATGGCTGGCGCTACGGGACCTCGGTTTACATCTGGGCCACCGACCTGAGCGGCGACATGACCGTTCACGGAAAAACCGTCCCCGTGGACATCGGCTTCGACAAGCTCCTCGACCACATCGACTACGCCTTCATGGGCACCTTTGAAATCGGCAAGGGCCGCTGGAGCGTCCTCTCGGACCTCTTTTATGCCAAACTGAGCGCCGAGAACACCATCCTCCGGTCAAGCGCGGAAACCGAACTCGAACAGCTCATCGGCAATCTCGCGGTGACCTACCGGTGGATCGACACCGGCACCACACGCTTCGACACCTACGCCGGCGCACGCCTCAACTGGATGGAGACCGATGTCGAGATCCACCGTCCCACCGGCAAGACCTGGAGCGGCTCCGGCGACCAGACATGGATCGATCCGATCATCGGCGTGCGTTTCCAACAGGATCTATCCGACAAGTTCTTCTTCCGCACCGTCGCCGACATCGGCGGCTTCGGGGTTTCCTCGGATCTCACCTGGCAGGCCATGGCCGCGTTCGGCGACGGTGCGGAAGAAGAACTTGTCGAATAGATCCTGTT
>DAISZP010000486.1:0-4100 GCA_036824745.1 Luteolibacter sp.
CGGCGGAAAGCGCGCCGCGCGTGAGCACGCCGTCCCGCTCCGGCGCCACCGGCAAACCCGCCGGGACATCCGCCGCCCCAAGCAGTTCGACTAACAGCTCCGGTACCGCCATGAGCAACGCCTCCCGCCTCGCCGCCGGACGCATGCCCGCACCGAACTACCCGGCCGCCGCCCGCCGTGGCGGCCAAACCGGCACCGTGCTCGTCGAGTTTACCGTGGATGCCTCCGGCAAGGTCATTTCGGCTTATGCCAAGAAGCCATCGCCATGGCCGATCCTCAACGAAGAGGCCGTCCGCACCGTTCGGCGCTGGAAATTTCCTCCAGGCGGTGTGATGAAACTCCAGCGCCCGATCATTTTCCAACTCCGCTAGAACCACCGTGCTCGCCAACGTCGTCGTCAACACCTTCCTCCAGGGCGGATGGGTCATGTGGCCCATCCTCGCCACCTTCTTCCTCGCCCTCTGCGTGATCCTCGATCGAGCGATCTGGTGGCTGCGGCTCAGGTCCACCTTGAGCCTTTCCAAACAAAACGAGGCGCGCGAAGCCGTCGGCACCGGGGATTTCCCTAAAGCCTGGAGCCTCACCCAGGGCACGCCGGATCCCTATCTGCGAAATCTCGCCGAAGGCATGACCCATGCGAACACGTCGATGCTCGCCGCCATGCAGCTCGATGCCACCCATCTGATAGAAAAATCCGAAGCCCGCATGTGGGTCATCAGCACGATGATCACCCTCGCGCCGTTGTTAGGACTCTTCGGCACCGTCGTCGGCATCATGAGCTCGTTCCATTTCGTCGGAGACGAACAACTCGCCGCGTCGAAGGTCTCGGGCGGCATCGCGGAAGCACTCATCGCCACCGCCTGCGGCATCGCCATCGCCATCATCAGCCTGCTGCCCTACAACTTCTTCCGCAAACGCGTCTCCGTGCTGCGCGGCTCGCTCGAGCGCTGGATCAACCACACAGAACTGCTCGTGAAGTCCGCCAAGGAACACGGCCACGACCTCGAAGCCTTCGCAGCCAACCTCACCCGCCGCTGATGCCCGTCCAACTCCACAGCCGCAGCGGCGACGATGAGGGCGACGAAGCCCGCATCGAGATCATCCCCTTGATCGACATCATGTTCTTCCTGCTCGCCGCCTTCATGCTGGTGAGCCTGAGCATGACACAGATGAAACGCGTGCCTCTCAACCTGCCGACCGCCTCCACCGGCGTCCCCGACACCAAAACGCCCCCTTGGCAGATCGCCGTGGATGCCAACGGCGTCATCACCTGGGAAGGCAAGATCGTCACTCTATCAGAAATCACCGCGCGCCTGAAAGCCTCCGGAGCCACCGGCGACACCCGGGTTCTCATTTCCGCCGATGAAAACGCGCGCCACAAGCAGGTGCTCGGCGTGCTCAACTCGGTGCGCGATGCCGGTGTGGAAAAAGTCAGCTTCGAAACCCGCGACTGATGAAGACCCGCGTCCTGCCGCTGATCAATGCCTTCGGCTGCCTGGTTCTCACCGGGCTGGTGGTTTTCCAATGGAGCGGCCAGCGCGCCTCGGAACTCACCATCCGCAGCCTCAAGTCAGCCGCCGCCGACAGCCAGTTGAAAGCCAAGGAGGATGCGAAACGCCGGGCTGCTCTGGAACGCGACATCGCCACACTCAAGGAATCCATCACGGCCATTCAACAAAGTTCCGAATCCGCCCTGCAAAGCGCCGCGGAGAAAGAAAAGACCGCCACCCAACTCCAGGCGGAACTCGATGCCGCACGCGAGCAACTCAAGCTCTGGGACGCCGCCATGCAGGCGCGCGACACCCGCATCAAGGAGCTCGACACCGCCCTCATCGCCACCCGCAAGCGGCTCGATGAGGCTATCGAGCGCCTCAAGGCGGCGGGAGCGAGGTGATGGCGGATTTGTCGCTTTGTTGGCATTTGACCACCCCGACCGCGGCCGATACGTTCCGCGGCGAAATGACGATTGACCAATACGCGAACCGCTTTGTGTGCGACCTGGTGGCTTACGAGCCGGGCAAGCCGATTGATGAAACCGCCCGCGAACTGGGCTTGGACGCCTCGCAGATCGTCAAGGTGGCGTCCAACGAGAACCCGCTCGGCCCCTCGCCCATCGCCAAGACGGCGATGAGCCGCGCGCTGGAGGAAGCGCACATCTATCCGGACGGCGGCGGATACCGCCTGCGCACGGCCATCGCGGATTCGCTCGGTTTCGGCCGCGAGAACATCATCATCGGCAATGGCTCCAACGAAATCATCGAGCTGCTCTGCCATACCTTCCTCAACCGCAACACCGAACTCATCGCCGCGGAACACGCCTTCGTCGTTTACAAGCTGATGGCCACGCTCTTCGGCGCGAAATACGTGGAAGTCGCGGATCCGGACTTCATCCACGACCTTGATGCGATGGCCGACGCGATCACCGCGGACACGCGGCTCGTGTTCGTCGCCAATCCCAACAACCCGACCGGCACGATGGTGGATCAGGAAACGATCGACCGTTTCATCAATCGTCTGCCGGAGCATGTGATCGCCGTGTTCGACGAGGCCTACATCGAGTTTCCCGAATCCGCGCCGGACACGCTGCGCTACGTGCGCGAGGGCCTCAATGTCTGCGTGCTGCGCACTTTCTCGAAGCTGCACGGCCTCGCTGGTCTGCGCGTCGGCTACGGCATCGCGCCCGCCCACCTCGCGGAGCTGCTGCAGAAGGCCCGCCAGCCTTTCAACGTGAACGCGATCGCCCAGGCCGGAGCGCTCGCCGCCCTCGGAGACACGGCGCACATCGACGCCACGCTGAAACTCAACCGCGAGGGCATGGAGTTCTATCAGAACGCATTCACCGAGCGCCAACTCGAATTCGTGCCGAGCCACGCCAATTTCATCCTCGTGAAAACCGGCTCCGGCGACCAAGTCTTCAAGGACATGCTCAAGCAGGGCGTCATCGTCCGCGCCATGAGCGGCTACAAGTTGCCCGAGTGGATCCGCATTTCCATCGGCACGAAGGCACAGAACGCCCGCTGCCTCGAAGTGCTGGACAGCGTGCTTGCCGCCGTCGCCCGCTGATCGCGGCCCACGGGTTTGACATGACGCTTCCAGCTGCCTAACTTTCAGTCTCTAGGAGCTTTCAACTCATGGCAAACACAGTCCTTCCGAGCGACAAGCGGGAATTCCGGTGCAACCACTGCAACGGCAAGATCCTGATTCCTCGTGATTTGCCACCGACAACGGGGCCCTGCCCGCATTGCCAGGGCGTGATCACATCCCCGGCCTTGGAGGACTCGCCCACTCTTTCGTTTCCCGTTCCGCAGATCCCGATGCCGGCTCCCGCGCCGCCGCCTGTTAGGGAAACGGCTCCCGCAGCCAGCGCTCCGGCGGCTGTCCCGGCAGTACCGGTTTCCATTCCCTCCGCTCCCGCGGTGGAAACAAGCGCCGCGCCTCCTCCGCCAGCATCCGTGGTTCCCCTGCCGACAGCGGAACCCACCGCTCCCACGCCCCCGCCGGCCGTGGTTGCGGAAACAAAACCGGAACCAGCTGCCGAAGTTCCTGCCGGGAAAACCCAACTGCCGGAGCCTAGGAAAAAGGCGGTTGAAATTCCGCATTCCGACAATCCATCCCAAGCGAACAAGCCAAAGGCGAAACCCGCCGCGGAGCCCGATGCGAAATCCGGCCGCAAGTCGCTCGTCGGCGTTCTGCTGGTGATGACAATTCTGTTAGGCGGAGCGGCCACCGCGGTGTATTTCCTCACTCAGGAGATGCAGAAGAAGGAACCGCTTCCCACTCCACCTCCCGTCACTGCGGACACCGCCGCGAAGGAAGCCGCCTATCTCCGCATCGGCTGGCAGAAGGATGCGCAACAAGTCCTCGCCGGCTACATGGCGGGAACCACTCCCAAGGAAAAGTCGCCCTTCATTCTCAACGGCGAGTCCATGGAGGCCCGCCTCGATGATTTCTATGGCGGCGGCGTGATCAACGACTCGGACACTCCCGCCGAGGCATTCTCGGTTTACGAACTCTCCGAAGAGGACCGCAAGCGCGGCTTGTTCATGATGGTCTTCGACCAACCGCCGCAATTCGACATGAAGGAGGTCTTCCGCCCCATC
>DAISZP010000013.1:0-16469 GCA_036824745.1 Luteolibacter sp.
CGATGCCGATGCCGGCTTTCGCGGATGCGGGGATCGCGTCCTTGGCCGGGATGGCGAGGATGTCCTCAAGCTGCTTCTTGCACTTCGGCACGTCCGCGGCCGGGAGGTCGATCTTGTTGAGGACCGGGATGATGACGAGGTTCTGGGCGTGGGCGAGGTGGAGGTTCGCCACCGTCTGGGCCTCCACGCCTTGCGCGGCGTCCACCATCAGGATCGCGCCTTCACAGGCGGCCAGCGAACGGGCGACCTCGTAGGAGAAGTCCACGTGGCCGGGCGTGTCCAGCAGGTTGAGTTTGTAGGTCTTGCCGTCCTTCGCCGTGTATTCCATGGCGACCGGGTGGGACTTGATGGTGATGCCCTTTTCGCGTTCCAGGTCCATCGCATCGAGGAGTTGGGCGCTGGACTCGCGCTCCGTGATGGTGGAGGTGGCCTCCATCAGGCGGTCGGAGAGCGTGGTTTTCCCGTGATCGATGTGGGCGATGATCGAGAAATTGCGTGTCAGGGATGTAGCCATGAGGTGGGGAAAATCGGCGGGCGCGGGGAGGGAAAGCAGGAATTCGCCCACAAGGCACGAAAAATCAAGAGGGGGAAACCCGTCCGGTGACCGCCTTCAAGGTTTTTTGGCGAAAAGGATCCGGCTCGCGGTGGGGTTGCCACGTCGGCCTCCTAATCCGACCCCCTCAACGGCCGTCTTGGGATTCCGCTGTTTGAGGAAGGAATCTCGCAACCCAAGGAGCGGATCGAGGTTGCTGCCTGAGCCAGGCCATCGCGGCAGCGGGGTCCGATCCGAGCCACTGTGAAACGGCGATCATCGCGGGATGTTCAGGGCTTCCATCCGCCGAGTTCGTCGCGGAAACGGGAAACTGCGCGGTCCACTTCGCGACCCCCGCCGGATCGTCCTGCGCCATGTATCGCACTAGATCCGCCGTGGCCCGGTAATCCAGCCCCGGATCGTGCAGGTGCTCGTTCAACCAATCCGCCGCCTGCTGCGCGTCGATGTGGCTGAGGCGGTCCATGGTGACCGGCCATGCGGCCTGCTGCAATGCGTGGGGAAGCTCGTCATAAACCGCCGCGGGTGATGAACCATTCCCGGCGACGAGCGCGAGATCATAATAGTTCAGCAGGCATTCTCTAACCGTGGCGCTGCCGGCAGGAAGAGCCGAGATGTCAGCGGCCAGTTGGTGGAGATCGCCCTTGCAATTCTGGGAGATGGCGCACGCCGCTGCCATCGCTTCTTTGACGGAGGTGGTCGGCTGTTTGGCCCAGGCGAGCGCCGCCTGGGGATCGCTTTCCATCCACCCCTTCATGAAGTTTTTGGCATCGGAGGGAATCCGGTATCCGATCATGGTTTCGAGATTTGCCAGGCAACCTTGCGGGTCCACCTGTCCCCATCGCACCCACAGGCTGTCCCAAGTGTCCTGAGACCAGGGGTTGCCGCTGTTCATTGAGGTGAACAGCACTGTGGAAACGTCCGTCATTTCCTCCTTGGGTAGCACGGAGATCAGTCCACACAGAAGATCCGCTTGCTGACTCACGTCCGTGAGCATCATCGCTTGTTTGACGAGAGCGATTCGTTCCTCGGGTGTCATCAATCGCGCTTTGTCCGCAGCGGCGTGGTCGGTGGCGGCTTTGTTGCGAGGCTCCGTATTCAGGGGCGCGGGTGATTTGATTCTACGTGAATCCGGTCTGGAATACGGGCGGGTCGGGCGGTAGGGAGCGATCTTGGCACCGGCTTCAGCGGCGGGCGTCGACGATGTCCATTGTCCCAGCCAGAACACGCCGACTCCAGCAATTCCGAGAAGAGCGATAGTTGGGGTTTTTCTCATCTGGCAATTTCCTCAAAGCATAAAGTGTCGAGTGCCGCAATGGCCTAATCTTCAGGTTCGCAAATGAAAGTCGACACGGGAGGGATGGCGAATCAACTTTCCCGCGATGAAGTGGCTTTCGTTCCACTGGTTCCTGACTTTTGCCGCGATGATGCTACCTGCCTCCGCTGGCATCCGCTATTGGCGCAAAGCGGATGGTGGCAACGGTCACGGTTATGAGGTGGTGATGTTTGGGGAAACGACGTTTCGCACCACTTGGGTTCGGGCGCGGAAACTCGCCGAGCAGCGCGGTGGCTATCTGGCCACGGTGACCTCGAAGGAGGAGAACGATTTCATTCTCAAGCTGATCAAGAAACGAAAATACTGGCACTACCTGCGGGACGGCTACTTGAAAAGGGACTTCTGGGACGGTCCGTGGATCGGCGGCTATCAGGTGGAGCGAGGGAAGGAGCCGGGCGGCGGCTGGAAGTGGTTGACCGGTGAGCCATTCAGTTTCGACGGCTGGTATTCAGGGCTGCCTGACGACGGCTTTGGAGGCCAATTCGAGCAGAACCGCATGCACTACTGGGCCAGCGGTCGGGAGAAAGCGTTCAAGAACATTGATCCAAAGTGGGATGATGTCGGTTACTGGACCTATTGGATTCCTTCATTCGTTGTAGAATATGAGCCGAAACCCACCGCCGCCGAGTTGTTTACATGGCCACCGCATTGAGCGTGTCCTGAAGACCTTCTTTTGAATCAACGGTCTTTGTTTCAAGGAACCAGCCCCACCCGGTAGAACGCGCGGCCGGCGGGCGGCGCGGGATCGGTGTAGGTGTTCGCGCCGTTCACGCCGGGTTGGGTGGCGAGGTTGGTCCATGAGGTGAAATCGGTGGAGCGCTGGATGATGAAGGAAACACCTTCGGCTCCGGGCCAGGAAATGCCCGCGGGGCTGATGAAGGCGGCGAAACGCGAGGAACCGTCGTTGGGATTGAGGCCGAGTTTTTGTTCGACGAGATTGCTGGTGCCGTCCTGATCGGCGTCGCCGGTGGCGTTTTGTGAAACGAGGTCGCCGAACATGGTGGTTTCCCACGCATCGCGCAGGCCGTCGTTGTCGGTGTCGTCCGGATTGGTGATGAGGTCGGGGCCGGACGTTTGATTCAATTCAAGCGCGGCGGGTGTGAGCGCGCCGTCCCATATGCGGACTTCGTCATAGGTGGCACTGGCGGTGTTGTCCGCCCATGGCGACCAGCCGAGGGCATCGACCACGTCGTTGAGGTTCGCGAGGTGATAGGTGGTGGTGAAGGTCGCGCGGGCGGCGCCGAGAGATGTGGAACCCGCCGGAGCGGAGTATACGGTGACCCGCGAGCCGTTGGTGAGCGCGCCGTTCGTGTTCACGGCAGGAGTGATGGTCATCACGATGTGGAACGGGGTGCCGAGGGTGTAGGGCGCGTTCGAGTTGTTAGCCGGTGCGGACTCGTTGCCGGGCGCTTGTTTCCATGCGGCGCGGTCGGTGTTGATTCCGGTGCCGACGGTCCACGACATGAAGAGGTATTCCGAGGTGTCGAGGTTGAAGTCGAAGATGCGGCCCCAGTTCTGGACTTGGTTCTGCGTGGCCCACAGCTCGATGGTGACGGGTGTCATCGTGCCGTTGAGCAAATTGGAGCCGAGTTTCACGTAGTCCGAGGATGCCTTCGCGCCGCCGGTCATGGTGACGCTGTTCGCACCGAGTGTGGCGTTGTTAGAGCCGACGTTGATGATGGCGGCATCCGAGTTTCCGGCGCTGTCCGCGAGGCTGCCGTTAAAGCTCCAACGATGCGCGAGCCGGCCCTTGGTGGGCGTGGAGGCGGGGTCGTTCGGATCGGAGCCGGCGGCCATCTCCGCGGCGTTGGTGGCGCCGTCGCCATCGGTGTCCGTGTTGGATTTCGAGAGGTTGCCGAAGTTTGCGATCTCCCAGCCGTCGTTGAGCGCGTCCGCATCGGTGTCCGGCCAGGAGGATGCGCTGTTTGGATCGCTGGAACTGGTTCCGCCGTTGTGTTCGCGGGTGTTGTCGGCGAAGTCGAAATCCGGATCGCCGGTTCCGTTCTGCGCGGATATGCTGGTGAAGTTCGCGATCTCCCAGGCGTCGCCGAGTCCGTCCGCATCGGTGTCGAGCGGGGTGGATGCGGTGATGGTGGGGTTGGATCCGGCGGATTGCTCGGCGGCGTTGCTGAAGGTGTCGGTGTCCGGATCGCCGGACGGGGTCTGGTTGAGGTTTCCGAAGTAGGCGATTTCCCAGGAATCCTGCAGGCCGTCGTTGTCCGAATCCGCGGGGGCGACGACGAAGTCCAGCACATGGAGCGGTGAGCCGACGGCGCTTGTCACGGTGCTGTCCTCTTGGATGAAGACGGAGAGAACGTTGTTTTGTTCCAGGCGGGATTGATCGATCAGCGGCTCGCCGTTAAACTTGGTGGTCGAGGTGTAAACGACCTCCCAATCGGTGTAGGAGGATTCCTTCGAGGCGGTGGCGATGGCCAGATATCCACCGCGATAGCCGGGGAAGATCTCGCTGCGGTCGGTGTAGGTCATATAGACGGCGTAGAGGTTTCCATCCGCGTCATAACCGATCGTGGGCCGGCAGCCGACGGGCGCGATGTCCGGCGGGATGCGGCGTTGGGACCAGCGGCCGGTTAGAGGGTCGCGGAAGTAGTGGTAGTAGGCCGTGCCGTTGATCGAATAGACCGCGGTGGTGATGTTAGGATATTCGTAACCCGGGTCCTCACGGCGATGGAGCATCATCATGTGGACCCGGCCGTCCAGATCCACGCACTGCGTCTGCTGGTTGATGAGCAGTTGGTTCAAATCCTTGCGTTTCGTGACAATGCCGGGCGAGGTGAGGCTGATGCGCTGGCCGAGGCTGGTGTCCGCGATCACGGTGCCGGTGTTGTTTCTCCAGGTCACTCCCTGATCGGAGCTGTAGGCGTAGCAGATGTCGTGGTTCGAGGTGCCCGCGCCCTCGCGGTAGGTCCAGGTGATGTGCATCTTCCCGTCCGTTCCGAAATCGAGGCCGTTGAGGTAGGCGTTGCGGCTGGTGCCGGTGAAGGCTCCCTCGGTGTAAGTGCCGTTGCGCGTGTCGAACTGCACCGGCGTGCTCCATGCCTGTGTGGTTCCGTTGTAGAGGCTGAGCATGTTGTCGCCCGATCCGGAAGAGCCGAAGCGCCATTGGAACGCGAGGCCGCCGCTTGGCGTGCTCACGAAGAGCGGATAGGTCACCGTGGAAATCGTCTGCCCGGAGGCCACCAGCCAGTTCTGCTCGGCATTCAGCATGCCCGCGCCCCAAGCGGCTTTGTTAGTGGTGCAGAGCCCGGCGACCGACTTGCGGTAGCGCAGCGTGTGACCGTGGTGGTCCCAAGCCATGTGCAGCGTGCCATCGGCGGCGCAGATGCCGAACGCGATGACGTTGTGCGCGTCGTTGCTGACGCCGTTGGTGAACGCGGAGCCGGTGTTCACCACTTCCCACGTGCCGGTGGTGGTCCCGCTGACCGTGCGGCGGGCGAGAAAAACCGTCAGGGCCGTGTTGTCATACCACGCCGTGTATTGGTAGCCGTCGAAGCTCATCAGGATCTGGTCCTGGAAGGAAACTCCGTTGATCGCCCGGCCGTAGGTGGCGTTGCTCGCGAACAAGCGCGCGTTCGTCGTCACGGTGGAGTCCTGCACCAGCGTCGCGCCCGGGGACTTCCATGCCGGATGCTCCGTGCCGAGGACCGGCGAGGTGCCGCCTAACAATTCCGCGAAGTTTCCGTAGCCGTCATTGTCGCCATCGTCATAGGCGTTCTGCGAGAGCGAGCCGAAGTGGGTCGTTTCCCAGGCGTCGGACAAGCCATCGCCATCCACGTCGTCCGGGACGAGCCAGATGTTGGTCGGATCGCTTTTCCCGGTGAATTCCTGGGCGTTGGTGAATCCGTCGCCGTCAGGATCTCCGCTGCCGCTCTGTGCTCCGGTGCCGCCGAAGTAGGTGGTTTCCCATCCGTCCGGGAGGCCGTCGGTGTCCGAGTCGGGAAACGAGGTGCTGCTGTTAGGGTTGGTGCCGGCGCTTTCCTCCTGCTCGTTGGTGGCGAGGTCGCCGTCCGGATCACCGCCGCCGTTCTGCGCGGTGATGACCTCGAAGTGGGTGATCTCCCACGAGTCCGCAAGCCCGTCGTTGTCCGTGTCGTCGGGATTGTTGCTGGAGAAAATGAAGACGGTGGCGGCCCGGGCGATGTTGGAGATCCGGACTTCGTCGATCTTGCCGAGGATTCCCTCGCCGCCGGCCGCGCGGTTTTCGTTTCCGAAGACGAGCGGGCCGGTGATCGTGCCCGCGCCTGTTAGGGAAAGCGCCTGGTCCGCGCCGAGTTGGACGGCGGCGACCGCGCTGGAGCCGAGCTTGGTCCAGAAGAAGCGGCAGTTTGTCCCGTCATAAACAAAGGCTACATGATACCAGCTTCCGAGCGCCATCACGTGCTCGCCGGTGGTCGGCAGCGCGGCGAATTTCTGCGAACCCGCCACGCCGATCATGTTGAACTCCAGGTTTCCTCCCGAGGTGATGCGGAACTGGAACCCGCGGGTGCTGGCGCTTGAGTCCGTGCAGATGATCTCGCGGTTCGCGGCGGTCAGTGAGTTGGGTGAGATGATCGCCTCCAGCGTGAATGGATTCGTCCCGCCGATTCCGAGGGTGGACATGGCGATGGTGTCGGTGGTTTCGCCGTTGTAGGTCGAGTTGCCGTTTCCATCATAGGCCACGCCGACGGCCGTGTTGGTGCCTGGGTCCACGCAGTTTCCGAAGCCGGAGTAGCCAGCCGCGCCCAGCAGGGTCGTGTTGGCCGTGCCCGTGGAGTTGCTGAAATTCCACGTGTAGGCCTTGTTTTTTCCCGCCACCGCATTGGCCGCCTCGCCGCCGGAAGTTTCGTCGAAGTGGAAAAGATGTACCGTGTTCGCATCCGCCGTGTAGGGCGAAACACTCTGCCCTTGGGCCGTGGCGGCGAATGAAACGATGAGTCCGGCCAAGCGGCATTTGCGCAATATCTCGTGCATGATCCAAGAAAGTGACCGGGCCTCCGCGTTGAGAAACACACACAAGCGGCCGACACCGGGGCACGGGTAAGGAGCGGCACGCGCATCTTCCCGTCAACCGCCAAGCGGACTTCAGCGTCCCCCCATTTTTAGCGGGAAACTGCGGTGTTCGCGCGGTTTCGGCGGGCTGGAATGGCTGCTTGGCTTGGTCTGAATGTTGGGTGTCCGGATCATCGTAAAATGGAAACGATTCCGGAAAATCCCCGTGATTTCTCAACCCCCGCCGTTTCCTTCGATGAGACCTTCGCTTTCCCGTTTAGCAATTGTCTCGGTCTGCGTGATGCTGATCGGTTCGTGCTGCCAGTCGTTCTGGGTTTCGCGAGGGCGGATCGCCGCCAAATCCGGGGATCCGAGTGCGACGGTGTATTTGATCGACTCCAAGTGCGCCTGGCGTTCCGGATACCTGCTGAGGGTTGAGGATGATGCCCGGGTGTTTGCCGAGAAATTCATCGCGTTCGAGGAAACAGGGAAGGACTACGAGGCGGATATCGAGCGTGTGGTTCTGGATTCGCTGGGCAGGAACACGTTGGCCTACCATTACATGGACAAGAACAAGGCGCGGATCCGCGGATTTCTGAGCTGGTGACATTTCGGCGAAGGCGGGCGCTCTCTGTTCGTTGACTCCATGTGTCATGCGTCGTTAGGCTGGGTGTGTGACGAACGGAGGAGACATGCTGGTGGCTGCGCCGGAGCGCTGGGATGAGGCGTGTTTCGTCGTGCCCGCGTTGAGGGCGATGATGGGCTCGGGGTTGAAGATCGGCTTGGTCTGCGGGGAGGAGCAGCGGGAGTTCTGGCAAACGATATCCGGAGTGGAGGTGCTGGCGTTTTCGCTGAAAACGAAGGCCAAGGTGATGGCCGCGGCGATTCGCGAGGGATGGAAGGCGGGCTTGGCTTGGGAAGCGGGAACCATGGCGGAGGCGATGGCCTTGGCCGGGATCCCGCGGCGGCTCGGACCGCAGGAGAAGAGGTTGGTGAAACATTTGACGCATCCGCTCGCCATCGCGGAGAAGCCGCTCGATCATCGGGTGCGCTTTTATCTATCAGCCGTGGAGATGATGGGCATGGATACCCGCAATCCGGAGTTTTTCGCGCCGGTGGACATCGGCGTTTCCCCGGTGGACGGGGCGGTTTTGCTATCGCCGGATTCCGATTACGGGCCGAGCCACGAGTGGCCGCTGGACCGCTGGGAGGAAGTGGGACGGAATATGCTGGAAGATGGCCGGCGAATCACGGTGGCGGGCATCGACGGCTGCCGGGGGCTCGGAAAAACCCTTGCGGGCCGCATTGGCGAGGGGGTGGAGTTTTTCCAAGCCAGTCCGCTAGCCGGCGCGATGCCGCTGCTGGCGGTGCACGGGCTGGTGATCGCGGCGGACGGCTCGCTGCCGCATCTGGCGGGGCACGTGGGAGCGACGTGTTTGGTGTTGTTCGGCCCGAACGATCCCGCATGGCGCAGACCGCTCGGGAGACGGCATTTCGTGCTCCGTCAGCCGGTGGAGTGCGCGCCCTGCCTCGCTGCGAAGTGCGCGCTGGACCTGCGCTGCCAGAAAGAACTGAAAGTCGGGCGGGTGCTGGAGGCGATCCATTCCAGATCGGCGTGAATCCTCACTTTTCCTCGGAGAGAAACGACTTCCGGCAGAGCTCGGCGTATTTTCCGCCCTTGGCGAGCAGGTCGGAGTGGGTGCCTTGTTCGATGACCTCGCCTTTCTCCAACACGTAGATGCGGTCGGCGTTCTGGATGGTCGATAGCCGGTGGGCGATGACGAATGCTGTGCGGTCCGCCATGAGACGGTCGAGCGCGTCCTGGATCTGGCGCTCGGTTTCCGAATCCACCGAGGCGGTGGCTTCGTCTAACAAAAGGATCGGCGAGTTGCGCAGCAGCGCGCGGGCGATGGACAGGCGTTGTTTCTCGCCGCCGGAGAGTTTCACGCCGCGCTCGCCGACGTTGGTGTCGAGTTGTTGCGGGAGCTCGCGGACGAAGTTCTCCGCGTGTGCGGCGCCGAGCGAGGACCAGAGTTCGGCGTCGGTGGCGTCGCGCTTGGAGAGCAGCAGGTTTTCTCTAACGGTTCCATTGAAGAGGAACGGCTCCTGGGTGACGTAGGCGAGGCGGTCGCGCAGCGATGCCTTCGAAAGCGTGTCGATCGGGATGTCATCGATGGTGATGGAGCCGGATGTCGTTTCGTAAAACCTGGCCAACAGCGAGAGCACCGTGGTTTTCCCGGCCCCGGTGGACCCGACCAGCGCGATGGTCTGGCCCGGAGCCGCCTCCAGCGTCACACCGTGCAATGTCGGCTGCTCCTGATAGGAAAACGAGACGTTCCGGAACCTCACATGGCCGCGGATCCGGGAAGGCAGCGGGTTTCCGGAGACGGCGTTCGGTTCGTCTTCGGCATCGAGGATCTCGAACACTCGGTCGGCCGCGGCTCTGCCTGATAGAAGCATCTGGTTGAGCGAGTTCAGTCGGTCGATGGGCTCGTAGAACAGCGAGAGGAACAGCAGGAACATGACAAACTCGCCCTTGGTGAGCTCTCCCCGCATCACGGCGGAGCCGCCGCAGGCGAGCACCAGCACGTATCCCGTCATCCGCAGGAACGACATGCCGGGCGAGTAGATGGCCCACCATTTCATCATCCGCAGGGTGGTCTTGCGCAGGTGGTCGGAGAAACGGTTGAAGCGTTCGTGTTCGGCGGCTTCCGCGGCGTAGGCCTTGATCTGGCGGACGCCGGAGATGTTGTCATGGAGCAGCGCGTTGAGATCGGAGGCCGCCTCGCGCTGGTTGCGGTAGCGGTCCCGGCCTCGGGTGGAGTAGATCCACGCGCCCACCGCGAGAATCGGCACCGGCAGGGTGGCCCACAGCGCCACCTCGGGATTCAGAATGAACAGGAAAACCCCGATGCCCAGCACTTGCAGCGCCGCGATCAAACCTTGCTCCACGCCGTCGATGAGAACGCGCTCCATGTTGGTGACATCCTCAACCACCCGCGTCATCACGTCCCCCGTCCGGCGAGTGTCGAACCATCGCAGCGGCAAACGCTGGATCTTCGCGTAAAGATCCGAGCGGATGTCGAAAATCACCCTTTGTTCAAAGGTGTTGTTGATGAAAATCCGCAGGGAATTGAGCCCGTCCTTGCTCAGGAAACCCAGCACCGAGACAAAAATCCAAAAAGAAAACTCAGGATGTCTTGAGGGATTCGGAATGATCTCGTCGATCACATGCCCGGTCACCTTCGGAAACACGAAAACCGCGAGAGTCATCCCGATAGCGCAGAAAAGCTGGGCCGCGGCCATGCCCGGGTAATGGCGCAGGTAGGAGAAAACACGGAGGATGGACTTCATGCGGACCCCCGACGGATGGCGCGGTGTGGATGCTTTGTAAAGCCAACGCGCGGGAAGTTTGAAACTCTGCGAAATTTGGGATTGCCGAGGCTCAAAATGAATCCCTAGTGTCCCTTCACACGGAATCAACAGCACCTCTTAAACCCATGGCCAACGTCTTCGGAATCCTCACCGCCATCGTCCTCGCCCTAGCCGGGTTCGTTGCTTATAAAAACCAGAAAGCCTACGAAAAGGAAATCGCAGACACTGGGAACGACACTGAGAAAAAAGAGTGGTTCGACAAAGGCGTCCGCAAAGCGAAAAAAGACAGCCAGATGAGCGCCAAGGCCGAACTTGGTTTCCAAGAAGGCCGCCTCAAGATCGCCAAGGACGAGCTCGCCAGTACCCTCAAGGAGGACGAAGAGGTCGATGCCGAAGTGGTGAAGCTCACGGAAGAGGAATCTTCCCAGAAGAAGACCAACGCGGGTCTCGAAAAGGATCTCGAAGCCAAGACCAAGACGGTCAACGCCAATAAGGAAAAACTCGACGCCATCCGCGAGAAAACCGGCAAGCTTGGGAATATCAATGAGCTGGCAGGCAAGCTCCGCGCACTGAAAGGTGACCTTGATCAACTTGCGACCGACACCACCGCTGCGGACGCCAAGCTTGCCAATCTCACCGCCGAGGACAACCAGACGGTCAAGCAGGTGGATACGCTCAAGACCAAGTCCGAGACCATCGCCGCAGGCCGCTCGCTCCCGGTTCTCAACACCCGCATCCGCTCGATCTTCCCGACCTGGGGTTTTGTCACCCTTGGCACCGGCAACGCGGGCGGAGTGGTCACCAACTCCACCCTCGACGTCGTTCGTGATGGCTCGGTGATCGCCAAACTGCTTGTCACCGCCGTCGAGCGCAACTCCGCCTCCGCCAGCATCATTCCGGATTCGGTGGTCAAGGACACCACCCTGATGGTCGGCGACCGCGTCGTTCCCTCCTCCTCACAAGGTGCGGCCAAGCCGGAACCGCAGCCCACCGCCGCCAACTGATCCCAAGGTTTTTCTCCTGAAGATTCTCAAAGAAACCCCATGAAAGCCATTCTCTACATTGTCGCCATCCTCGTCATCGGTGGTGCCGCGTTCTTCTCGCTGAATCATTCCAAAAAGTTTGGAGAACTGCAGAAGCTGCGTCTCGAAACGATCCGCACCCACAAAAAGACCGCTTCCGATTCGGATGCGAAGGAGAAGGAACTCAAGACCGCCGATGAAGACCTGACGGCGTCCAAAGCCAAGCGCGAGGAGTTCAAGCAAAGCATCTCCGCCCTCAAGTCCACCGCCACTACTTTGGAAGGCGGCGTTTCGGATGCGAATGAAACTCTCAAGACTCAGGATGGCGAGTTCAAGGAACTCGATCGGACGATGGAAGAGGTTAAGAAAATCGTCGAAGGTTTGGGTGACGACATCACCATCGACAACCTCCCCGAGAAAATCCAACAGATCCAGGATCAGAAGCTCGCCAGCGAGAAGTCGCTTGAGGAGAAAACCACCCTTGTGGCCGCTGCCGAGAAGAAACTCGCCAGCGATCGCTCGGAATTGGACCGCCAGATCAAGCGAGACATGGAGCGCAACTCGCGCATCAACCGCAACTCGATGGAATCGGTCATCACCGCCGTGAATCAGGATTGGGGATTCCTCGTCATCGGAGCCGGTTCCAACTCCGGCTTCACCCCGCAGACGAATCTCATCGTCCAGCGCGATGGCCGCATGATCGGTCGCGTCCGCCCGTCCTCCATCGAGCCCACCCAGACCATCGCCGAGATCGACTTCAACAGCGTGGCTCCCGGTGTGCGCATGCAGCCCGGCGACCGCGTGATCCTCACGAAGCCCGCGAACTGAGATTCCGGGTTTTCCTCGTTTTCAAAGCTCCGCGGGCTTGCATGCCCCGGAGCTTGTTTTATGTTCGGGCCATGAAGTGCAACCTTGCCCTCTGGATCGCCGCCTGTCTTGCCGCCATCGGACTCACCTCCTGTGCCGAGGAGCCGGAGAAGAAACCCGTGGGTCCCACGACGGAAACCAGCAAGATCCCGTGGAACAGCCAGGTCGCCGGACAAGGCATGGGCCAAATGGGCATCATGCCGCAGAATCAATACCGGAGGTAAGCCCCGCATCGGGCCGGGGATGATAACGTGTATCCCACTGGGAGTTTGTTCTTGGAACTACAGGTTGGCTCACGGGGATGAGAGCGCGCTACTGAGTTTCACCGCCATTGGTGAACAAGGATCGCTGGAAATCGGTGGATCGAAATTCAATGTGGTGAAGCACGGAGCGTTCAGCGGGCGATGGACCTTGAATGATCCGGTTGGCGTGATTCATGAGGCTCGGAAAACCTGCCCATTCACCCGGACGTTTGAGCTGAGTGGGGCGGAAGGTTCATGGGTGCTTGGTGCGGTTGGGTGCTTCGGGCGGTCCATGGAGTTCACAGGATACCAAACGGATTGCCGCATTGAACCGGTCCACGGTTTCACCCGGAGAGCCGCCATTCAGGGGGCTTTTCACGATTTCCGTTTGGTAGCGTTCGCGTTCTGGCTGACAGCGCTAACTTGGAGAAGGCAGCACACCGCGGCCGCATCCACGTGATCTCAATCCCGGTGATACGGCGATCCGCTTTTCAGCGAAGCCACGCGGTAGAGTTGCTCTAACAAAACAAGCAATGCGAGTTCGTGCTGCAGGGTGAATGCCGAAAGCGAGAGCAGCAGGTCGCAGGACCGCCGCAGCTCCTCGGTGTGTCCGTCCGCCGCGCCGATCAGGAACGCCACGGTCTTGACGTCGCCGCGCATCTCCAGCGCCGCCAGTTTTTCCGCAAACGCGCGGGTGCCGATCCGCTCGCCGCGTTCGTCCAGCGCGATGCGGTGGCAGCCCTGCGAGCGCTCTAACAACCTGGCGGAAACCTCCTCGCTGGATCCCGCCTTCACCGTCACCAGTTCGCATCCGCCGGAGCGCGCGAGCCGTTTCACATACTCGTCCACACCCGCCTTGGCATAGGCGAGCGCGGGTTTGCCGGCGACGATCACGCGGAGGTTCATCTACGGAAACGAGCTTGCCCGGCCCCGTGCGACCCGCCAACTTCAAATCCACATGAAACGCCTCGTTCTGTTACCTGTTCTTCTCTGCGGAGCCTGCCAGCAAGGGCTTGGTCCGGTGGTCCCGGAAACCAAGGTCGAGCGCCAGATGATCGGCTTGTTGGAGAAATTCGACCGCTGGGACTACGACGGTGACGGCTTCCTCGACCGCAAGGAGATCCAGGACGGCATCAACAGCCTCAAGGGAACCCAGCGCGAAGTGAAATACACGGCGTCCGACGTCATCGGATTCTACGATACCAATCACGACGGCAAGGTTTCCATGTCCGAGGCACAGGCCGGATACGCCCGTGCCGCAGAGGCGGAAGAGAAGTTCAAGCACTGAGCCGTTCCACCGGAATGAGCGATCCCTACGAATCAGAAAAACTGTTAGGCGAATATCTGTTGTTCCACTTCGGATCGGCGGAGGAAATCCTTCCCCAGGTTCGCGCCTGGCCCGCTGGCATGACCGAGGCACTTGGTTTTCCCTCGCGCACGGTGGGCCATTTTTCGGATGGTATGGTGGCGGACGGGCTCGATCTCGGCTGCGCCGTCGGACGCTCGGTGTTTGAGATGTCGAAAACCTGCGGCCGCGTCCTCGGCATCGATTTCTCCCACTCCTTCATCCGCGCCGCGGAAGCGCTGCGCGGCGGTGCGATCCTCCCATACGGGCGCTTGGAAGAAGCCGCCATCCGCACACCGCTCGCCGCCTCGCTGCCGGATGGAGTGTTTCCCGAACGGGTCCGTTTCCAACGGGGCGATGCGATGAACCTGCCCGTGGATCTCGGATCGTTTGATCGCGTGCATGCCGCCAACTTGTTGTGCCGGCTGCCGGAACCGAAACGTTTGTTAGACCGGCTGCCCTCGCTCGTCAGACCCGGTGGCGAACTCGTGCTCGCCACGCCCTGCACCTGGCTGGCGGAATTCACGCCTCCGGAAAACTGGCCGCCACACGGCACCTTCGATTGGCTCAAGGATTCGTTGGATGCGGACTTCGCGCTCATCCGCCAAGCCGAGGAGCCCTTCCTCATCCGTGAGACCGCGCGCAAGTTCCAGTGGACCACCTCCATGGTCACCGTCTGGCGGAGGCGCTGAGAATCGCTCGCCTAGCCCTTCACCAATGACTCCCGCTTGCCCGGTGTGATGTGCGGCGGTTTCAGATAGAGCGGTTGGGGAATGTCCGCGAGCCAAAGAGTTCGCGTTTCCTCATCGCTTTCCCGCCACGCCTTCCAAAGCCGCTCCGCATCCGGAAACTCCAGACTCACCCGCGATTTGATTTCATCCGGTAGTGGAAACCTCAGCGGATCCTCAAACGCGAACACCGCGAGGCCACCGGCCAAGGCTTCTCCCACCTTCGCCACCAGTTCCACCGCATCACAAAGCTCCGGTTCCGCGATCACCCGATGGTTTCCGATCCGAGCCGTCCAGTAGGATCCGCGCCGCGCGTCGCCAATCGCCAGGCAATCCGCGCCGCCATCCGCCGACGGCACCGCCAGGATCGACGGCACCGCCACCGCCGGACAGGCGCATGCGATTCCCACGCCTTGCGCCGCCGCGATGCCCACCCGCGTGCCGCTGTAACTTCCCGGCCCGCTGCCCACCAGCACCATGGTGATCTCCGGATTGGAATCTAACAACTCTCGCAGCGGTTCGAACAACATCGCGTTGTGGCTGCGGTCGCTGGTGAAACCGCGCGTCTCCACACCCTGCGGTCCCGCCAAGGCCACCGTGGCCTGGGGCGTGGACGTTTCGATCACCAAAGTGCGGGTGCCGGACATGCACGGAGGCTGGCAGGGACAAAACACCCGTGCCAGTCTGGATTCATGCGGTTTTCCACTCGAAATTTCAATTCATGCGATCATGATGATCCGGTTCGCTGGAACGAGGTGCATGAAACGGATCACACTCAGCCTTGCGGCGCTCCTTATGGGCACTCTTCACGCCGGCGAGGCAGAACTGCCGCCGATCGAGAAGCTAGCCTATGACCTGCAAGGGTGCAAGCCCGCCAGCCAGCATTGGGCGGATGTGCTCAACGCCAGAATCAAGGCGGGGGAGCCGCTCCCGGCATGGAAGGTGGTGAAACCGCCGCCGGATGATGCAGCGCCGGAGGTTCATCTCAAGTATTGGGAATGGGTGTCTTGGTGGGACAAAAAACCCAAGCCCACTCCAGCGGCTCGCAAACAATTGCTCGCGGGTATCCTCCGTAATCCGGTTTCGCTTGGAAATCTGCTCCCCTTCCTGCCCGAGACTCCCGATGCCGCCGCCAAGGTCGCGGCGGTGCTTCCGTTTCTTCTGGAAAGCTCCGATGAGGAACGCGAGATCCACCGCAAAGTGCGGGCGTGGATCTATCAGCATGGCGGACTCATGCGGGATCAGGTGATGGAGGATGCCAGGCATGCGAATTGGAAACGGTATGTTCACGATGAAAAACCCGACTGGGCGCTGCATGCCATCGAACGCCGCGAGCCCGAGGCGGCCGCCGGGTTGTTCGCCGAATTCACCGCCGGCAAAGATCCGGGATTGGCCGTGGTGGGTGCGCGTATGTTGTTAGATCGGGCCGGCAAGGACACCGCGCCGGATTGGCGTGGCCGGTTGATGGCCACCGCGGCGGACACATCCCTGCCGGACGATGTCCGCGCAATCGCCGTTCACGCCCTGCTCAAATCGGAATGGAAGGGTCGGAATTCGTGGGTGAAGGCGTTTCTTGAAAGCACTCCGGGAGACCCGGAATGGTTCATCGAAGAAATCTGGAGTTCCAGAAAGCTCTGGATTCCGAAACTGGCTGCAATGACCCGCAGCGAACTCCCTCTGGCCAGGGAAAGGGGTGTGCATTTCCTTGTCCGCTGCGGTGCCAGTCAAGATACGTTGCGTCCACTGCTTCCTTGGTTGGAGGATCCAAGCTGGGCAGGGGGGCAACGTGGCTGGATCCGGCTCGATTTTCTCCGTGGTTTCGCTGAAGTCAGAATACCCGAGGCGGTTCCCGCGTTGAAGAGAGCGCTCGAAAAAGAGACCAAAGCTTATGAGATCGGAGCCGTTGCCAGCGCCTTGGCTTTACATAAGGCGAAGGAGGCGGTTCCTCTCCTGAGAACCGCGCTGGCCCGTCCTGAAAGCAGAGGCGACACCGATGAGATCGTCGAATCCATCCACAA
>DAISZP010000013.1:16479-26859 GCA_036824745.1 Luteolibacter sp.
CGCGGAGATCCTTTCATGCATGGAGCGCTGCGCCGCAATCTGTCCTACCAGCGCCGAACGGAGGGAGTTGAGGCACAGCGATGGTCAACCATCTCCTCCCACTGAAGTTTGGATCGGCAGGTATTTCCTCGAGTATCCGCCGCGTGGAGTGGAATTCGCGGAAGCTCTTGCCAAGCGCATCGTTGAAATTGCTCCCGGACAAGCTCAGGCGGCCGCTGCTTTGTTAGATGGATTGTTCGAATCCAGTCGGATCGACGCCTCCCGCGCCACCGCGTCGGTTCTGGCGGTGGGAACGATTTCCGTGAATTCGATGGAACAAGCGCTTGGCAGGTGCCGGGGGAAGGCCTGGAGCCCTGAACCGTTTCAAAGTCTAACGGGGCGCGAGGGGGCGGTTGCCGGATACGCGGCGGTGTTGGGCCGCGACTCCAAAGCGATCAACGCCATTCTTGCGGTATCCGATCGCCCCGCCCGTGTTGCATTGCTGGAAGCGGCGAGAATCTCCGGTGAGAAGCTGAATTACGACAAGGTCGTGCGTCTGTTGGATGATCGCAGCGGGGAGAATGAGTGTCTTGCCACCGCGGCGGATGACTACCTGTGGGATTCCGGTGATTTGGCGGCGCGACGCTTTCGGCTCGAACACTCAAGAAAAGACGGGGAGGTCATCGCTTGGGACCCAGACAAGGGAACCTACGGTGCGCATGACCGTCTTGTGCGGCTCATTGCGGAACGGTACGGGCTGAAACGTGGACCGGAAGAGGTGTTTGAGATGAGCCGGTTCAACGGAGCTGGCGGATATACGGAGCAGGAATGGCTGGTATTTGCCTATCAGGATTTCGGATTCGCGATTCATCAATCTTCCAGCGGTCGTCTCGGAATCTCAAAAATTTTCGGAATCCAATTAAAACGTCTGCGTGGCTATCTGAAGAGATACCGGGTGGACACACTGCCGGATCTTGAACGTCCGATCTGCGATGGAACGAGCTACACGTTCACTCACACCACCCGCAACGACATCCGGAGCCTTTATCTAAACAACCCTCCGGGCGGCGCGTCTCCTCACGCTGCGTCGGTTGAATTTGTAGATCCCGAGACACCTTTCAGCAAAGGCATCGTGGTTTACAGCCGTTTGGTGAATCTGTTCGAAGATCTGTTTACCGAACTTCAAATTGATTACACATATGGCGATGGCATGAAAGTGCTGGTCCCGCGCGAAAGGGTGGAAACCGTCAGCGTATGGAAACAGGGCGCGGACCTGCGGGTATTGGTGAGGAATGACTCCGCCGGTAAAGCCTGGCTCTCGGTGGATCCGGCCTCCGGCAAGCTCCTTGGTCCTGTGAAAGCGCCCGCGCTTGAATCCAGTGGTTGGGTCTTTGATGAATCCAGTGGAAAAGTGATTGCTGCAAAGGACGGATCGTCCGTCACTTTGCAGAAGACCTCGGATGGTGAAGGGCTGTGGGTTGCCAATGGCGTCACCTATTCCGGCGAGAATCCCAAAACAGCGATCCTGCGTATCGATCCGAAACGCCCGACCAAACAGGAGGTTCTTGCGTTGAACGGAATCGATTTTGACAGCGAGGCGATGTGGGTGGACGAGGCTGAAGGCATGATCTACGCCGCCACGGACGGCGACTTGGTGCGGATCCCCTTGAAACCCTCTGAAAAGCGCGAGCCTGATTCCTCTACACTTGGAAAATAGGCGTTGCGGAAAAACCGCGGCTGGGTTTCCATCCCGCCGCTGTCAGGGGCCGTGGAGGTCCGGCAAACAAACCCCGCCAGGCCTTGATCGGAGCAACGGTAGTTTGTCCGGGCTTGCCGCGGATTCCCTGGCGGCACTTTTTTATTCCCCCGCCACCGCTTGATAGACGGTGAGGCTGGAACCCGGCGCGGGCAGGCGCAGCGGACCATCGGCGGGAGTGGAGAAACCTTCCGGAGTTTTTCCCATGCCCACGGTGAGCACGGACTTGAGCGTTTTTCCGGCGGCTTTGAGCGATGCGGGCAAGCGCATCGATTGATCGGCGGCTCCCGTGACACGTGTCTCGTCGGAGGCGTTGATGACCACCACCACGAAGCCGTCGTCGTCCGCACGTGCGAAGGCGAACACGCCGTCGTCATCCGCTCCCGCGCCGCTGTCCACCCACAGCGGAATCAATTTGCCGGTGCGCAATGCCGGAAGCTTGGCCCGCAGATCGGAAAGCGCCTTGATCTCCTTGAAGGTGACCGACTTTTCCACCTCATCCGGTTTCAATCCATCGCGGCGCGGAAACAACATCAAGCGCCCGGTTTCGCCGTCCTCGCCGATCTTCCCCTTGTCGTCTAACAGAGATGCCTCGGCTCCGTAGTAGAGGCAGGGAATCCCGGGCAAGGTCATCACCAGGGCCTGGGCCAGCCGGTTGCGGCGCTCGGTGATGCCGGAAACCCGGAAACGGTTCAGCCCGTCGTGGTTCTCGATGAAGGTGATGATCTTCTGCTGGGAATTGAGCCCGTCCGGTCCGGGATTCGGATTGTAAAACGGCCGCTGATTCGCCGGATTCACGGCCGTGCGGGTGACGAGTGACTTTTCAAGAGGGGCGGGTGATCCGAATTGCGATCCCGGTTTGCGGAGAAACTCGCGGGCGCTGAAACAGAAGTTGAAATCAAGCACCGCATCCAGCGATGGATCCTTTTTCCCCGGCCAATCCGCGCGCCAGGTGTAACGCCCGAGCACCTCCGGGCTGCCGTCATAGATCTCGCCGAAAAGCAGTTTGTCCGCCGCGGCCGGGCCGAGTTTCTGGCGGAGCTTTTGGGTGAAAGCGTCCCAGAACTCGTGATGCACGTGTTTCACCGTGTCGATCCGCAATCCATCCACGCCCACGGTGCTGAGATAGAACTGATAGATCGCGACGAACTCATCGACGAGCGCGTCGAAGTGTTTTCCGTCACGCGCGGTCCAGAAGTCGCGCAGCGAGAAGAAATCGCAGGTGACCTCCTCACCATCCGATTTGCCGAGGCTGTCGTGTGAGAAACCCTTCCTCCCGTAAGCGTCGAGGTTCGAAAGCACTCCGGAGGTCGCGATGCGGGCGCCTAACAATTCCCGCGGGCCATCGGGCTGAACGCGTCGCGCGTTCCACTTCGGGACATCAGCCCACTTGGCGTTGCCGTGGAATCCATCGCGTTTGAACGGCTGCACCCACTCGTCCTTGCGGCTCACGTCAAACACGCCGTCGCCGTTCACATCGTAGTAGAACACCGGCCCGGCGTGGTTCATCACCACGTCCTGGATGACCTTGATGCCCTTGGAACGTGCCAGCTTCACGAAGTCCCGGTAATGTTCCATGCGGCCTTCCGCGTTGTCCGGATACTCCGTCCCTGTTAGGGAAACCCGGCTGGTCAGATGCGGATCGATGTCCAGCCAGTCCTGCGCCCAATACCCGTGATAGCCGGTCTTCCAACCGCCGAGGTCGTATCCCGAGCGCCACACGTTTTTCACCACCGGGGTGATCCACAGCGCGGTCACGCCGAGTTGGTTGAAGTAGCCGCATTGCAGCGCTTTTTCCAAGCCTCGCAAATCACCGCCCATGTAGCGCGAGATGTCCTTCTGATGGGGATCATACAGTGCCGGGTCGCAGCCCGCGGGCGTGTTGTTCGCCGGATCTCCGTCGGCGAAACGATCGGTCATCACGAAATAAATCACGTCATCGCTCCACGGCCGGGCGGATGCGGTGGCGATGAGGGCGGCGAGTGAGAAGATCAGCGGGAAGATGCGCACGACTGCGAATGTTTCACCCGTCCCGTCGGTTGGTCAATTCCGCCCGGGATTCCTTCCGAAATCCTTGTTTCCCGAATAAATCGGAGCCCGGGTGCCGTTAACCCGATGTCATTTCTCCGACTTCCATGAAATCCCGCCTGATTCCGCTCCTCACCCTGATGATTCCCGCCGCCGCCCACGCCATCGACTATCCGAAAACCCGCAAGGAGGACATCGTGGACGTCCTGCACGGCACTCCCGTGGCGGACCCTTATCGTTGGTTGGAAAACGACCAGTCGGACGAAACCAAGGAGTGGGTGAAACAGCAGAACCAGGTGACCGAGGCGTTTCTCTCCGGCATTCCGCAGCGCAAGGAGATCCGCGACCGGCTCGCCGCCTTGTGGAACTTCGAACGCACCGGAGCGCCCTTCGAGCGCGGCGGGAAATGGTTCTTCACTTACAACTCCGGCTTGCAGAACCAATCCGTGCTGATGGTTTCCGATACCGCGGATGGCGAGGGCCGCGTCCTGCTCGATCCCAACACGATGTCCAAGGATGGCACGGTATCCCTCGCCGATTACGTTCCGAGCGAGGATGGGAATCTGCTCGCTTACTCGATCTCGCGCGGCGGCAGCGATTGGAACGAGATCCTCGTCCGCGATGTGGCGACCGGCAAGGATCTCGGCGACCACCTCAAGTGGGTCAAATTCGGCGGCATCTCGTGGGCCAAGGACGGCAGCGGTTTCTACTACTCCCGTTATGACGCTCCGGAGAAAGGCGCGGCTCTCACGCAGAAGAACGAGTTCCAGAAACTCTGCTTCCACAAACTCGGCGCTCCGCAGTCCGAGGATCGCATCGTTTACGAACGCAAGGACCATCCGAGATGGGGATTCGGCGGCGGTGTCACGGACGACGGGCGGTTTCTAGCCATCCACGTGAGCGAGGGCACTGATCCGAAGAACCGGTTCTTCTATCAGGATCTGGCGGATGCCGGGAATCCGGTGGTCGAACTGCTCACGGATGCGGACGCTTCCTACAACTTCATCGGAAACCACGGCGATGAATTCTATTTCCTCTCCGATCTGGAAGCCCCGCGCCGCAAGGTGATCGCCATCGACATCACGAAGCCCGCGCGCAAGGACTGGAAAACGGTCATTCCGGAAACGAAGGATCTGCTCGACGACGCGTCGCTGGTCGGCGGCAAGCTGGTCTGCACCTACATGCACGATGCGAGGAACGCGGCGAGCGTGTTTGATCTCAAGGGAGCGAAACTGCGTGAGGTCGATTTGCCCGGGATCGGCAGCGTCGGCGGATTCCATGGACGGGAAAAGGACAAAACCACCTTCTACTCCTTCACCAGCTTCACCGATCCGGGTGCGATCTATCAGTATGATCTGGAGGCCGGAACCAGCAAGCTCTGGCGAAAACCCAAGGTGGACTTCAAGGGCGATGACTACGAGACGCGCCAGGTCTTCGTCACCAGCAAGGACGGCACCAAGGTGCCGGTCTTCATCGTTTGCAAAAAGGGAATCCACATCGATGGAAGCCACCGTGTGCTTCTAACCGGTTATGGCGGCTTCAACATCCCGCTCACGCCCGGATTCTCCGTCGGCCGCGCCGTGTGGCTCGAACGCGGCGGCATCCTCGCCGTGGCGAACCTCCGCGGCGGCGGTGAATACGGCAGCGAGTGGCACCTCGCGGGCACGAAGCTTCGGAAACAGAACGTCTTCGATGACTTCATCGCCGCCGCCGAGTGGCTGGTGAGGGAGAAATACACAACCCCGTCGAAGCTCGCCATCCAGGGCGGCAGCAACGGCGGGTTGCTCGTCGGCGCCTGCCTCACCCAGCGGCCGGATCTCTTCGGTGCCGCACTGCCCGCGGTGGGCGTGATGGACATGCTGCGTTTCCACAAGTTCACCATCGGCTGGGCCTGGGAGAGCGACTACGGCAGCGCCGAAAAACCGGACGAATTCAAGGCGCTCATTCAATACTCGCCCTATCACGTCCTGAAACCCGGCACCCGTTACCCGGCGACGATGGTGACCACCGCCGACCACGACGACCGTGTGGTTCCCGCGCACAGCTTCAAGTTCGCCGCGCGCTTGCAGGAATGCCAGGCGCCGGATGGTCCGCCGGTGCTCATCCGCATCGATACCAGCGCCGGTCACGGTGCCGGCACCGCGCTCTCCAAAGCCATCGACCGCACCGCGGACGAGTGGGGATTCCTGGAGGCGATGCTGAAGTGATCTGTTAGCCAACGAAGTGTCTGTAGCGGCGTCTCTATGAGCGTCGCGGCCAATGGAAAGCCCCTTGGGCGATTCATTCGCTCGACGGACATGGTCCGCCGCTACATTCATCTCATGCTCGGCTTGCCACGGCGATCAAGTGGCGGAGTTCCTCCGTCACCTCAGCCGGATCATTCACGGTCGCCGCCACCTCCGCCCGGATGAGTTCCCGGAAACGCGCGCGCAGCCGGTGGATCGCCACCTTCACCGCGGTTTCGGACATGCCGAGCAATCGGGCTGTTTCCGCTTGGGAAACGGCGGCCCCGCCATTGAGCCACGGCTTGAGCGCGAAGAACATCGGTTCCTTTCCCGAGTGTTCGTTCTCCAATGCTGTTAGGGCCCGCCCGATCAAGGCCAGCGCCCACTCGCGGTCGAAGGCCAGAGTGTCATCCAGCACGCCGGGCAGCGGGATTCCGGGTGAGGTGTCCGTCTCCGAAACCAGCGGCACATGCTCCGCCCCGCCACCGCGTTTCCCAGCAAGCGCGGCCTCGCGCTGCTTGGACAGGAAATGTTTCAACGCACCTAGCAGGTAGCTGCGGAAACGCCCGCGTTGTGGATCCGGCGTTCCCACGCCACTCGCCAGCACGTTTTCGAAAAACGCGTGCGCCAACTCCCGCGCCGCATCCTCGCTCCGCCCTTCCCGCCGGAGAAACGCCACCACCGGTCCGTAGTACGCCGCGCAGAGATAGGAAAGGGCCGCGCGCGCCTGTTCGCCCTCGCCGCGGGAGCGGAGGACGAGCGTCCATTGTGTTGGGTGGAAGGTGGAATGGGACACGGGAATCATCAGCGGTGTTGCACGACCTTTTCCGTCAGCTTCCAGATCCCATCCTCCATGACCATGCGGAAGGTGGACGTCAGCATGCTCTTGTCGTCGGACTCGACGGTGACGTCCGCGGTCTTCTCGTCCAGAATCTTCGCAGAGAGGATTCGATAACGGGAGAGTTGGCTGAAAGTCTCGTCCAAATGACCATCATCACCGGCGATGGCGAGCAGGGATTTGGAACACCTCGCCTGAATCGCCTTCTTGTTTTTCTCTGTTTCCTCCTTTGAGGCGTTGAGGATTTCCTCCATCGCCGCGCTTGGAGAATCCACTGGTTCCACTTCCCGGCTGTTCTGAAGAAACCTCACCGCCGCCTCGGTTCCGTTGGCGAAGCGCATTGTGTGCACTGAATCCCCTCCGCTCACGCGTTTTGTGAGAGCTTCCCAGTTCCCGGTATCCGATAGACAAGCGACCTGAACCTCGGCGGAGCTGGGTTGAACATCAACCAGGCGAGCCCTCACGAGAACCCGCTTTCCGTTCTTCAGCGAGATCGGTTGGCCCGATGACGGAGTCCACCCTTTCGAATCGACAAGAGGCAGATTGAAGGAGCTTCCACCACTCAGAACGTCCGGATGGCTGAACCGGATTTCGATCCGTGCGGAAGAAACCGCCGCGTTCTCCAGCGGAGCCTCCGCACGCTTCTCTTCGGCCGGATCGGCGATCTTCCATTCCCCGTCCTCGCGGACGAGCGGCATGCGCAGCTCGGTGTTGGTTCGCAGGTTCTTCAACCGGACCTCCGCATGGTCTCCGTCTTGGGAAATCCGGTGGCGATAGGACATCTTCTCCCAGTCGCGCATCGGTTCGGCGAGGGTGGTCTCCTCCTTGAGCGTCCTCTCTAGCAGGCTTTCAGAAATGCCGCGCTTGAAAGCCTCCACATCCTTCCTCTGCCCCGCCTTGACGAGCGACTCGATGGCATCACGCGTCGTGGAGAAATCATATTCCGGAACCGGAAGATGCGGCAACGGCGTGCTGGGATCCAGCATCGGAGGGAAGCCCTCCGGCATCGCGGGCCACGACGAGCGGAGAAAAGCCGAGGCTGCGAGCAGCGCGCACATGGACGGCACGCCGGACACCACCCAGCCTGTCGTCCCGGCAAGAAGGACCACGATGACCGGCCCGACCAGCAGCAGGATATTCAACGCACGGATACGCCGATAGGCATCGTGGACTTCCGGAGGAGAGAAGCGATCGGCCCCCGAGCCAAAGCTGACGGGTCCGGGATTCGTTTCGATCCGCTTCGGCAGGCTGGCGCGCATCCGTGAAGCGATGGTCCGGAAACGCGTGTCAACGACAGCGCGATCCGCCGCCAGGCATTCCAGGCTAACAGACGGTGTTTCGTAGCGCTGTAGGATGGGAGGTCTGGATCGGTCGTTTGCGCCGTACACTCCGCTCCGCACGTAGGGCAGGTTGTCACCCAATGCGCGTTCGAGCGCTCCACGGACGAGCGTCAAATCCTCCGGCTCACGGATTTCTCCGTGCAACTGGATGGCCATTGAATGATATGAACGGTGCTGTGCCTGACGGGTGCGGACGAATTGCACAAGTATGACGGACGCGACTGCCAGAATGGACGCCAGGGTGATCCGGACCGCATTTCCCGGCCGGGATGGGGGAATCGTCGGATCGGCTCCCAGAAATTTCCAGAAAAGGCCAGCCACGAGAAGCGGCGCGGCGATGGAGACGGCGGCGTAACTCAACAAACCCACGCCCGCAACGCCGCCTGTTGCGTGCGACCGATTCTCATTGAGGAAGAACCAAGTGAGAACGGTTCCATGCGCAAGCAACACAACCGTCGGCCAATACACGAGGATCATCAGTGGCCGCCGGTGGAAACGTGGCCGACTCCCCTGCCGCATCTGATAGAGGAAATAAGCGCTCCCCGCCCACCCGAGAAACGCAGCGACACAACCCGGGCCCATCAGCCACGGCGAGGTGAAAAAACCGGCGGCGATGGCAGCCAGCCCGCCCATCCAAAGTCCGAGTGCCCATGCCGTCGCGGGGAATGTCCGGAGTGATGGTCGCGCGCCATCGCTACTCATATCCCCAGTGGCCGCGCTGCCCACCCCCTCCACCTCTGTCTTCACCTCATGCGCACTCTGCTGCCTCAGCTCGCGTTCCTTCTCCAGGGTCCGCAGCACGATCTCATCGATGCGTTTCCCGACCTCCGCGCGTTGGCTTGGCAGCGGAAAACGTCCTAACGGAAGCTCGCCGGTGAGCATTTCATAAATCACCACGCCGAGGCTGTAGATGTCCGCGCGGTGGTCCACGCTGTGGGGTTTCTCGTGTTGCTCGGGGGCCATGTAGGCGGCGCTTCCTAACAAACCGTCGGTGCGGGTGAGGGTGAAGTTGCGGTCCGGATCGCCGAGGATGCGGGCGATGCCGAAGTCCGCGATTTTCACCCGGCCGTCGTGATCCAACAAAATGTTCTCCGGTTTGATATCGCGGTGCCAGACGCCCTGGGCATGGGCGCTTTGCAGCGCGTCGCAGACGGCCGGAACGATGGCGAGCGCCTGCTCGGGAGAGAAACGTCCGGCGCTCATCGCCTGGCGGAGGTTCACTCCATCGACGAACTCCATCATCAGATAGAAATAGCCGCCGCTCCCGCCGTGTTCGTAGAGCGTGACGATGTTCGGGTGTTTGAGCTTGCCGAGCACGCGGGCCTCGCGGGCGAAACGTTCCTCGAAGGCCGGATCGCTGCGCAGCGCGGGCGAGAGAATTTTCAACGCCACCATGCGGTCGAGGTCCGTTTGGCGCGCCTGATAGACATAGCCCATCCCGCCGTGGCCGATGAGGCGGAGGATTTCGAGTTTTGGAAACGCGGCGGCAACTTCCTCCAGCATGGGTCCGTTAGGGAGCTCCGGAGCGGCTTCATCCGCGCCGCGCAGCACGCAGGCCGGGCAGAACCCGCCGGGCGCGTGTTCCGGAATGGATGTGTGGCAGATGGGGCAGTTTTTTTTCGTTCACACCGGTTCCTGACGGATCGCGATGCCGAGGTTACAGGAAATCGAAGAAATCCCAGCATCGATTTGCGGTAACGTTCCCGCCATTTCGTGGTAGAAGCTCCCCGGATGCCGGATTTCCCGACAAAGCCCACCTTGTTTCTCACCACGCGCTGGACCTTGGTGCGCGATGCCGCGCGGGGAGGGGACGAGACGGCGTCGGCCGCGCTGGGCGATCTGTGCGGCATGTATTGGCGGCCGCTCTACCGCTACGCCCGCCGAAGGGGAAACTCGCGCGAGGATGCGGAGGACCTGGTGCAGGGTTTCCTCGCGCGCATCGCGGAGCCGCGAAGGCTCGGCGGCGTGGATGCGGAGAAGGGGAGGTTCCGCGCGTTTCTGTTAGCCTCGTTCAACCACTGGATGGCCAGCGAGTGGAAACGCGGTGCACGGATCAAACGCGGCGGCGGTGTTTGCCCACTCTCGCTCGATTGGGAGGACGCGGAAACCGGCCTCACGCTCGATCCGGCGGATAACCGCAGCCCGGACAGGCTCTATGACCGCGAGTGGGCGCTGGCTTTGTTAGAAAAGGTGCTCGCGGATCTCCAGCACGCG
>DAISZP010000487.1:0-4080 GCA_036824745.1 Luteolibacter sp.
GGGCCTCGGCAATTTCACCGGTGAATGCGGACGCGCCGCCGCTGGTGACGGCCATGTGGAGGGCACCCGTCCCTGATGCGTTATTGGGCACGGCGGTGGTGGTGCCGCTGGGAATGCCATTGGCATAAAACGTGGTGATGCCGCCGGAGCGGACAACTGCGAGATGGATCCATGTACCCGCAGTGTAGCCAGCAACGCCCGTATTGCCCGCGAAGGCCTTGCTGGCGACCGCGCCGAACCAACCGATGCCGCCATTGGCATCGAAGCCGAGGTTCAGGCCCTTGGTATTGTCACCCGTACCGAAGATGTTCTTGTTGATCTGCGTGAGGTTCGAGGTGCGCACCCAGGCTTCAACACCGACATTGTCCTCTGGCGGGTCCCATGAGGTTGTGGTTCCGAAAAAGTATTGGTTGCTGCCGGTGAAGGTGTAGAACGCATCGTTGGTGGGGCCGCCGCTGGCGGAAACGGCGGGGGTTCCCGACGCGGAATTCGCCAAGTGACGGTCGTTGCCGCTTGAGTCGTAGGGCAGGTTGTTCCCGCCGTTGGTGCTTGGGTCGCCATCACCCATCCGGTAGTGGGCGTATGGAGTGACGGTGGCCTGCGCCATTGCAGCGGCGAGCAGCGGGAGAAGAATCGACGGCAGGAACAATTTCATGGTGAGGAGATGAAGGAATATTTCGGGCTTTGCCGGCATGGAACTTGGAACCGGTGGAGATCGTCCCAAGTGTTTTGAGACAACAATGGTGGGTTTCACACGGAAACCCACCATCGGAGCACATATCGGTTAGATCCTGGATTTCTGTTGGACTTTCAGCGGCGGCGGCGCAGCAGGCTGAGCATGCCGATGCCGCCTAACATTACTGCCGAGGTTTCGGGGACTGCGGTTTGATAGACGGTGAGCGCGTTGAGCATCCCGCCTCGGGATGCGCCGCCGCTGGTGAACGCCTCGTTCGTGAAACCCTGAGAGGTGGCATCCGCCACAAAAGTGCCGGTGGCGAGCAGGCCGTTGCCCCAGGTGACGCCGCTCACACCGAAGGCGTATTGGCCGAGATTGGTGCTATCGAAGGTCACGGTGCGGCCTGGGATGCCGGTGTCGCCGCGACCGTCGTAGACGAGGGCCTGGATGCGATAAGTCGCACCGACCGTCAATCCGTTCAGGTTGACGGTGCCCGCGTTGCCGTTGCCGCCGTAGGCTCCGTCTCTTGCGAGGAGAGTGTTGGAGGTGGGCACGTTTTCATGGAAGCCACTGAATGTGCCGCCACCTGCTCCCATGTTGGCGATGGTGCCCGCGCTCCAGCTAATGCCATCGAAGCTGAGCGCTCCACCGCCGACGTTCTCCGCCAGGATCAGCGTGCCGGATTGGTCGAATTGCCCCAAGTTCAGGGTTTGGCCAAAGCTGCCACTCACCGTGTAAATGGTACCGGACCAGGAGATGGTGGCGGCGTTGGCTGCGGCCATTCCCAGAAGGGAGGCTGCGAGGATCAAGTATTTGGATTTCATTGTTTGTTCGATTATTTTGCGTTTCAGGAAGGAAAAAGGATCAGGGGCGGGTGACCTTTAGGTGTGCGAAGAGTTTGCCGCCCGGGACGAGGCTGCGGGGGATGGAAACAGTGACTTGGTGGAATCCTCCGCCGAGTTCGGTGCTGTCGTCGATGGTCACGCCGTCCACTCCGTTCTGGGCCGGTGTCCAAGCGGTGAGGTTGTCGCCGTATTCGACCACGATGGTTGTGCCTGCGTCGCCAGCGGCGGCATCGCGGCGGCGGAAGGTGAAGAGGAAGTTGCTGGGATGTGTGTTGCTGAAAGTCGGGGTAACACTGGCGTCGTCGCCGCCGTCCGAAGGATTTCCGCCGGTGACCCACTCGATGCCGGTTGGCAGGCCGCCGTTGTCGAAGTCGAGGTCCGCGTTTGGATTGGTGAGGCCCGGGAAGGTGCCCGCCCAAATGTCATAAGGATCGGTGGGGCCGGTTCCGGGGTAGAGAAGGAGGGATGCGTTGAACTGGCCGGGATCGAAAGTGAAGATTCGGGCTTCGGCGACGGAGCCGTCAAAGAAGATTCCGTTGTTAAACGTGGCGGCCATGCGGGGCTGGGTGGCATTCACGGGTGTGGCTGCCGAAGTGCCGCTGGCAACGCCGTTGACGTAGAAAGTCGTTGTGCCGCTATCGCGAACCAGCGCCAGGTGGATCCAGGTGTTGGCGGTGTAGTTGGCGGTGCCGACACCGGTGCCGACCCAGTCAACATTGGCCACCGCGCCGGACCAGCCGCGGCTGCCGGCCGCTTCATAGCTGATGTTGAGGCCGTTCGCATTGGTGCCGGTGCCGAAGATGTGCGCGTTCAACTGGGCAAGGTCCGAGGTCTTTACCCACACCTCGACACCGACGTTGTTTTCCGGAGCGTCGTAGCCGATGTCCTGATAGGATTGATCCACCCCGTCGAAGGTGTAATAGGCATCGTTGTTGTAGCCGCCACCGTTGGCACTGATGCTGGTGTCGCTGGCTCCGTTTTTGACGATGAAATGCCGGGCGTTGCCGGAGCTGTCTTGAGGGAGGTTGTTGACGCCTTGTCCGTCATCACCCATGCGGTACCATCCCTGCACCGTGATGCCGGGAGTCGGAGGCAGGGTGGTGGCGCTGACCACGGCGGAGTAATCCGAAAGACCCGTACCGTTCTGGGCGGAAACGCGGTAGTAGTGCGTCGTTCCCGGAAGCAGGTTGCTGTCAGTGAAATTGGTGGAGTTGAACGGAACCGTGCCCGCAATGGTCCATGTATCGGTGCCGTTGGGCGAGCGCTCGATCACGAAGGCCGTCTCCGTGTTGAAACCATCGGTCCATGAAACGTCGATTTCGGTCTTGGACAGGGCGGCTGCCTGTGGAGCGGCGGGCGAGAGACCGGTCAGGGCGGTGACGAAGTAAGTCGCGGCGGGACTCCAGCCCACGGTATCCGGGTCCGGTCCGGTGTTCACGCCGCGAAAGCGATAGAAGTAGAGGGTGTCCGCGGTGAGGCCGGTCATCGAGCCGCTCACCAGGCCGATGGTTTGGTTGCCAAGTGCGCTGGAGTTCGTCCAGGCACCGGTTCCCTGATCCACGGTATCCCAATAGAGGGTGACGGCGGCGTCCACCACGGCGAGGTCCGCATCGGCCACGGCATCGGTGGTGGTGATCGAGTAAACCAACGGATTCGACAAGGAGGGCGTGCCCGCCACGAACTCATGGACGAGCAGCGCGTTCAACTGCCCGCCCTTGGAGATGGCCCCGAGAAACGTCTCGACGGTGAAAGTCTGGGTGGCGGCATCTGCGGTGAATGTGCCGGTGACCAACAAACCCGGCCCCCATGTCACGCCTGAAACCCCATTGGCATATTGGCCTTGGTCAATGCCGTCGAAACTCACCCTGCGGCCGGGAATACCCGCATTGCCGCGCCCGTCATAGACCAGTGCCTGGACGCGGTAGGAGTTTCCCGATGTGAGTCCGCTCAGGGTCACGGTGTTCGGAGTGGAACCACCGTAGGTGCCGGTGCTGGCAAGCGGTGTGTTCGCGCCACCGTCATGAAAGCCGCCGTAGGTGCCGGAAAAAACGATGGTTCCCGCCGAGAAATTGATGCCATCAAACGTGGTGGCCGCGCCGCCGACGTTTTCCGCGAGGATTTGAGTTCCGGTGGTGTCGAACAAGCCGGTATTAAGGTTTTGGCCCCAACCTCCGTTCACTGTGTAGAGTTCGCTGGTCCAAGTGATCGGGGCTGCGGTGGCGGTCGCCATGCCGAGAAGGGAGGCGATCAGGGAAAAGACGCCGGGATGTTTGTGGGTTTTTTGTGTCATTGGAGGCTGATGGTTCGAATTCGATGCGCATACAAATCAGTAATACACTGAATCAGGGCGGCGTGCTCCGGCACCTTAACAAGAATCTCGAACTATTTTGCTGCCTTGACCGAAATGTTGTCGATCACCGGGTCCGCGTCATCGGTATTGGCGCTGGTTTCGGTGAACACAAGTGTCGTGGTGGAGGACTCCGCCGTGAAAGTGAAACTGGCCGGACGATTGTAGCCAGTGCCCTCGGTATAGGAGCGGCGATCAACGGTTTGCCCAAG
>DAISZP010000488.1:0-4071 GCA_036824745.1 Luteolibacter sp.
CGCCGCGTTCATGCTTCCAGCGTGATGCGCTTGATCTTCACTTTTGTTAGATCCGCGTTGCCCGCGCCCATTTCACCGGCGATTCTGACAAACCCGAGGTCCTCGGGTTTCATGCCGTAGAGTTTCGCCGCGGCCGCATCGAGCGCGACCATGTCGGTGCCGAGCATCTGGTATTTCGCGATCTCGCCATCTTCCTTGGCACGTCCCTGCGGGCCGTTCTTGCGGAGGATCCGGTAGGCGTCGATGATGTTGAGCGTCGGTTTCTTCGGCGCGAAGCACATGTCCGCGATGCATTGGTCCAGCCCCTTGTCGTGGAAGAACCGGCGGTCCCACACCACGCCCATCAGGTTTTTCATGCAGAGCGAGAGTTTCGCGCCGCCGTGATGTTTGAGAATCGGGACGTTGATGAACACATCGCAGTCCAACATTTCCTTGTGGATGAGCGCCTTGGTCAGTGTCTTCGCCTTCGGCAGTTCGACCTCGCGGTATTGGTCCTGCAAATTCGCCGGAGCCATCGTACCGCCGGCATCGGTCACGGCCTTGGCGATGCCGCTGGTTTTGTAGGTTCGCTCCCAGTTGTGGCAGGTATGGTCGAATGCGGTGACCTTCGACGCTCCGGCCGCAAGGCAGTGTTTCACAATGGCTGCGATGAGATCCGGATTCGTGTTCGCGGGGATCTCCGGCGGCTGGTCCCAGGCGATGTTCGGCTTGATGACGACGTGCTGACCTTTCTTCACGAAGGCCTTCATGCCACCGAGCGCTGCGATGCCCGCCTCGAACATTTCGACCGCGCCGCCGTTTCTAACAGCGACTACGTCCCAAGGTCCCTCGCCATCCGCCTCCTGCGCGGCGAAGAGCGGATTGTACCAGGAAATCGCGGCCGCGGTGGCGGTGGTGGTTCCGATGAACTTGCGGCGGGTGATCGTGCGCATGGTGGTTTTTCTTTCCGTTTTGGGATGAATTTCAGGCCCGCGAGTTTCTTGAACCGAGGCGGAAGGCGAGCCACGCCGCGGTCAGGGCCAGCAGGAATTCCAGCGGCCCCGGGATATGATGGAAAACACCCGCAGCACCATGGCCGGGATGGGCCATCGCAAGCCCCGGAATGAGAAACAGGGCGGCACCGGTCAATTTGCCGGACAAGCGGAGGTGGAGCATCGCTTTCATGGTCTTCCGATCAACCAACGTGCAAACTATCGTCCGCTTGTCAGCCCGCAACGAGATGGGGGGATGGGCGCGGGGTATGAGAGAAAATGCGGAGTTTGGATCCGCATGAAAATCGCGCACCGATCCAACCTGCCAATGCTTTTATGCAGTAGCCGCAGGGTACTTCTCCACGGTGCGGGTGCCGGGAAATGTGGGGACGGGTCGTCCCCACGACGGGCTTGGACGGATCGTCCCAGCCACGTTTTTCAGAGCACGTAGTCTCCGCCGGTGCCGTAGCGTTCGATCATGTAGTCCATGTCCTTGTCGCCGCGGCCGGAGAGGTTGACGAGCACGGTGCGGGCTTCGTCGGGATTCTGGCGGGCGAGGCGGATGGCGTGGGCCACGGCGTGGGAGCTTTCAAGTGCGGGGATGATGCCTTCGTTCCTACTCAGGACATAGAAGGCCTCGACGGCGTCCTTGTCGGAGGCGGTGTGGTATTTCACACGGCCGCTGTCCTTGAGATGACAATGCTCGGGGCCGACGCCGGGGTAGTCGAGGCCGCTGGCGATCGAGTGGACGGGGCCGGGGTTTCCTTGTTCGTCCTGAAGGAGATAACAGCGGAAACCGTGGATGATGCCCTCCTTGCCGTAGGTCATGGTGGCGGAGTGATCGCCGAGCGTGCTGCCTTTTCCCAACGGCTCGACGCCGTGGATTTCGACGGGATCATCGATGAAGCCGGCGAACATGCCCATGGCGTTGCTGCCTCCGCCGACGCAGGCGGTGACGATGTCGGGCAGATTGCCGGTCATTTCCAGAAACTGCTCGCGGGCCTCGATGCCGACGACGTGTTGGAAGTCCCGCACCATCATGGGGAATGGATGCGGGCCGACGACCGAGCCGATGCAGTAGATCTGGCTCTCTGGGTCCTCCATGTAGGCTGTTAGGGCGGAATCGACGGCTTCCTTGAGGGTTTTCAATCCATGCGTCGCGGGGATCACTCGGGTGCCGAGGATCTGCATCCGTGAAACGTTCGGCGCTTGTTTGGCGATGTCCACCTCGCCCATGTAGATGTCGCACTCGAGGCCGAAGTAGGCGGCGGCGGTGGCGAGCGCGACGCCGTGCATGCCGGCGCCGGTCTCGGCGATGAGTTTCTTCTTGCCCATGTAGCGGGCTAACAGGCCCTCGCCCATGCAGTGGTTGAGCTTGTGGGCGCCGGTGTGGTTGAGGTCCTCGCGCTTCAGATAGATCTGGGTCTTGCCGAGTTTTTTGGAAATGCGCGCGGCGTGATAGGTCGGTGTGGGGCGGCCTTGGAAGTGTTTGCGGATGCGGCGCAGCTCCTCGATGAAGTCGTGAGAGCGGGAAACGACCTCATAGGCCTCGCGCACTTCGGCGAGCGGTTTCTCCAGCTGGGGCGGGACGAAGGTGCCGCCGTATTTTCCGAAGAATCCTGAGGAGTCGGGCGAGTGGCGGAGCGAGGCGGACGGGTTCATGGCGCGCGGGTTTTGCGGCCTTGTGCCTGCTGGTTCCGCTCATGGCAAGGGGCCTTGCGCGTCCTGCGAACCGATGCGCAGTGATTGCAAACGAACGGGCAGGGGAGCTCAGTGTTTCACCTGCCAGGGAGCGCGGAAGGCCCGCTTGGGATTCTGGAAATCACGGGCGGCGGCCACGAAGATCAGGCCGATGCCGCCAAGTTCGAGGATCCAGTTCATCTTCATGCCGCCGATCTCGTGTTTCAGGATGGCGTCGAAGTGATGGAAGGAAATCGCCCGGACGACGATGAAGGTGAGCAGAAACGCCAGCCCGCAACCTAACAGCCAGTGCCGGAACCAGAATCTCCAGAAACACGCGAGCACCAGCAAGGTGACGAGTCCTGATCCGGCGACGGCCGCCAGCACGAACCAGCGCTGGAACTCGCGCCGCTCCTGATACCAGCCCTGATGCCAGGCGAAAACGCGGCCGATGTCGGTGAAGAGAGATTGCAGGTCGAGCTGTTTGTTGACGCAGAGCAGGGCCATTAGGGTGGAAACGAGGAGCCAGAGCCCCTTGCTGCCGTTGGCGAGTCCGGGTGCGTTTCCCGCGCGGCGGGCGGCGAGCCATGCGGTGAAGGCGGTGAATCCGTAGGCGAACACGGTGAACCACCCCATGGCGGAGGAGTCGCCGATCGTCGGGTGCCAGTGCAGTTCGTGGATGAAATTCATGTGGGGAGGGCGTCGTTCCAGGCATCGGGCTGGAAACCGACGAGCGAGATTCCGTTTCCGATGAGGAAGGGACGTTTAACGAGATTGCCGTTCGAGGAAAGCAGTTGCAGTGCCTCCGCCTCGCTCAGGGTGGGAAGCCGGTCCTTGATGCCCATGGCGCGGTAGTCCACGCCGGAGGTGTTGAAGAGGCGGCGGAGCTCGCCGTTGTTAGAGGCGAGGGCGGTTTTCAGTTCGGCGACGGATGGCGGCGTTTCGCGGATGGGTTTCACCTGATGGGGGATGCCGTTGGCGGTGAGCCACTTGAGCGCCTTGCGGCAGGTGTCGCACTTTTCGTAAGCGTAAACGCTGATCATGTGAGCAGTCTGGCATTTTGCACTCATGGTGGCAAGAGGCGTGGTCGCGTGGCTCGGCCCTTGCCAAAAAGTCTCCCGCAGGGCAAAGCTCCGCCAGTCATGAAATCCTCGCTGCTCGACCTGATCCGCTCCGAACTCCGCGCGAGCTTCGAGCGCTTGTCGTCCGCCGCGATGGAAGCCCACGCCGCGGCCACCGACCCGGGCAGCAAGGCGGAGAGCAAATACGACACCCGCAATCTGGAGGCCTCCTATCTCGCCACCGGCCAGGCGCGGCAGGTGGAGGAGCTGGCCGAGGCGATCCGGATCTTTGAAACGATGACGCTGCCGGAATTTCACGGCGATGATCCGATCGACGCCGGGTGTTTGGTGGAGGCCGC
>DAISZP010000489.1:0-4067 GCA_036824745.1 Luteolibacter sp.
AGTATCTCTACGGGCCATGAGGCGTTTGTTCGTCGATACCGGGGCGTTTGTCGCGAGGGAGTTGGCGGCCGATCAATACCATGCGGCTGCTGCGCAAGGTTGGGCGGAAATAGAAAGGGGGAACTACCAGTTGTTCTCCTCGGAGCATGTTTTTGACGAATCGGCCACACTGATTGCCCGGAGGACCAATTATGCGTGGGCGGCGGATTGGGGCGCGGATGTGCTGGAAATCGGCGTCGATTGGCTGCGTGCGGAACAGGCAGAATGGAAGCAGGCATTGAAGCTGATGAGGAAATTCGCCGATCAAGGGGTTTCCTTCACGGACTGTATTTCCGCGGTTCTGATGAAACGCGCTGGCATCAGAATGGTATTCGGGTTTGACCGCCATTTCGAGGCGCTCGGATTCCGCGTGTGGCCCGATATTTGACAGGAGAAATCCTCTTGCCCTGCGTCCGGGGATGCGCCAATTTCCCGCCCACCAAGGCGGCTTGGCGGAATTGGTAGACGCGCTCGACTCAAAATCGAGTTCTAACGAGTGTGGGTTCGAGTCCCACAGCCGCTACTTTCTCATCTCCGCGGGGCGTCCGGATTCTCACGAAACATGGCACATCCCCGCACCATCGGCATCATCGCAGGCAGTGGCGTTTATCCGGAAACGTTCATCCGTGCCGCCCGCAGGCAGGCACCCGGAGTGAAACTGGTGATCGCCGCGTTCCAGGGAGAAACGAAACCCGAACTCGCGGATCTCGTCGACGGCATCGAGTGGTTCCGCGTCGCGCAGATCGGCAAGACGATCAAGTTCTTCAAACGCGAGGGCGTCACCGAGGCCGTGATGATGGGGCAGGTGGCCCCAAAGAACCTCTTCGACCTCCGTCCGGACCTCCGCGCGTTCATGATCCTCGCGCGCCTCAAGGAGCGCAATGCGGAGACGCTCTTTGGTGCCATCGTTGATGAGCTTTCCAAGGAAGGAATCACAGTGCTCAACGCCACCACGTTTCTGGAAGACTGTCTGCCCGGACCCGGCCATGTCTGTGGGCCCGCGCTGCGCAAGCGCCAGCTGGATGACGCGGAGTTCGGCTACAAGATCGCCAAGCAGACGAGCGCGCTCGACATTGGCCAGAGCGTCGTGGTCCGCCACGGCACCGTGCTCGCGGTCGAAGCCTTCGAGGGCACCAACAAGTGCATCCGCCGCGGCGGCGAACTCGGCCGCGGCAAGGACGTGTTGCTCGTGAAGGTTTCCAAACCGAACCAGGATTTCCGTTTCGACGTGCCGGTCATCGGCCCACAGACGATTGAGAATTGCGCCGAATCCGGCGTCTCCGCCATCGCCGTCGAGGCGCGCAGGACCTTGTTGTTAGAAAGGGACAAGGTCGGCGAGCTCTGCCGGAAACACGGCATCGGCATCCATGCGGTGGAGTGACCGTGAAAGCTGTTTGAAATCGCCTCCTTGCATCCCTGCCGGATGCTGCTTAGTTCCCGGCACATGAGCGATCCACTCTTCCAACCGTTGCAGGCCGGAGCCTTCGAACTCCCCAACCGCATTGTCATGGCTCCGCTGACCCGCTGCCGGGCTTCCGAAGGCCGCGTGCCGAACGCGATGATGGCGGAGTATTACAGGCAACGCGCGGCATTCGGCTTGATTCTGACAGAGGCCACATCCGTTTCTCCGATGGGCGTGGGATATCCGGACACGCCGGGCATCTGGTCCGATGAACAAGTGGAAGGTTGGAAACTCGTCACCAAGCCTGTTCACGATGCCGGTGGGAAAATCCTGCTGCAACTCTGGCATGTCGGCCGGATTTCCGATCCGCTCTATCTGAATGGCGAGACGCCCGTTTCCGCAAGCGCGGTGCATCCAGCCGGGCATGTGAGCCTGGTGCGGCCGATGAAACCCTTTGAGATCCCGCGCGCGTTGTTGTTAGAGGAAATTCCCGGAGTGATCGAGAGCTACCGGAAAGGCGCGGAAAACGCCAAGGCCGCGGGTTTCGACGGCGTTGAGATCCACGGCGCGAATGGCTATCTGATCGATCAGTTTCTCCAGGATTCCACCAACCGCCGGACGGATGAATATGGCGGCTCCATCGAAAACCGCGCGCGTTTCATGATGGAGGTCACCGATGCCGTCGTCTCCGTTTGGGGGGCGGATCGGGTGGGCATGCACATCGCTCCCCGCTGTGATTCGCATGACATGGGGGATTCCGATCCGGCGTCCTTGTTCGCTCATGTGGCCCGCGAGCTTGGGAAGCGGAAAATTGCCTTCCTCTGCGCTCGCGAATCCCAAGACAAACACACGCTCGGGCCGATGCTGAAGAAGGAGTTCGGCGGAGTGTACATCGCCAACGAGGGATTCACGGCGGAAAGCGCCCGCGAGGCAATCATCTCCGGTCATGCGGACGCGGTGGCCTTCGGCAAACCGGCGATCGCGAATCCGGATCTTGTCGAGCGTTTGAAGATGGGCGCGCCATGGAACACGCCGCATCCGGAGTCGTTTTATGGAAGCGGCCCGGAAGGCTATCTGGACTATCCGAAGCTGGATGAAATCCAGACGCGCAATTGAGCGTTCGTCGCCGCCTATTCGGTTCCGAATACGAGACGCAGGAACCGTGATCCGCCACCACTTTTGGTGATCGAAGCCCTGCGCTGTCCGTTTGCGTCGGGTTCGGTCAACGTGACTCCGGAAGCGGTCCATGACTGGAGGTCGGTGCTGGTCTGCGCGCCGTAGAGAATGCCGTTGCTGTTCCCTTGGAAGGAAAGACTAAGAACGCCGTTCGCGAGGACGGGAACGGGCAGACTGCCTGATAGATCGAGCGTGGGATCCAGACCGAGCGCGTAGGCCACGAGCAGCGGGACTCCGTCGTGATTGGAATCGGAGAGCAGACTCGTCCCCGGGGTGAAACCATGATCGGTGAGCCAGTCTATCAGCGTGGGGGAGATGTCCAGCGCCACCGCCGTGTATCCCATCCACTCCGGCGTGGTGAATCCACTTGCCGATGAGTGGAAATAGACGGTGAAGCCGTCCGCCGCGGCATCGAATGCCTCGTCTCCCATGGCAGCGGGTGCGTTTCCATGGAAGATCACCCACGCGAGGGATGTCGATGAATGGAACGCGTCCGCTCCGATGCTGGTCACCGACGCGGGAATTGTTAGATTTTGTAGTTGTTTCAGACCGGCGTATGCCCAGGTGCCGATGGAGGTGATGGAGTTGGTGATTGGCGCGTTGCCGAGGCTTGTGGCGTAATAGAATGCGTCATCGGCGATGCTGGTCAGAGCCGAGGGCAGAGAGATTGAGGTGAGGTGGGCGCAGTGGGCGAACGCGCCATGACCGAGAGCGGCGACGCCGGATGGAATCGCGTAGGCTCCCGCCTTCGCCGGCGGGCAGAGAAGCAGGATGGTTTGGTCCGCATTGAAAAGCACCCCATCCGCGCTGCTGAAGCTGGTGTTGCCGCTTGCGACGGTGATGGATGCAAGGGAGTCACAGCCTTGAAATGCCAGATCTCCGATTGCGGATAGACCGGTGCCGATGCTGAGGCTCACCAGACCCTCGCAGCCGGAAAACGCGCCGTCACCGAGAGTGGTGACGGGGGTTGCGAGGCTGAAGGCTGTTAGCGAAACGCAGTGGTGGAACGCGTTGGCTCCGATCGAAGTCACGTTTCCCGCCATGGTGACGGACGATAGGGTCCTGCACTCGTTGAACAGGTGCGGCGGGACCGTGGTGACGCCCGCGGGCAGACTGAGGGTGGAGAGGGATGAGCAGTTCGTGAAGGCTGATTCGCCGAGACTAACCAGCGACGATGGAAGCGTGACGGATGCGAGGTTTCCACAATCTGCGAATGCCATCGGGCCGATGCTTGTCACCGTGCCAGGTATGGTCACAGCGGTGAGGCTCGCGCACCCCTGCAACACTCCGGCAGGCAGGGCGGTGGTTCCGGAGGGCATGCTGATGGATTGCAACCCCGTGCAGCCATGAAATGCCATGGCCCCGAGTTTGGTCACGCTGGCACCGGACGCGAAGCTGATGGATGTGATGGCCGTTCGATCCTTGAACGCCGCGCGACCGATCTCAGTGA
>DAISZP010000490.1:0-4063 GCA_036824745.1 Luteolibacter sp.
TTCATCCGGATTTTGACAATCCCCGTTTCCCGCTGTTAAACCCACGCCGCACAAGCGCCCGTAGCTCAGTTGGATAGAGCATCCGCCTTCTAAGCGGAATGTCGCTGGTTCGAATCCAGCCGGGCGTGCTTCACGCCTTCCTAAAAGCGCCCGGAGGGCGCTGGCTGGGAAAGCCGATGGAGGCAATCCAGCCGGGCGTGCTTCTTGGTCTCATCTCGGATCCGTCACGCGGCCGAGAAACAGGCAGGCTCCGCTGTCGATGTGTTGGATGGCGAAGACGAATGGCCGGTCCACGCGGATGACGAGCGGTTTTTCCGGTTGAGGCATGGAGAGGGCTCGGGGCATCAGCACCGCGGTGGCGGCGGCGGCTTCGGTGCCGTGTTTGTCCACGGCGATGAAGGCCTTGTGGATCACTTGGCTGATGAAGAGGTAGTCATTCGGCTTGCGAGGTCCCATGCGTGAGAAATCCGCGCTGCCTTCGGGTTTGTCAAAAGCGCTGGGCATGCCCATGGCGATGAGTTCCTCGGCGAGCATCACGCGTTCGGGTTCGAGTTTGAATGAGGGGAAATGCAGCTCGATCTTCTTCGCGTTGGCTTTGGCGGCTTCGGCGAAACGTTCGGGGTTCAGAGACTTTTCCGTATCGGAAAGACCGTCGACGGCATCCGGGACGAAGAGGACGAACTGCAGTCCGCCATCCGCATAAGGAATCGTAACTGCGGTGGTGCCGGGCCATTGGACATGTCCGTAGTTTCCCGTGCGTGTCAGCATCGGCACCTTGACCGCCGCCTTGCCACGCGGGTGGAACTCACCATCGGGTTCATCCCGAAACTCCTCCGCCCACGGCGCCTTCAGATAGACGGCGTTGGTCAGGACGAGGCTGGTGTCCGCTGTGATGACCCGTTGCGGGATCAAGTCCTTGATCTTGTCCCGCGTTTGGATTTCCACCCATTGGTTGATGTGCTTGCGGCAGCCTTCGGGATCCGCGCGGAAATCGAGCTTCTCTAACGGCGAGTGGTATTTCTCCGCATTGAGATCCAGAAACGATTGGATGAAGGGGTAGTCCTTTTGCCCGAATAGGCGATTTGCGACATTGATCTGGAGCGGAGTCGCCGGGCCGCCGTCTTTCTTCGCATCCGCCACACGTTCTTCGCTGGCTTTGGCTAGTTTGGCCAGATCAGTCGTTAGATCGGAGAAACCATCGTGAAGTTTTTCCTCGTTATCGATGAAATGGAGGACATTCGCCATTTCCTCCTTCGTCTTCCCGGCCGAGCCGGCATAGGTCATGGCCAGCGCCGTTTCGATCGACCACGGTGAAACGACCAGGTTGTCATCGCCCTTGGCGAGCCGGCGGTGGAGGTCGAGTCCGAAGCGGTTGATGCCGGTGGCGACTTCCGTGGTGGTGGCGTGCGCTGGATTCAAAAGCGCGAGCGCCAGGGCGGCGGTGGTTTTCTTCCGAATGAGGGACATGGTATAGAACCAAAGCGAATCACCCGATCTCCGATGTCTTGGAAACTTCGTTTGATGAAACCCTCTCCATCACCGGCTCGAAAACAAACCACTGGTTCCAATGCCGCTTTGCGGTCTCGAAGACCACGGCGGCCCAGATTTTCGCGACTTCCGCCTCATCACCGCGGCGGCGGGGTGGGAGCTGGATTTCCGGCAGGACGGTGACCTGATAGCGCCGCCAGCCGGTCCGTGTCATGAATACGGGATAACACGGAGATTGCGTGGCTCGGGTGAGAAATAAGGGGCCTTTGGGCAGATTCATCCTGAGCCCCGGCTCGATTTCCACTTCCATCGGCGAGACGTCGAACATCACGCGGTCGCCTTGGACGGCCACGATGTGCCCTTCGCCGAGCAGGCGGGCGAGCTCCACGCCTAACAAGTTTCCATCACGGTTGTAGAGCGTGCGGAAACTTGGAAAGCGCGCTTCTTTCCGGCGGATTTCCTCCTCGCGGATCTTCTGCGTCTCCGCCTCGCGTTCCGGAGCGCGGACGGTGTAGAGCGTGCGCTTGAGCCGTTCGGCGAAGACCGGAGCGGCGAGGTCGTAGTTTCCCATGTGGGCGGTGAGGATCACGCAGCCTTCCTTGCGGGCTGATAGGGAATCGATCGCCTCCAGCCCGTGGATTTCCCAATCCACGCCACCGGTGCCGGTTTCCCAGCGCAGGCTGTCCACATAGGTCATCGAGAAGTTCCAGAACACCCGCCACGCGCCTAACAGCCCGCGCGCGGCTCCCCATCCAGGATGCATCGCACGGAGATTGGAAACCACCGCCCGGCGCTGGGCGGCGGCGATGATGAAAAACAACAAGGTCCATCCGGCTACCAGAGCCGGTTCCAGAAACCACGGCACCATCGCCAGCGTGGAGGTCAGCAGGCGGGTCGGCAGATCTCCGAAGACTCCGATCCGGGCGCGCCACGATGTCTGGTTACCGCTCATGGCAGACCGCTTCGCTCAGGCAACGTTGAAACCGTGGTCCTCCGCCCAGTTTCCCTCGCTCACCGCGAGATTGGCGAGTTCATCGCAGCGCTCGTTCTCCTTGTGTCCGGCGTGGCCTTTCACCCAGTGCCAATCGATCTTGTGCGATCCCATGGCCTCGATCAGCCGCCGCCAGAGGTCCTGGTTTTTCACCGGTTGCTTGTCGCTGGTCACCCAGCCGCGGCGTTTCCAGCCGTCCAGCCACTTTTCCCGCACCGCCTGGACCACGTATTTCGAGTCCGAGTGCACCTCCACCTGGCAGGGCTCCGAGAGCAGCTCCAGCGCGGCGATCACGGCGCGGAGTTCCATGCGGTTGTTCGTCGTGAGGCGGAATCCTCCCGATAGCTCCTTGCGATGGCGGCCGCACACGAGCACCGCCGCGTATGCGCCGGGCCCGGGGTTGCCCTTGCAGGCTCCGTCGGTGTGGATGATCACTCGTTTCACGCCATCCAGCGTGCCCCGGGGCCGTTCCGGATGACAAGTGATTCCAGCGCGGCCGTGGAAACCGCATGTTTTCAGAAATCCCGCGCACGATTTGTGATCAGACCCTTGCCTGTTGACCGCCCGGAGCATCCTCCTTTAGTTTCCGCGCGTTCCCGCAATCAACCTATGAAAGCACCAATTACCGTTTCCGTCACCGGCGCCGCTGGCCAAATCGGCTATGCCCTCCTGTTCCGCATCGCGTCCGGCTTCGTGTTCGGCCCCGATCAACCGGTCAATCTCCGCCTCATCGAAATCGAGCCCGGCATGGCCGCCCTTGAAGGCGTGATGATGGAGCTCGATGATTGCGCGTTCCCGCTGCTCAACGAAGTGGTCGGCACCTCGGACCTCAACGAAGGTTTCAAAAACACCAACTGGGCCCTGCTCGTCGGATCCGTGCCCCGCAAGGCGGGCATGGAGCGCGGTGACCTGCTCGGCATCAATGGCAAGATCTTCACCGGCCAGGGCAAGGCGATCGCCAGGAACGCCGCCAGCGACGTGCGCGTGCTCGTGGTGGGCAATCCCTGCAGCACCAACGCCCTCATCGCCATGAACAATGCCGACGGCGTGCCGAACGACCGCTTCTTCGCGATGACCCGCCTCGATGAGAACCGCGCCAAGAGCCAACTCGCCAAAAAGGCCAGCGTCCACGTCTCCAAGGTGTCAAACATGTGCATCTGGGGCAACCACTCCGCCACCCAATATCCGGACTTCACCAACGCCAAGATCAACGGCCGCCCCGTCACCGACGTGATTTCCCACGTCGAGTGGCTCAAGGGTGAGTTCATCACCACCGTCCAGCAACGCGGCGCCGCCATCATCAAGGCCCGCGGCGCATCCTCCGCCGCCTCCGCCGCGAATGCCGCCATGGACACCGTGCGCAGCCTCATCAATCCGACTCCGGCCGGCGATTGGACTTCCGTCGCCGTTTGCTCGGACGGTTCCTACGGCATCGAAAAAGGCCTCATGGCATCCATGCCCATCCGCGTCACGGAAAACGGCAAGTGGGAGGTCGTGCAAGGCCTGCCCATCGACGCCTTCAGCCAGGCCAAGATCGACGCCACCATCGCCGAGCTCAAGGAAGATCGCGATGCCGTCAAGGAC
>DAISZP010000491.1:0-4051 GCA_036824745.1 Luteolibacter sp.
CAACTCGACCGCATGTTCAAGGCGACCGGCCACCAGAACGCCTATTTCCCTCTGCTCATTCCGCTTTCCTATTTGGAAAAGGAAGCCGAGCACGCCGAAGGCTTCGCCACTGAATGCGCGGTCGTCACCCACCACCGTCTGGAAGCGGTGAAGGACGAAGCCACGGGGAAAACCAAAATGATCCCGACCGGCGAGCTGACCGAACCTTACGTCATCCGTCCCACCTCCGAAACGATCATCGGCGCAGCCTTCGCGCGCTGGATCGAATCCTACCGCGATCTCCCGCTGCTCATCAACCAGTGGGCGAACGTGATGCGTTGGGAAATGCGTCCGCGTTTGTTCCTGCGCACCGCCGAGTTCCTTTGGCAGGAAGGCCACACCGCACATGAGACGAAGGAGGAGGCCATCGCGGAAACCCGGCTCATGCACGGCGTTTACGAGGAGTTCCTCCGCGACCACCTCGCCATCCCGGTGATTCCCGGTGAGAAGACGGAAAACGAGCGATTCCCCGGCGCGGACATGACTCTAACGGTAGAGGCCATGGTGCAGGACAAGAAGGCGATCCAAGCCGGCACCTCGCACTATCTCGGCCAGAATTTCTCCAAGGCCCAGAACATCTCGTTCACCGGCCGCGACGGCACCGTGCAGCACGCACACACCACTTCATGGGGTGTTTCCACCCGCATGATCGGCACGCTCATCATGGCCCATTCGGACGACGACGGCCTGGTGCTTCCTCCGCGCGTCGCTACGCAGCAAATCGTCATCCTCCCGATCACGCCCAAGGAAGACACCCGCGATGAGGTCATCGCATCCTGCAAGGCCCTTGCGGAAACCTTGCGCCACCAGACCTATCATGGCGAGCCACTGCGGGTTCACGTCGATACCCGCGACATCAGCGGCGGCGTGAAAAAATGGGAATGGATCAAAAAAGGCGTGCCCATCCGCATCGAGATCGGCCCGCGCGACATCGAGACGCGCAAGTGCTGCGTCCAACGCCGCGATCAGCCGACCTCCGTGAAGGATTTCCCCGTGAAGGAGGATCTCATCCGCCGCGCTTCTGAAATCCTCGACGAGATCCACGGCAATCTGCTCCAGAACGCCACTTCCTTCCGGGACGCGAACATCACGCCATGCGATTCACTCGAAGCCTTCCACGCCCACTGGGCCACGGAAAACCCCGGCTGGCTGCTCACTTCCTGGGCCGCCACGCCCGAGCAGGAGGAGGAGATTTCCAAACAACACAAGATCACCATCCGCTGCCTGCCGCTCGACTCCGTGAAACTTCCACAAACCAGCGGCAAGTGCATCCTCACCGGACAGGAAACCCGCACCCGCGCCCTGTGGGGACGGAGTTATTGAAATAATGGACTCCACCAACCCCTACGCCCCGCCGCCCTTGCCATCGATGCCGGCCAGCGACGACATCAGCCGCCAGCTTCAGGGGCTCGTCTATCCTCTGAACCTCTCGTTCAAGATCCTCGCGCTCGCCAGTCAGGCCACCATCACGGATTCCTCCGGCCGCACGGTCCTCTACACCCGGCAAAAGCTGCTCAAGTTCAAAGAACACGTCGAAATCTGGACCGACTCCTCGCAAGGTGTCCGCCTCGCCGAAATCAAAGCCAACAAGGTCATCGATTGGTCCGCGCGTTACTTTTTCACCGATGCCCGGAACCTTCCGGTCGGCAGCGTCGGCCGCCGCGGCTGGCGCTCGATGTGGAGGGCCCATTACGAGGTTTTCAATCCCGAGGACGAGCGCACCGACTTCTCCATTCAGGAGGAAAACGGCTGGGTGAAGGTGCTCGACAGCCTGCTCGGCGAAATCCCGATCCTCGGCATGTTCACCGGCTTCTTCTTTCATCCAAGCTACCTCGCCAAACGAGCTGATGGCACACCCGTCATGCGTTTGGTGAAACAAGCGGCGTTTTTCGAAGGACGCTTCACCATCGAAAAAACCGGCGACCTCTCCCCACGCGAGGAACTCAACCTCATCCTCTCCTTCCTCATGCTCATCCTGCTGGAACGGGGACGGGGCTAGGTTGATAATCAGGCAAGCTTAAGTTTCTGGTTGATCCTCAGCGGGTTTTGTGGTGACTTGCCTCCGTGCTTCCCCTCAACACCCCCATCGCATCCGTGCTCTGGACCCTGGGCCTGATGGCTCCGCTCGCCGCTCAGAATTTCGAACGCAGCCTCGGTGACAGCCCCCAATCGGGCGATCAACCCCGCGTTCTTGTCGAACCGATCGACGCGGCGCCGGTGCTCGACAAACAGGACTCACTCACGCTTGAGCGCCGGTCCGTCCGCACGCTGCCTGTGAGTGCCGTGGTGGATTTGTCCGTTCTCCGGAACGCCTCTCCATTCCGCGAGGTCGCTTCAGGAAGGGTGGGGGAAGTCGATTCAGAGGGCGTCAAACAGGATCTCGACCGGGTTTCCGCCGCCTACCGCGAACTGGGCCGCGCCGAGTCGGATTGCAACCAGGTCCGCCTGTCCGTGGAAACCCACATCAAGCAGGACCCCACCCGGTTTCTGGAAACCCTGGAGACGGAAATCTCCGTGAATCCCTCATGCGCCTGCGAGATCGTGAAATCCACGATCAAGGTGATGGAGTCCGATGTGGAGGAAGTCGTTTCCATCGTCGATGTGGCGATCCATGCCGCGCCCGGAATGATGCGGATGATTTCCCAATGCGCCATCGCAAGCTCGCCGGAATCTCTAACGGAAGTGCAGGAACTGTTAGCCCGCTACGACACCAACGCCGGTGAGGCCGGTGTCGATGCCAAGAGCGCCAAAAGCGCGAAGGATGCGAAGGCGGCCATCGGTCCCGCCACTGACGACGTCGCGGCCGTGCCCAATCCCCTCGATTTCCCGGGAGCCGGCCCGGTAGGCCCCACGCCCGGCGGCCCGGGCGGCACTCCTTTGTTTCCTCCAAACACCCCGGTGATCGTCACGCCACCTTCGGTGACGATTGTGGATCCGTGAGGGAATGCTCAAGCCGGTCCGCGTTTCCGCCGCTCCGCCTTGAGCATGCCGCAGCCCGCGGCCACGTCGATGCCGCGGCGCTGGCGGAAGGTGCAGGGGAAGCCGGCATTTCGAAGGATGCGCTGGAATTCAAAACCGGCCTCGCTCGTTTGCCCGGAGAAACCCGCGGTGGGATTCAGCGGGATGAGGTTCACGTGGGCGTCGATGCCTTCTAACAGCGATGCGAGACGGTGTGCGGTTTCCGGCGAGTCGTTTTTTCCGGCGATGAGCGTCCACTCGAAAAAGATGCGTTTGCCCGTGCGTTTCCCATAGTCGCGGCAGGCATCGATGAGCATGGCGAGCGGCCATTTCTGGCTGGCGGGAACGAGCGCGGAACGTTCCTCCTCAGTCGAACCGTGCAGGCTCACGGCGAGACGATAGGGGCGGTTTTCATCCGCAAGCCGCCGGATGGCGGGAACCACGCCCACGGTGCTGATGGCGATCCTTGATGGGCCGAGGTTGATGCCCGCCACATCCGAGATCATTTCAAGAGCCTGCATGACCGCGTCGTAATTGTGGAGCGGTTCGCCCATGCCCATCATGACGAGGTTTCTCAAGCGCGTGTGCGGGGAGATCTCCTGTTGCACGCGACGTGCGAGCAGCACCTGCGCGACAATTTCTCCGGGACGGAGGTGTCTAACAAATCCCATTTGTCCCGTGGCGCAGAACACGCAGCCCATCGCGCAGCCGGCCTGTGTGCTGACGCAAACGGTGTGGCGTCCGTCGTAGCCCATGAGCACGGTTTCGATCACCTGGCCGTCGTCGAGTTTCAGGAGGAACTTGCGCGTCATGCCGTCAGCGCTGCGGATCTCATCGACCACCTCCGGAGCATCGAGGAAATACGGCTTTCCATCGCCGACGTTGGCCTCGATCCAACGTTGCAGCGGAGGGAGGAAACCGCGCTTGGAAAGATCCGTTTCGCCCTCGCGGAACAAGGCGCGACGGAGGGATTTCGCGTGCAGGCGCTTGATACCCGCTGCCGACAGGATCTCCTCCATCCTGGAAAATCCAAGATCGTGCAGGGACTGGGTGG
>DAISZP010000492.1:0-4047 GCA_036824745.1 Luteolibacter sp.
CGGTCGGCCTGGCAGCGGGTGGCACGCACGGCCGGACCCTTGGAGGCGTTGAGCATGCGCCAGTGGAGGGCGGTGGCGTCGGTGTTGAGGGCCATGACGCCACCGAGGGCGTCGATTTCCCGGACCATGTGGCCCTTGGCCAACCCTCCGATGGCGGGGTTGCAGGACATCGCCGCGATGGTGTCGAGGTTCTGCGTGAGCACGGCCACCTGGCAGCCGAGCCGGGCGGCGGCCATGGCGGCCTCGACCCCGGCGTGGCCGGCGCCAATCACAATCACGTCGTAGGTCTTCGGGTAGCGGAACATCGCGGGGCGCGGAAGATAGCCGCAGCGGGGCCTGGCTCAAGTCCGGAAAGCGGGCTGGTGTTCCACGTGGAACATCCGGGTCTATGGCCGGTCCAGAATCCCGGTGGCGGCGCGGGGCAGGAGTTCTTCCAAGGTGAATTCCACCCGCTCGGTGCGGTTGGCGAGCAAGATCCGGGGCACACCGAACTCGGCCAAAACCTGGCGGCAGGCACCGCAGGGTGAAATGGGCACGGCCGTATCCGCCACCACGGCGACGGCGAGGAAACGACGGACACCGGCGGCGACGGCAGCCCCGATGGCCACGCGTTCGGCGCAGTTGGTGAGACCGTAGGAAAGGTTTTCGACGTTGCAGCCGGTGAAGACGCGTCTGTCCTCGGCGAGCAGGGCGGCTCCGACGTGGAAGTTCGAATACGGCGCATAGGCTTTGTCGCGCGTTTCCCAGGCGGCCTTGACGAGTGAATCCCAGTCCATGGAGGCAGACGCTAGGTTTCCCCCGTGCCTCCGGAAATCAAAAAAGCGCAGACAAATCGGAATTTTCGCCTAGCCGGGTCGCGGGAAACGCTGCATCCTGCGCAGCCATGAACCGCTACCTGCCGCTCGCCCTGATCATCGGCCTTCTCATCGCTTTCCGCGTGGTCGGAAGCTTTTTCCCGGAAACCTTGCCGAACTTCTCTCCGTTGGCGGCGGTGTTCTTCTGCGGTGCCTTGCTGGCTCCGGGTTGGCGCGGGCTGGCCATCCCGCTCGGCGTGTGGGCGATCACCTTCCCTCTCGGTGTGGGCCACACGGCAAACCCGATGGATTTTGCAACGACCCTCTCGGCACTGGCGGCGGTGTTCTTCCTTGGGAAATCACTCTCAGGCCAGAAGTTCCCCACCCTGCTGATCGGCTCAGCGCTTTCCGCGTTGACCTTCCACCTGATCACCTGCGCCGGTGCCTGGATCACGGATCCGCTTTACGCAAAAACCCTCGAAGGACTCTACCAATCGGTGTGGGCCGGCCCGCTCGGCAGCAAGATCCCGTCGTGGGTTTTCCTGCGCAACCTGACGGCGGCCAATGTGCTCTTCACCGGATTGTTCCTCGCGGCGCAGTTCCGTCTGCCAAAGGTGGCAACACCCGTGCTTGCATTTGCCAAGAGCCGCTGATAAGCGGGGCGTCGGTCCGGCCCGCGCCGGACGAACCACTCCAGACGCCCCATGACCAGCGCCAATCCTCCTGCTCTCGATTTCGCCTTTTCGCCGATCAACCAAGCGCTCACGCCCGAGCGCAAGATCGAGTTGTTCTCGCAAATGGTCCGCATCCGCCGCTTCGAGCAGGCCGGATTGAAGTACTACCAAGCGGGGAAAATCGGCGGTTTCCTCCACCTCTACATCGGCCAGGAAGCCGTAGCGGTGGGCACCATTTCGCTCGGCGGAGCGGATGATCATTTCATCACCGCCTACCGCGACCACGGCCACGCGCTGGCCGTCGGCATGGGCATGAACGAGTGCATGGCGGAAATGTTCGGCAAACAAACCGGCTGCTCCAAAGGCAAGGGCGGTTCAATGCACTTCTTCGCTCCGGACAAGAATTTCTGGGGCGGCCACGGCATCGTCGCCGGCCAGACCCCGCTGGGTCTCGGCCTCGCCTATGGTTTGAAATACCTCGGCCGCGAGGGCTGCTGCCTTTGCTACCTCGGCGACGGCGCGGTGAACCAAGGCGCGTTTCACGAATCGCTCAACCTCGCCGCCTTGTTCGAGATCCCGGTGGTTTACGTCATCGAAAACAACGGCTACTCGATGGGCACCTCCCAGGAGCGCTCGTCGGCCTACGGTGGCTGCCTCGCCCAACGCGGCGAAGCCTACGGAATGGCTTGGGATGTGATCGACGGCTCGGACCTCTACGAAGTCCGCGCCAAGACCCACATCGCCATGGAGCGCGCCCGCAAGGAGCACAAGCCGACCCTGCTGGAAATCGACACCTACCGCTACTACGGCCATAGTATCGCCGACGCGAATCACAAGAAATACCGCACGCCGGAGGAAATCGAGAACTACAAGCAGAACCACGACCCGATCAACGTCTTCCGCCGCAAGCTCATCAACGAGGGCGTGCTCACCGAAGACCTGGCCAACGCCATCAACAAGGCCGCCGCCGATGAGGCCGCCGCCGCCGTGAAATTCGCCGACGAGTCCCCCGCTCCGACCATCGCGGACATCAGCACCGACGTGTATTGGGAAAGCGACAACCAGACACCCGCCTCGAAGATCGGCCGCCATTTCTTCGACGCCTGATCCGCCGAATCCACCCTCCATTTTCACTCCAAGAAATTTCCGTTTTCTCCATGTCACGCATTCTCACCTACCGTGAAGCCCTCCGCGAAGGTCTCGATGAGGAACTCGCCCGCGATCCGAACGTCGTCCTGATGGGCGAGGAAGTCGCCCAATACAACGGCGCCTACAAGGTCACCGAAGGCCTCTGGAAAAAGTGGGGCGACAAACGCGTCGTCGACACCCCGATCTCCGAAGCCGGCTTCATCGGCATGGGCATTGGCGCCTCCATGCTCGGCGTGCGCCCGGTGATGGAGCTCATGTTCTGGTCCTTCCACTCCGTCGCCTTCGACCAGCTCGTCTCCAACGCCGCCTGCGTCCGCTACATGTCCGGTGGTCTTTGCAACTGTCCGATCGTCGTGCGCGGTCCGGCCAACGGCGGCACCAACGTGGGTGCCACCCACTCGCACATCCCGGAAGGTCTGTTCGCCGCGTTCCCCGGTCTCAAGGTCTGCGCCCCGGCGACACCCCGGGATGTCAAAGGCCTGATCAAAGCCGCCATCCGCGACAATGATCCGGTTTACTTCATGGAAAACACCTTGCTCTATGGAAACTCCGGCGAGGTACCCGATCCGGCGGATGGCGACTTCGTGATCCCGCTCGGGCTGGCCGACGTGAAACGCGAAGGCTCCGACCTCTCCATCATCGCCCACGGCCGCTCGGTCATCCATGCGCTCGACGCCGCGGAAACTCTCAAAGCCGAACACGGCATCAACGTCGAAGTGCTCGACCTCCGCTCGATCCGCCCGCTCGACGTGGATGCCATCATCAACACCGTGAAGAAAACCAACCGCGTCCTGCTCGTCGATGAGTCCAAGCCCTTCGGCGGCGTGGCGGCCATGGTTTCCACCATCATCATGGAGAATGCCTTCGATTACCTGGACGCCCCGGTGCAGCGCGTTTGCTCGATCGACGCCCCGGCGATTTACTCGCCACACATTGAGAATGAACAACTTCCGAATCCGCGCCGGATCATCGAGAAGGTGCTGTCGATGAAGTGAAATGCCTCCGTGGATCTATCAGACCGTTAGAGCGTCCCGTCCGGTGAAACCCGGCGGGGCGAATGCTTCTTTTTCATTGCCAACAAGGACCGAGATTCTAGCATTCAGGCCATGACCTCTCGTTTGATCCTCGCCATCACCGCCGCGGCCGCCGTTCTGGCGCTCAATTCCTGCTGCTGCCTGTTCTCCTGATTCCTCTCAAAAACACCACCAACCAAAACACCACCACATGAAAAACCTCGCCCTTCTCCTGTCGCTGGCAGCCCTTTCCCTCGGGTTCAGCTCATGCTGCACGATGTTCGGACTTTCCTCGCAAGGCTCCGGCTACCGCACCGTGACCAAACAAGTCAAAACCTGCGGTTATGACATCGTGACCGAAGAAGTCGTCACTCCCGGCGACTCGAAGAGCGGCAAGGGTGGCATGGTGCAGACCAT
>DAISZP010000493.1:0-4039 GCA_036824745.1 Luteolibacter sp.
GCGGGCGTCCTCGTCGGTCTGGTCGAGCCACAGCGCGGGGCCGGGCAGGTTTGAAATGATGTAGCAGAGCGTCAGTTCCGGCGCGGTGGTTTTCGACGACTGCACCGAGGCGATGATGGAAACCAGCCGGATGCGCGGATCGACCAGCGCCTCCATGACCTCGCGGATCCACGGCGAGTTTTCCGAACGGAAGCGTCCCGGGTTGGGCGAATACGGAATGCCCTCGATGTGATCCTCGCACCACTGCCAGGCCGGGCGGCGGTCGGGCGGCTGCCATGCCTCGCGCCAGATTTCCTTCAGGGAGTCCATGCTCCCGCCGTCCACGTCAACGCCCGGTCAACCTTCGTGGAGGCATTGCAGGACTTCATCAATGGCACGGCGGCATTCCCGCTGGATGCCGGTGGCGTCGAGACCTGATAGAACCGGCGGCAATTCGTTCTCGAATTTCGCCCGCAGGATGGACGTCGCCTGGGCAACGAGTCCGATCCATTCCTCGCGGACCTTGGTGAGAGCGACGTATTCGCCCTTCTTGACGGCGATGCGCAGCTCGCGTTCCTCCACTTCTGCCAGAAGCTTGCGGGCCTTGAGCGCATCTTCGTTGCCAATCAAAACCTTGCCCGCTTTCAAGCCGCGGACGCGAACGAACTCGCGCCAGTCGGCCACCGGCCAGAGTCCGTTGGATAGAGCCTTGGGCGCGCCTTCCATCTTCTGCCAGGTGGTGAGCGTCCGGCGGGTGGTGCCCAGGATCGTGGCGAGTTCCACCAGCGTCTTGGCGTAAGTCACCGAATCGTTGCTGCCCGCGGCAAGCGACTCGATGCGCGCCCGCTCGGCAACGGTCATGGGTTTGCCCGCCGCAACCTTTTTGACCAGGTTGTGCAGGTCCGCCTGCAACACCTTTTCGGCGGCTTCGGTGGTGATGCCGTCTCCCTGCATTACCCGGCTCATGGTTTCACCGCCACCCACCCGGCGAAATTGAGATGCCGCCAGAAGCAATCCACCGAGGTGAAGCCTTCCTGATGGAGCAACTCCTCGTTCCAGCGTGCGGTGACGGGGACCAGCACGCCTTCCAGCGACAGCCGCTTGCGGTCGATTTGTTCGTCGCTGTATCCATTCTCGCGCTTGATCTGAAGGAAGAGGTTCACGAACGCCTCATCGAGCTTCGAGGTGGCACCGAGCACTTTTTCCACCAGGATGAAGGCTCCGCCGGGAGCCAGCGACTCGAACACGCGCCGAACGATCTGCTGGCGGTATTCGATGGGCGTGAACTGGAGCGTGAGCACCGAGAGCACGAGGCTGGAAGTCACACCGGGGAACTCACGGCGCAGGTCGGCAGACTGGATGCTGACGCGATTGCCGTGCGGGTGGTAAGTGAAGTTCTGACGCGCCGCTTCGATCATTGGCTCGCTGATTTCCAGGCCGATGTAATCGTTGGCCGCACCGTAGTTGGAAACGAACGGCATGAGCGCCTGACCGCGGGAGCATCCCATGTCGATGATGGCGGTGCCGGGTTGTACGAAGCGCCGGCCAACCTCGTAGGTCACCATGCGCATCGCGTTGTATTGCGGGATGCTCCGTTGGAGCATGTCATCGAACACGGCGGTCACTTCCTGATCGAACTGCCAGGCTCCGCGGGGAACCACCTCGTCACGTTGGACTTCACTCATGCCCGCGGGCGGGTGTCAACGCGGCAGCCGTTTAACGATCCGTGTGCCCTCGGTCAGGCAGGTGCCTTCCGCCGTCACCCAGAAGCAGGGAATCGAGAACCGGGCATACATCTCGCGGGTCCGCGGATTGCTCTCAATCGCGAGGTAGCGGGCATCTTCACCGTGGATCGGAAACACGTCCTTTTTCAACAGATGCTCTTTGATCGCCGGTGGATTCCACCAACCCTTCGGCGCGAAGCACGCATCCTGGGGACGCCAGCCGGTCTGCACCTCGATGCGGTCGAGCGTCTGGATCGTCCAGGTTTCCGGGCGGGCGGTGATGAGCACGACGGTGTGCGGTCGAACGAGCTCCACCAGCCACTGGCGGTATTGCTCGTTGGCGAGGCGTTTTTCCATGCGAACGGGCGTGGTGCCGTGCTTGGGCGAGTTCGCCACCAGCGTGTAGTTGAGGTCCAGCAGAATGATCATAGGGTAATCTGAAGACGTTGGGAGAAAGAGTCCATGGCGCATTGCACGAGATCCATGCGGGTGCCGTCCGGATAGGGCAGGTTGAATTCAAACTCGATGGCTGCACGCAGGCGGGCGGCATCTATCAGGCGCGGCGACGCGCAGGCCGCGTTGATGTTGTTGGAAAAGTCCGCCACTTTAACCGAGCGGAAGAACTGGCCGAACAGCTCGCGGAACTCCGAAACGGTGTGATACTTCTGGACCTTGGGCTTGTCCTGAAAATCACCGATGCGGATGCCGGGTTCGTAGTCGAGGCGGAACGCGATGTTGCCTGCGTTGCTTTCGTTCATGAACGCCTTGCCATTGACCTGCCGCCAGCCGGACTCCCCTGCCGACGAGGCACAAGCATAGACCTTGGTGAACGGCTTGCACAAGGCGGCGCACAGGCAGGCGATGTGCTCGCGGTCCTCGCGGAACGGCACGGAATTCAGCACGCTGGCGATAAAGATGCTGGTCCATTCCTTGCCCGCAGCGACTTCCGATAGAAACGCGCGCGTCAGTTCGACGCTCTCCGCCTTGTTGATGCCGCCGGGGCCGAGCCGGTAGGGCTCGAACGGCGTGCAATCGATCCCGACCTGGCGAAGCAGGAAGGTTTCCGTCAGGTGGCCGGCACCGAAGTCGAGGATGGTCGTGCCATGCTCCTTGGTCCAACGGGCACGATCCGCCGCCTTGCCTATGTCGAAGTCCTTGCACGGCTTCGCACCGTGGGTGGCGAAGATGAAGCCGTTGCCAAGCTCGCGCCTCACACGCCGCGCCCGGCGGAACGAATTGAAGCGAAGCATGTCGGCATAGCGCGTGTGGATGTCGAAATCCATGGACAGCAGGTTCATCATGGCCCGGGCGAATTCCGCCTCCTCCTCGGTGACGAACACGACCGGCGCGAAGGCGGCTCCCTTTTCCGCCAGCATTTCCAGCCTGCCGATGCCGTTGATGACCGACAAATCCTCGCGGCAGACGATGGGCATGAGGATGCCGTGGCGATGCAGGGTGCGGGCGAGATTGCGGGCATACTGGATCCAGCGGCCCGAATTCACCCGGCAAAGATCCTTGACGGCGACTTCCGCGGGCTTGAGACAGCGCAGGAAGCTATCACCGCCGACTTCCTTGTCGGGGATGCGGGCGGCGAGCGCTTCAATGTCCAATGATTGAAGCTCGCTGGTGACCCGGCCGGGCGTGCTGTTGAAATCGAAGTCGTTGGTCGCACGGTTGAAGACGATGTTGAGCGCCTTGCGCTGGTCGAGATCGAGCGCCTTGGTGCGGAACACCGGGACATGTGTGGCCCCCATGCGCGAGGCGACGAGGTGGCGCTGGTGGCCTGATAGAATCTCGCCGTCCGCGTCGGCGAAGATCGGGGCGATGAAGCCGAGTTTCCTCAGGGAAAGCTCGATCAGGTCAAGACGCTCGGCGACCGCGGAGCGCGGGTTGTAGGTCGATGGCCTGACGGCGTCGATGGATTCAAGGGTGATGTTGTTCATAGTCCGAGGCGGCTGCGGATTTCCTGAATGACCGAGTCCTTGTCGAAACCGGCGTCCTGTTTCACGCGGTCGCACCACGCGATGAATTCGTCCTGGCTGATGCGGAACCGATAGAGTCCGACCGCGACCGTGACCTCGCTCTTGTCGAGTTCCTTGTCGTGGCGGTCGTCGTCATCCTCATCGTCGTCATCGCCACCCGGATTGAGCAGGCCCTCGATGTCGGCGGGTTCGAATCCCGCGAGGATGGTGTCGAAGTCGGCGGCCTTCCACTCGTTGGCGATCTTTTCCAGTTCGTTGAGATCGACGGTGGAAAGTTCGGCCAGCCGGTTGTCGGCGACCAGCACGGCGAGTTCGTCATTCTCGCTGGCGAAGTCCTGATAGTCCACCGGCACG
>DAISZP010000494.1:0-4017 GCA_036824745.1 Luteolibacter sp.
GGTCTGCTCTCGGTGGACAACATCCTGGCCATCGCCACGCTCGCCGCGCAACTGCCTGAGAAACAGAAGAAGATCGCCCTGAGGATGGGTCTTGCCGGCGCCTACATTTTCCGCGGAGTGGCGCTGTTTTTCGTGGGATTCATCATGGCGAACCTGTGGGTGAAGTTTCTCGGTGCCTTCTATCTGATCCATCTGATGGCCGAGCATTTCAGCAACTACGCCGCCTCGCAGGACGATGATCCGGCGACGAATCCCACCAAGGCCCGCGGGTTCTGGCCCACGGTGTTCGCCATCCAGCTCATGGACCTCAGCCTCAGCGTGGACAACGTGGTCACGGCCGTGGCGATGAGTCCGGACATCCGGGTCGTGGTGATCGGCGTCTGCCTGGGTTTGCTCGCACTGTGGTTGTTCGCCTCGCTCAGTCTGAAGCTGGTGGAGAAATACCCAATCCTGCAGCACGTGGCGTTCCTGCTCATCGGCTACGTCGGTATCATCCTGTTGGTGGAAATGAGCGCGGATTCGTTCTTCCACAAGCACCTCCACATCAGCCCGGTGGAGAAATTCATCGGCATCGCCCTCATCATGGCCGCTTCCATCCAGTATTCGCGCAATGCCGGATTCGCCAAGCTGCTTGCGCCCCTGGTGCGGATCGGCAGCCTGCCGATGATCGCCTACGCGAAAGTTTCCTGCGCCCTCATTGGAGTGATCCTCTGGCCCTTTAAACAAGTGCTCGCCCTCTTTCAAAAGCCGAGCCCGCAAAGCGGTGCTTGAACGCGGATCCGGTGCGCAGGCTTGCATCCCCGCCGCGCCGCTGATAGCCAGCGGCGTCGTTGTTTGTAAACCTGTTCCGCATCATGAAAATCCATTGTTTCCTCGCAATCGCCGCTACTCTGGGAGTGGCCGCCGCTGATCCGCTGCCCTTGATTCCAAAGCCTGTTTCCGTAGAAACCACTGGAGTCAGCTTCAAATTGACTCCCGATACCGTGATTCGCTCCGGTGACGGACTGGAGTCCGAAGCAAACCTGCTCGCCGCGGAAATCGGAAAACTCACGGGCACCACACCCAAGGTGGTGGATGCCCGTTTGAAAATCCACCACCCGTCCGAAATCCTGGTGGCTCTCTCGGTGACAGATGAGCTTCCTCCCTCGGGTTATGTTCTCAAGACCATCGATGGTGCGAACCTGGCCATCCACGGCAAGGATGCGGCGGGCGTGTTTTACGGCACCCGCACCTTGATCCAGCTACTTCCCGCCAAACCTAACAAGGGCGTCGCCATTCTCATCCCCGGAGTGAAAATCACCGACCACCCGCGCTTCGCATGGCGCGGCATGATGCTCGATTCCGGCCGCCACTTTGTGCCCGTCGATGATGTGAAGACCTTCATCGACCAACTCGCCTTTCACAAGTTCAGCGTGATGCACTGGCATCTCACCGAAGACCAGGGCTGGCGCATCGAGATCAAAAAGTATCCCAAGCTCACGGAAACCGGCGCTTGGCGCGATTCCTCTCCTCCATACGGAAACCGCGACTCCGATGACGGCGTGCGCTACGGCGGATTCTACACTCAGGCGCAGATCAAGGACATCGTCGCCTATGCCACCGCGCGCCACATCACCATCGTGCCGGAGATCGAGATGCCCGGCCACGCGGCCGCCGCCATCACCGCCTATCCGGAGCTTGGAAACTCGGACATTCCCGGCTACGCGCCCAAGGTGATGACTCGCTGGGGCGTGCATCCCTACATCTTCTCGCCGAAGGATGAGACGTTCAAGTTCCTGGAGGATGTTCTAACGGAAGTGTGCGCGTTGTTTCCCGGGAAATACATCCACATCGGCGGCGACGAGGCTCCCAAGACGCAGTGGAAACAATCGAAGTTCGCCCAGGACCTGATGAAACGCGAAGGGCTCAAGGACGAGGAGGAACTCCAGAGCTGGTTCATCCGCCGTATCGGCAAGTTCCTTGAATCGAAGAACCGCAACCTTATCGGCTGGGACGAGATCCAGGAAGGCGGACTGCCCAAGACCGCCACCATGATGGTCTGGCGCGATGCCAAGTGGGGCAAACACGCGCTCTCGCTCGGCAACAACGTGGTCATGGCCACCACTTCCCACACTTACTTCGATTACTATCAGAATCCGAAGGAGGTCGAACTCGCCAAGGGCAAGGAGTATGAAGCCATCGGCGGCCACCTTCCACTGGAGAAGGTGTATTCCTACAACCCCACCTTCATCGCGGAGACCCCGGCGCAGGAAAAGCAGATCCTCGGCACCCAGGCCCAGCTCTGGTCGGAATACTTCAAGGATTTCAAGAAGGTCCAATACATGGCCTTCCCGCGCATCGCCGCCATCGCCGAGGTGGCATGGACGCCGCAGAAGGACCGCGCCTATCCGGACTTCCTCGTCCGGCTCGACGGTGTGATGAAACACTACGAGGCCGCCGGCATTCCGTTTTCCCGCCCTGTGCCGCCGCCGAAAAAGGAAACCAAGGACGGCTCCACCGTGAGCACCTCGCTTGGCACCTATCAGAACCACTGGCCGGAACTCGCCTTCGACGGACGGGACGACACCTTCTTCTGGGCGGATCGCGCGCTCAAGGAAGGCGATCATTTCACGCTGAAGCTGAAAGCGGCCATTGCGGCCGAAGCCACCGTCACCCTCGTCACCGGCGGCAAGGCCAGCAAAAATGGAGACAAGCTGGAGGCAGGCATCCTCGAATCGACCTCCAATGGCAGCGACTGGAAACAAGCCGCCACCTTCGAAAACGGCAGCGCCACCGCCAAGCTCCCGGCAGGCACCAGCCAGATCCGCTTCAAGGTCACCAAGCCCCAGGAAAACTGGCTCATCCTCCACGAGATCACCGTGAAATAGGCCCTCCGTGGCCGGGACGATCCGTCCCAGCGATCCGCCGGGACGATCCTTTCCGTCTGATTTCCAATGTGTTGTCGCGTTTCACAGCTACCACTTGCGCCTCACCGGGAAACCGTTTAGGAACCCCGAAACATTCTCCCCATGGCTGCCGAATACACCGAAGACGACATCAAATCACTCGACTGGCGCGAGCACATCCGCATGCGCCCCGGCATGTACATCGGCAAGCTTGGCGACGGTTCATCGCCCGATGACGGCCTCTACATCCTGCTCAAGGAGGCCATCGACAACTCGATCGACGAGCACATCATGGGCTTCGGCAAGGAGATCAAGGTGGAGATCGACGAGCAGGGCAGAGTGGAGGTGCGCGACTTCGGCCGCGGCATTCCGTTAGGAAAACTCTACGACTGCGCCGCCCAGATCAACACCGGCGCCAAGTACGACAGCGAGGCGTTCAAGAAATCCGTCGGTCTCAACGGCGTCGGCATCAAGGCGGTGAACGCGCTTTCCGACTTCTTCGAGATCCAGGCCTGGCGCGAGGGGGAAACCAAGGCCCTCGAGTTTTCCAAAGGCCAGCTCACGGTGGACATGAAACACCCGCGCCGCGACGAGGGCGCGAACGGCACCCGCCTCGCCTTTGAGGTGGACCGCACGATCTTCCCGGCCAAGGCGAAGTTCAAAGAAGGCTTCGTTGAGAAGATGTGCCGCTATTATTCTTATCTGAATCCGGCGCTTACCGTGAACTTCAACGGCAGGAAGTTCCGTTCGAAGGACGGATTGTTAGACCTACTGCGCGAGGAGATGGAGAACGAAGCGCTCTATCCGCCCATCCACCTCATCGGCAAGGACATCGAGATCGCCTTCACCCACACCGCCGAGAGCAGCGAGGAATACTACACCTTCGTCAACGGCCAGAACACGTCGCAGGGCGGAACCCACCTCGCCGCCTTCCGCGAAGGCCTCGTCCAGGCGGTGCGCGGGTTCTACAAGAAACAATACGATCCGGCCGACATCCGCGCCGGCATCGAGGCCGCCATTTCCGTGCGCATCGTCGAGCCGGTCTTCGAATCCCAGACGAAAACCAAACTCGGCTCCACCACGATGGAGCCCGATGGCGAATCGCTTCGGACTTTCATCGGCAATTTCCTCA
>DAISZP010000495.1:0-4009 GCA_036824745.1 Luteolibacter sp.
GGAGCTGAAGTCGCTCTACGAGACCGCCGACTTCGACGCCGCGCTGGTCGCCCTGCGCAAGGATGCCAAGCAGGCCGTGGTGACACGCTCGGAGAAGGGCGCCTCCTTCGTCACCCCCGGCGCCGTGGTCTCGGTGCCGGCGCGGCCGGTGGCGCGCGTGGTGGACACCACCGGCGCCGGCGACCTGTTCGCCGCCGGCTTCCTGGTGGGCCATGCGCGCGGGCTCGACCCGGCCACCTCGCTGCGCCTCGGCGCGATGACCGCCAACGCCACTCCCGCGAAGCTCGGCGCGCTAACAAATTTCGGCTACAACCTCGGCCTCGCGTTCCAAGTGATCGACGACATCCTCGACGTCACGCAAAGCACCGAGGTGTTAGGCAAAACCGCCGGCAAGGACCAGGCGGTGGAAAAAGCCACCTATCCCGCCATCATCGGCCTCGCCGCCTCGCGCAAGGAAGCTGCCAGGCTCACCAAGGCCGCGATGGACGCGCTCAAGCCTCTCGGCAAAAAAGCGAAACGTTTGGAAGAGATCGCCGCCTATCTGTTGAAGCGCGAGTATTGAGCGCGTCACCTGCCGAAGATCTCCAAATCCGCAATGCGCGCGGTGCCGTCCTTGCCGGGTTGTTGGATGGTGATCTTCAGATACCTCGCGCTGGTCGGCGGAAACTCGACGTCGGTGACGTTGCGCGTGTTGTTCGTGACGGTGTCGATGGTTTTCCAGGTCTTGCCATCGGCGCTGGCCCGTAGGGTGAAAGCCCGGGTGTTGAGCGCCGGATCCATGCCTCCATCACCGGCGTGGCGGATGACATAACGGTGGATGGTCCGGGTTTCTCCGAAATCAAAGCCGAGCCATTGGTTTTGCGCTCCTTGCGCGGACCACTGGGTGTCAGGAGTGCCGTCGGTGGCTGGCTCCGGATTTCCGATGCCTGCCTTGACGGTGGTTTTCGGCGAGAGGGTGAGGTTGTAGGGAATGTCGTTCGCCTGGTTGATGAGGTTGAAGTAGTGGTCGGCGCGGACGAACTTCACCTTGCCGGGAAACTTCCGGTTCAGTTCGTCATGGATCTCCAGCAGTTTGTCGGGCTTGAGTTCGCCCCAGATGTTCGCCTGATAGGAAAGGAAGAGCGGGGTCTTGCCGTTCCAACGGCCGATCTCGCGGTCGAGTGATCCGCCGAGGTGTTCCTTGGATCCGGCGTACGGAATGACGAGCTTGTCGAAGCGCAGGCGCTTGTTTTCAAAGCTCGATCTAACGGAAGGCACGTCCTTGAAATTCTGGACGGTGGCACCGTAGAGATGGCGGCAATGTTTCTCGTAGGAAGCGCGCTGCATCGGCGAGGCGTCGTCCCAGATGGTGATGACGCGGATGCCGGAGCGTTGGAGGTAGGTTTCGGTTAGACGGGTGTAGCCGTCCATGTCCGCCGGGTTCTTGGTGAACTCACCGACGGGAGCGCCCGGTTCGTCGAGCGTGTTACAGGGCATCATGTAGCCCATGCCGGACGGGCCGGTGACAAAACAATCATTCTGTGTCGAGTGGCCGTAGTAGTAGTTCATCATGCCCGGCGCGATGTCCACGAGCGCGGGTGCGATGGTCCAGTTGAGCGGAAATTTCCCGCGGATCGATTCGGTGCGGTCCCACACCTGCCGCATCGCGTGCTGGTTGTATTGGATGTTGTCGCCATCGCTGATGAAAAGCGCGACGTAGGCCTTGTTTTCCAGTTCCGGCATCTTCGGCACGGCGGGAATCCGGATCTGGTGATCGGTGCCGGAGTAAACGCTGCCGCTCACGAAAAAGTCGGCGGGCAAGGTGCCGATGCCGAACTCGGACGCGGTGGTGATGCCAGCGCGCTCGGCGGTGTACCAGCCGAGGGCGATCGCTTCGCCCGCTTTCATGTCGCCGAAGAACTTGCGAAGCATGTCACGCTCCTCGGGAATCGTGGGATCCAGCCAAACCACGGCCGCGCCCACGGCGGCGGCGATGTCGCGCGTGTGGTGGAGGTCGCCGCGATCGGTGGGCCGCGCGCTGACGATCAGGCGTTTCTCGCAGCGTTTCCAGTAGGTATCCAGCAAGTGCTGATAGATCTCCAGCGGCTTGGTGAACTTGAGCGCGGTGAGATCCACCGTCACCTTGAGATCAATCCCGGCATCCTTCAAGCGGTCCCTTACTTGGGGTGTGACCGGCAGCGCGCGCGCCAATCCGGCGACGGTGCCCGCGAGGTTCCGGTAGTGCGGGCTGATGGCTGGATCGTAGAGCACGAGGCCGCTGAACTCCTTCGCATACTTCGCAGCGAGGTCGTAGCGTTTCTCCCTCGGCAGCGGCGAACGGAACGTGAGGTTCATCGTCGGAGTCTTCGCCCAGGTGTCCCGGCCTTCGCCGGAGCCTGCGTCTAACAGGAAGATCCGCGGTTGTTTCCGGTTCACCATGCCTTGCATGGCGGAGAAGGTGATCCGTTCATCGGGTGTGAGCGCCTGCACCTCGATGGCGTCCATCGGAGCCGCTGGCGTGGCGAAGATCGGCAAGGCCTGGCCCTTGGGCCACGCGAGGTTTTCCGAAATGTTCTCCGCCGGAGGGTAGGGGGCGTAGAGGTTCGTTCCCGCCTTGGAAACGGATGGAATTGTTAGAGCGGCCGCGAGAAGGGCGGTTTGGAATCGTCTGGATGGGTCCACGGTGGATGAGTTCGTGCGGGCGCTTGGCAACGCACGCCGAGGATACGCGGACGATGGATGAGGCTAGCGGGAAAGTTTCCCCCCGATCGGGTCGGGAAACTTTCCGGGATCCGGGATTTCAAGCCTCGTCGCCGCCGATCCGGGCTTCGTGTTCCCGCAGGACGCGGTCCATGAAAAACGTTCCCGCGGGAACCAGCGACGCCAATCCTAACAGAAGCGCCGTTTTGAAGGGGATGCATCCGCGGACCAGCGCGCTGAAGGCCAGCGCCGCGAGCGCGATGAAGAGCACGCCGTGCGCCCAGCCGACGTATTTCACGGCCAGCGGCCAGTGCCACACGTATTTGAGCGGCATGGCGACGAGCAGCAGGACCAGGAAGGAAACGCCTTCCGTCATGGAAACGGCGCGCAGGGTTCGCATCAGTGACATCGGGCGGGACTAGAGCGTGGATGGGCGGATTTGCAAATCCGATTTCCCATCATCATATCCGGATACGATGATTTGATCCTTGAAATCGCGGGAAAACCCGGCATTTTCCGCCCATGCCGCAGCCCGACAGCACCATTGAGCTCAAAAAAGCCCTCGCCGAACGCATCCTCGTCCTCGACGGGGCGATGGGCACGACGATCCGCACCTACGGCCTGACCGAGGCGGACGCGCGCGGCAGCCGCTTCGCGGATTCGGAAAAAGACCTGCTCAACAACGGCGACATCCTCAGCCTCACCCGCCCGGATGTGATCGGAGACATCCACAAGCGTTTCTACGAAGCGGGCTCGGACATCTGTGAAACGAACACGTTTTCCGCCACCAGCATCGCGCAGAGCGAGTTCTTCGTGGACGACCCCCGCGAGCACGGCGGGCGCAAGGATCCGGAGTTTTTCCAGAAGATCATCGAGAACCCGTTCCTTAACGAACTCGCGTGGGAAATGAACGTCGAGGGCTCGAAACTCTGCCGGAAAATGGCGGATGAGATCGCCGAGAAAACCGGTCGCAAGCGTTACGTCGCCGGAGCGATCGGGCCCTTGACCGTTTCTCTCACCAACTCGCCCGACGCGAACGATCCGGGTTTCCGAGTGGTCACCTTCGATCAGGTGCTGGAGGCCTACAAACTCCAGGTCCGCGCGCTCATCGAGGGCGGTTGCGACATCCTGATGATCGAAACCATCTTCGATTCCCTCAACGCCAAGGCCGCCGCCGTCGCCGTGCAGGAGGTCTATCAGGAACAAAAGCTCCACCTGCCGATCATCATCTCCGCCGCCGTCGGCCGTGGTGGTGAAACCATGATCTCCGCGCAGAAGGTGGAGGCGTTTTGGAATGCCTTCGCCCACGTGCATCCGCTGGCGATCGGAC
>DAISZP010000496.1:0-3984 GCA_036824745.1 Luteolibacter sp.
GATGCCGAGGAAACCGCCGGCGCCTTCATCGCCGCCATGGCCCGCACCGATGGCCCCACCGCCCTCATCCTCACCCGCCAGGCCATCCCGCTCTTCAACGAACTCAGCGTCGAGGCCCGCCGCGACGGCACCCAGAAAGGCGGCTACATCGCGAAGAAGGAAACCGGTGCCCTCAGCACCATTCTGTTAGCCACCGGATCCGAACTCCAATACGCCATGGCCGCCGCCGCCGAGCTTGGCGACGGAGTCCGCGTCGTCTCCCTGCCCAGCTTCGAGATCTTCGAGCGCCAGAGCGCCGAATACCGCGAAAGCGTCCTGCCCGCCGCCTGCACCAAGCGCATCGCCATCGAAGCCGGCGTCACCGACCTCTGGTGGAAATACGTCGGCACCGCCGGCAAGGTCATCGGCATCGACCGCTTCGGCATGAGCGCCCCCGGCGGCACCGTCTTCAAGGAACTCGGCATCACCAAAGAAGCCGTCCTCGCCGCGGCGAAATAAGGAGCGCGGACGTCCCGTCCGCTCTAACAATCTTCCAACTCAAAAGCCCGGTCGCAAGACCGGGCTTTTTGTTTTCCTCAAGCCGCATCAATCCTCACCAATTTCCATCTGGCGTTTCTGGCACATGGGTATTACCTTCCGTCTTACCATGAAGACCCTCACCGTGAAAATCCCGGAAGCGCTTGAGGCGAAATTGCGGAAAAAGGCCAAAGCAGCGAACGAACCCGTGTCAGAGATCGTTCGCCGTGCGCTGGCGCGCGAGATGGAAGCCGATGCCGTCGATTTCTCGAAACTGGCGGCTCCCTATCGCGGCATGTTCTCCGGTCCCGAGGATCTCTCCACCCGTGAAGGATATGGAAGTCGCGAACCTCGTTGATGCCGGTCCTTTGATCGGCTGGTTCAATGCTTCCGACCAGTGGCATCACTGGGCCGTTGAAACCCTTTCTTCGGTCCGCGGACCGCTCCACACCACCGAAGTCGTAATCGGCGAGGCCTGTTGGCATCTCGGAGGAAATACCCAACCCGTTCACGCCCTGCTGGGCTTGGTCCGGGCGGGTGCCATTCAGTTGCTTCACCCATGGCCCGGCCACTTGGAGCGGACTCAGGAGCTGATGATGAAATACGACCGAATGGATGCCGCGGACGCTTCGCTCGTCATGCTGTCCGAAATCCATCGCAACGCGAAAATCATCACCACCGACCGCCGCGACTTCACAATCTACCGCCGCTTCGGACGCCAGCGCCTGCCGGTCATCCTCCCTCCCTGAACGTTTCCATTTAAAAATCCAACACCTTCCCTCCCACCCAGTAATCCTCCCATGTCTTACCTCATCCGCTCCTCCACTCTCCTCGCCGTTCTCATCACCGTCTCCTGCGCTCCCATGGGATCTCCGGGTGGAGACAGCAGGTCCACGGTGCGGGCATGGGCGGAGAAGGCCGGGGCGGGACTGGTGGAAACGGGCGTGCCGCAGTCACTTCCGATCCCGCGGGTGGATTTCGGAAAGCTGCCGGCGAAGTTCGGCAAGGCGTGTTGGAAGGCGGGGCCGAAGGGGAATTACGAGTTGTCTTATCCGAACGAGGCTGGCTTGGCCGGGGGCGTGATCGACGGGTTTTCCCTGATCGGTTCGCCGGAACTGATCGCGCCGCTCAAGGATGCGCCCGCGATGGTGCTGCCGATGCCCGATGGGAAATCGCATGTGTCCGCCGTGGTGTGGAGGTCGGTGCGGGTCCCGGGCCTCCAGCGCGAGATCCGTTTCTATCCGACGGGTTATGCGATGGGGGATACGAACGACACGTGGGAGAGCGAGCCGTTTTCCTGCACCGATGCCAATGGCCGCAAGGGTTTCTATCAGGTTTCCGTGGAGGCGATGGAGGAGAAGGAAGTGAAGGCGCTGCTGGCGCGGCTGCGGGTGGAATAGACGGGATGGCCGCGGCTGGGATCGTCACGCGATGCCGGTGAAGGTGCGGCGGGAGAACCAGGTGACGGTTTCGCCTAACAGGCGGGATTCGGTTTCGGTGAGGAGGATGGAGAATTCGCGTTCGCTGGCGGCCTGCTGGATGAGTTCAGCCTGGCGGACGAGGAATGCGTGCATCTCGTGGAAGGTGTGGGAGCGGGCTTCGAGGTCCTTGGCGGCGGCGAGCGAGAGGGCGGCCACGGCGACGACGGGAAGCAGGACGCCGAAGAAGCCGAGGAGGGATTTGATGACATCCGGGTGGAAGTGATCGCTGGAGCACATCACCAGCACGATGGTGAACTTGAGAACCGTGGCGGCGATGGCGGCGAGGGAGGCGATGGTGAAGACGGTGTGGGCGAGGTGATAAAACCGTTCCGCTTTTTTGGCCTCGCCGTGATAGTAGTTGATCTGCGGGTTTTTCTCCTTCTTTCGGATCTCGGGGTCCGGGTCCTTGCCGATGAGGCGGGTTTCGAGATAGGCTTTGCGGCAATCGGTCCAATCGGCGCAGGTTTGCAGGCGGGTTTCGCGGAGCTGGAGGATCTCCATGGTGCGCAGCAGCGGCAGGCATTCCTTGGGGAAATTGAGCATCCAGAGATGGGCGAAGCCGATGTGATAGCGGCCGAAGGCGATGGCGGAGCGGGCAACTTCGGATAAAAGGCGGTTCATCGCCCAGCGCGCTCCGGCATCCTTGTGGTGGAGGGCCTTGTGGCGGCCGTAACCTTTCCAGAGGAAACCGATTTCTATCAGGAGGATGACGGCGAGCGTGGGATAGAAGGCGTGTTTCGGGAACCATTCCTTGAGAAGCACGAGCGAGAGCACGGCGCAGGCGGAGGCGTAGAAGTGGCAGCTGATGATGATCCAGGCGGATTGCTGGAAGAAGTGGTTGAGATGGGTGGCCTCGGTGCTGCAGTGGGATTTGATGCGGGGGAAATAGAGCTTCTTTTCCGGAACGGTGTGGGCGGCGGGCGGGGCATCCGCGAACGGAACATCCGTTAGAACCTCGGGCAGCGCGGGTGCCTTGAAGGATTGCAGGACCGGTTCCGCCAGATTCTCCCAGGCGGCTTCGAAATGCGGCGTGCCGTCCCGGAGTGCCACTTGCACCACCAACACGGGCGTGCCCCATCGGACGGCGCGATGAATGAGATCCCGTGTCCATTTTCCTCCCTCCGCCTTGACCATGGCGATGAGGAGATCGCTCCGGCGGATGAGTTCGATGTTGGTTTCCTCGAAGCGGACATCGCGGACGGAGGCTCCTGAGGCGACCTGTTCCTGAATGATGTTAGGGCTGGAGAGCAGAGCGAGGGCCTGGTCTTTTTCGGCGTCTGAGAAGTCCGGGCCGTCCGAGCCGGATGCGGCGAGGAAAACATCACTGGGTTGCGGCAGGAAGATGCGCTGGGGAATGCCGAGCTGCTTGCAGGCTTCGGTGAACGCGAAATCCCCACCCACGGCGATTTGTGAGATGCCGGTGAGGAAATGGTGGTCGGAGAGGCCGAGTTCTTCGGGCAGATTCCGGAGTTTTTCGACAAGCCATTGCACGGCCGCGTCTTGAAACGCGGCGGCATCCGCGGTTGGAGGATCGTTTTTTGTAAACCAGGCGCGTGGACCGGAGAATCCGACGGTGACGGCTAGCGGAAAGGCCGGGTTTGCTGAACGGGATGGGGATGCGGACATGGGAAGGGGAGGGGATCAGAGTTTCGACAACTCTTCTTCGAGGGCCTGCCTGAGGTGCTTTTCCGTGACGTCCTTGCTCACGTGGGCGTCACCGGGCCTGCTGACGAGGACGAAGCGGATCCTGCCGTTTTCGAACTTCTTGTCCGTGCGGGCGATGTTCATGATCTCCTCGATGTCGAGGTCATCCGGCAGGCGGATGGGCAGGTCGTAGAGCTTCAGCAGGTCCACGATGCGCGCATGGTCAGCCTGGGAAAGGCCGGCCGTCTGCATGGACAGCCAGGCCGCGGCGCGGAGGCCGAGGCTGATGGCCTCGCCGTGCAGCAGTCTGCCGTAGCCGGCGGCGGCCTCGATGGCGTGGCCC
>DAISZP010000497.1:0-3983 GCA_036824745.1 Luteolibacter sp.
CCAGCCTCGCGCCATCCCCGTAAGCTTCTTCCAAAATGAACTCAAAACTGGTTTCCTCCCCAGGACTCACTTGATCCACCCTCGAAGAAAGAGGATTTTGATAGCGGCGCGAACTCTTTTGCGCGTACTCATTTGCCCACTGCGAATCAGGAACGACTTCATTTCCACTCGCATCTAATAGCTTGAAATGAAACGCCCCACTTCCGGTCTGCAAATTCGTCGCACAGATCGGAAACTGAGAACCATTGAAGAGCGAACTACGTATCAGAAGTCGCCCGGAATCATTTTTTCGAGATGTAGCCGTGATCTTAACTTCATCTCTCACTGCTTGCACTTCTGCGGCGGTCAGGTCACCGGCGGAACACACCAAGAAGAACAACATCAAATCTCGGAAAAACAAACTTTTGTTCATAATTTTTAGCAGCTTATGGTCCATTTTGCTCCGTCTCATTAATCGAATTGTCAGTCCATTGAGGATGATCAGTGCATTCGGCGCCCACCGCATCGGATCTCGCGCTGGCCCTTCGTGAATCACCTCATAGGCAAGGACGCCGCCAACCAAGTGGTCGATGAAACCATGGTGTAAGTCTGCGAATTCTCCGCGACTCCGCTTCATAGGGATCCGATCTGCGATACTGCGACAAGCTCCAAACCGATGCCATTGCGGTGAATCCGTGAGCAATGGCATCGCTCATCTCCTGTTGGTGAAAACCGCCGCACTCCAGTATCTCCGACCAAGAAATCCGGCGATCACAATAAATACCGCAATTCCAAGAAATATGAAGCGCCACTTCTTGTGGGGAGATTCTGAATTGTCGGTAGAGAGAAAAACCAACGACTCATTGGCGGCAATTATTGCATTCTCACGTGCAAATCTTTGCTCCCCAAACTCAGTTCGCATGAAATTTGAGTTTTCTCCTATGTAGCGCTTAAGAATCGCCACGCCTTGGGCTTTGTGACTGGTTAACGCGCCCATCGCAATTGCCGCTTGTTTCTGGTTCGCCAGACTGCCCGACTTAAGCAGTCGCTCCAATGCCCGGAAATCGTTGTTTATTACAGCGACTTCGATTTCCGGATTTATTAACGGCCCCTCGCTGTCTTCGTTCAACCCGCCATTCTGGTTGCGCAATTCAATGGCGGGCAACTCTCTCAAATCAGGAGAAAACACATTGGGTGTTAATTCAAGATCTAGAAGCGGATTGTTGGCCCGAGCATCCGAACTTGTCAAAACAGCGAACGCCAGACTGATAATTAATGAAAATGGTTTCATATGTTAGAAATCATTGAGGTTACTCTGAATTACGACGGGGTTCTGTTGTTGCGGATCTGGCGCCCAGTAGTCGATGTTTAGTTGTGCATGATGCACCCTTCTCATTGAAGCCCTAAAACGCCAAGGAATATGATCGCTGATTCTGTACCATTTTTTACCAATTTCCAGCCGTGCAAATTCTTGGAGTTGCAAGTTGTACAAATATGTATCCCCGAGATTCCCCTTGGAAATACTGAAGGACGGAACGTCAGTGGACCAAAGGATCCCCTTTGATGTCTGCTGGTAAGGATCGTTGGCTGCTCCAGAAGCTTGCCCGCCAGGCATAGGAACCTCGTCTGACACCCCGGCGTCATCATTACCTTCGACCGGATTCGACGGAAAATCTGCCACCGTAATTATTGGTGCTGGCTGTGAGAATGCATGGCTAGGCAGGTTGTTTGGATTGGAGTGTTTGAAGCGGAATTGCCGCGATGCATCCCATTTGTTAGCGGCTCCGTCTTTAAGATCGCTATTGAACAAGGGGTGTTTCGCACCGGGCGGGTCTGCCACCTTAACGCCCTTCAGGTCCGGACGTTCTGGTTCTGTTGTGACAATTCCAGCCGGTTCAATAGTGTGTGTGAACTGTAGGCCTCCCGACACCGTAGTAATTGGCCCAATCTGTGGATTATTTACCACAGGGGCTTTCGGTTGAATTGTTCCGATTGGTTTGCTGTCACACCACACCACCCAGACGTTCATCTGCGTAGCGACATTGCCTGAACTTTTAGCTTTGATCTTCACCTCCGTCGGGCCTGTTCCGGTCGAGTCGCGTTTAACACGGCGTTTGAGGGGCTCGTTTGGCACGGCTTCGCCGCCTTCCCACTCCGCAATCTGACTGGCATTGCCCGCGGTGATTTGATCGGCGGTAATGCCGGTCGCTTTCAAAACGACGTAGTCTTGATTGAGTTCTTGTGATTTCTTCGGAGTCACGAAGTGCTTTACCACACTTCCCTGATTTGCCGATTTAACGACATCACCTATGACTCCAGCCATGTTGGCGTCTGGTTCGATCTTGATTGAGAAGAGCGCACTGTTTTTTCCGTCACCAGCCCCTTGGCTGGCAGCAGGCAATTCTGCATCGACGGTGACCCAATCCGATAACATGCCGCCTTGGTAAATTTTGGCTTCTTCAGCATCAACATCCTGAATGAGGAGCGGATCAATGGCGTTGTTGTATCCTCCGGAGTATTCAACCCGCAACCAGTTGGCAGCAACAGCTTCGGCGACTGGTTTTCGGGAGGCGAGACGGACGCGGAAGGATTTCTTGCGGCCGTTCATGCCGCTGGCGGTGTCCGAGATGGAGTAGGTGTAGTAGTTGCAGTGGGCGTGGATTCCAAGGGTGCCGATGCGCTCGGGCTCGTACAACTCGTAGGGGAAGGCGGTGAAGAGAGGTTTGTAGTCACCGATCGATGGGTTGCGAACGGCGACGGGTGCCCATGACAGCGCGGATTGGCGGGTGAGGAGGGCGGCGGAGGTGAGTCCGGAGCTGTCTCCGTATTCGCTGGTGGAGAAGTTGCGACTCCATTCAGGGGATGAGGAGTGGCCGGTGCCGCTGTATGGGGAATCGCTTTCGGAGTTGTGGACTCCGATGAAGTTTTCTTCCCTTTCCTGCCATTCAAACTGGAGACCTTCGCCGTTTCCCGCGTCTTCGGTGTTGACCATGACGTTGCAGACATCGATGGCGGTGAGGCCATCGGATGTGTAGCTTTGGGCAGGCTCGAGATCCTGATTGACGAGGTGGGCGTGCCTGACTCCCCAGTGGGCGGGATCGGGAAAGATTTCCAGCAGGCTTGTGGACATGAATTTTTCCCAATCGTCCGGCATGTTGTCGTCGTCAAGGTCTTCGGCGAGCAGGGGATCGGTGCCGGTGCTGGCTTCATCGCCATCAAGGACGCCGTCTTCGTCGGTGTCGCGGACGAGGGGAAGGGTGGCGTTAGCGATTTCGTCGAAATCGTTGGAGCCGTCGCCGTCGCTGTCGGCAAGTAGTGAGTTGGTGCCGAGGGTGTGTTCTTCGGCATCGGTGAGCCCGTCGTTATCACTGTCCGCATCGCTGATGGCGACGCGCAGGAAAAGGCGGTTCGCGTCGGCATTGGGAAATCCGAATTCGCGAATGAAGCCTGTGCCTATGAAGGGCTCGTCGACGGGCAGCCAACTGTTGGCAGATAGATCGGGTGAGTAAAGCAGGGTGTATTGTTTGCCGGGAGTGGTAACCCAGGAGATGACTACGGTTTCAGGAGTGATGACGACGGGTTGGCCGTTTTCCTCGCCCATGACGGCGGGAACGTGGGTGATATCGGGACGGAGGAGGCCGTCTGGAGGGTTCGGGTTGTTAGGATCGGTGCCGGCGGCGGCTTCCTGGGCGTTGGTCCAACCGTCTTGGTCGGGATCGGCTTGGGGATCGTAGGTTTCCGAATAGAGGCTGCCGTTGTTGTTTGTCTTTTCCCAGAGGTCGCTGAGGCCGTTGGTGTTGGTGTCTATCACCGCGTGGGCGTCCGGTGCCAGCAGGCCGAGGACAGAGAGCAGGCTGGGCAGAAGAATGGGGCGCTTCACTGGTCACCTCCTTTGGTTGCGGGACGTTCGGTGTGCCAGTAGCGCAGTGTGATGTCTTTGGGCTGGGGTGGGTTTGCCTTGAGTTCGGCTTCGCGCTGGAGGTTGGCTTGTTCCCGGCCTTGGT
>DAISZP010000498.1:0-3980 GCA_036824745.1 Luteolibacter sp.
GTTTCATGTTCCAAAACGTCAACCGTTCCGAAGATCGATATACGTTAGACACCCGTTTCCCAACCTCTTTCCCATCCAAGAAATCCCCACCTCTTAGACAAAGCCGCAACCCCTACATCCTCAATCCCATGGAATTCGCTTTTTTCACCCTTGAGGGAGCTAACTCAAACCACTAGCCTCCGCCGCTGAACTAATACACTGTTGGGCAAAATAATGAATACCTACCTTAGAGCCTCTTGGTCGATTGCGGCACTCGTAGGAACTGCTGCAGGGGTGGTTCATTTTCTGACGGGGGATCGGTGGGCGAGAATCGAAGCGACTGGTGAGCCAAAATTTGAGATGTCGACTTGGTGGATGGTAGGCGAGAGCATGATTTTGGGCCTTTTGCTTGCCCTGCTCGTATGCGGAGTTGGTGCGGGAGTCCGCCGAATCCGGTGTAGTAAAGCCCGGTCACAAAAGGCGGAACTCAACAGTCGTCCCGATGATCCGTTCGGATTGGATCGCGGCGTGACCCCGCAGAGTATTGGTGGTGCGTTGTTCCAGACCATTGGTAGGCTTATTCGCAGACACTAACAAACAAGAAGCCCAACAAGTCGTGGCGCGCCAACCGGCCATAAGCTCCACAATCTCATTTCAACCTCTCTCAAACCGCGCCGGTGGGCGCACATCAAACGTTGATCCGAAATTTATTCAATGCGAAGTCCCATAAAATACCTGCTGAAGGCTGTGACGACGTTCGCAGTGTTGACTATTGCAATGACAATCGTGTGGGACATCGCGTTGCCCGGTCGAATCTACCACTGCACCGATCATATTGGCCTGAACTACCTGAATCCTGGGGACTGGGTTCACGGAGACGTAGAGTTCGTTGAGGATGTTGCCGCCGCGTCTTCCCGTTCAATGAGTGATCCGGACATCATGTTGCGAGGTTGGACGAAAGGACGACTCTGGTTGATTTGGTGCCTGATGCTCGGTTCATCGATTACGGTGAGTTGCTTGCTGGCTGGGTTGCGATGGCAGGGCCTAGCATCCAGCGTATTGAATCAAGAAGGTCAATCGGGTCCCCGGGAGTAGTTAGCTCCCGGGTCCCACACCACCCTGCGTACGGCTCCGTACAGGGCGGTTCCAATCAGACTCGGGCTTTCGGCCCGTAGTGAAGAACGGTCCAGACGGCTCGCATGTCCGGAGTTCCTTGTTCCTCCAACCAACGGTTGTTGAGCGCGAAGCGCACAATTTCATTCTGACTCATCCGCCAGTAGCCTTTGCGGCTGCGCGTCGCCATGTGCACCTTGTCGGGGCTCGCCCCTTCAGGGCTCAGGAATCATATGCCCGGAGTCCTGGGGCTTCGCCCCAGGCTGGTATGTTCCGCACCTTTGGTGCTGAAGAAGTGCGAATCCTCAAAGGCCTTGAATCCCATGAAATCCGGAATTTCCACCCTTGCCGGATCTAACTCAAATCCCTAGCGTCTGGCACTGAACTAATGCGCTGTTCTGTCATAAATCGAATGCAAACTACCGCGAATTTCTGGATGCCGGCTTGTTGCATCGCACTTGCTGGCTGCGTGAGTTCAAGAAGTCCGGCACCGATAGTCGTCGTCTCGCCAGCACCTACGCGCCCCCATCTCATTCTCACCGCAGATCGTGCAAGCTTGCGTCACGGTGAGTCCGTTAGAGTTGTCGCTACCTTTGTCAACCCCACCAAGCGGCGTGTTGCACTCCCGACCATGTCGCAGGTCGATGGCGAGGATCCTTCAATCGTGCATCGCCTCCACATTGATTGGAAGGGTGAGAATGGTAATTTGAGTTCGGGTTTCTCGGCCGTCGGGATCAACACTTGTCCGCCGTCCATCGAATATCTTGAACCAAACGCGAGCCGATCTTGTGAATTGCAATGGACGTTTGATGATCGCGGCAAGGGAATTGCCGTGCTGACTTACCATTTTGGCTATGGAGACGATTTTCCACCGGCTACCGTCAAAATTCCCACTCGCTGAAAAATGTCCCACTCTCCAAACACGACGGCGAAAAGGAAAGAGAAGATCCATGTTGTAGTCTGGTGTTTGATTCTACTGATTCTAGCAGCAGTGGGGTCTTCTTTGTTCTTGTGGGAGCCGCATTGCGGGAAGAATTCCAAGCAAGCGAGAATGGCACGGAAGCTCAGTCAAAGCCGTCTCGCTCAACTGCATCTGGAAATGCGGAAGTTAAGGGCGTTGACTGCCCGTGAAGGAACACAAAATGTGATTGGCTTCGCGGGCAATGACATTCCAAAAGAGTTCAAAGACCTGAATTGCATGAGTATTAGTCCTTGTGACTTGCGTCCATCCATCATGCTTGAAGGCTGCTTTGATCATGGGATGTTTCTCTGCTTTTACGGCATCGGAGAATCTGGAGAATCCGGCTCCTTGCCGAAGATCACTCTCCAGTATGGAACGTTCAGAGAGATCGAGGAGATCTTGTGGAAGTATGATACAAGCCCAAAGGAGTCGGGTGGCCGAGAGTGATCAGCTTCCGGGTCCCACACCACCCTCGTTAGGGTCGGTTCCGGCTAACAGGATTTGACGGTTTCCGAAATTTCCGCGCTCCCGCGTCATGGCGCGGTGGGGATATGGAAGGCGGCGCTCACTCCAGGTTGTGCTCGCGGGCGAAGGCGGCGGCGCCCTCGGGGTCTTTGGAGGGCCAGTTGGCGTAGATGTCCCGCAGGGTGTCATCGCGGATGGGGCCGGGCGGGATGGTGAGGGCCCATTGCACGGCGATGCGCGGTTCGTATTCGGCGACGGCGGCGGCGTAGGCCTGCACGGCGGCGGACTTGACCGGACCGTCCTGGGCTTTTCCAAGCCACTCGCCGGCGGCGACGTAGTCTTGCTGGGTCCACTCGCCGACGACTTCGCGGACGGGATCGGTGGCTTCGTCTGCGGGCAGGTTGTTTCCCATCCACTCGACCCAGCGACCGGTGTCCTGCTTGGTGGTGAACCAGGAGAGGCCTGCGGAGAACTGGAGCTTTTCCTTCTCGGTGAATTTCTGGTCTTCCATCCAAGTGGTGATGGAGTCGAAACCTTCCTTCTCCGAGCTGCGGGCGAAGGTTTCCATGGCGTTGGCGGAGATCTCATCGCGCAGCCCGGCGTCCTGGATGCCGGCGAGGTAACCGCGCAGTCCGGTGAGCAAGGCGCCGCGCTGGCCCTGGTTCTCGCTGCCGGAGGCGATGATGGCGTTGATGGCCTCGGAGCGGTCTTCGAAACCGAGCTCGCCGATGAGCTTGAAGGCGCGGTCCGGGCTGTGGAGGGCGGCTCCGGCGAGCAGGGCGCGTTTCATTTCGTCCGCATCGTCGCCGCCGAATTTTCCGCCGTTCTTGCGGATCCACTCCAGGGCGCGGTCGGGATCGGTCTGGGCGAGATTGCCGATGGAGGCGGAGACGATCTGGCTGCCTAACAGTTTCCCGTCGAGCAGATCGGATGCCTCGGCGTAGAGGGTGATGGCGGCCTCGGGATTCTGATCGGCGAGGGTGAGGATGGAGTAGGCGATGAGGCTGCCGCGGGTGGAGGCGGAGAGGCCGGGTTCGTCCCGCAGGATCTTGATGAAGGCGCTGATCTGCGAGGAATCCAGCTCGGCGAGGCGGGCGAGCACTTCCATGGAGCGGGTCTGGAAGTCGGCGTCCGGCTTGCCGCCGTTCTTGCGCATCTCCTCCAGATCCCGGGCGAAACGGATGACTTCGGAGCTGGTGGCCTTGGTTTGCTTCTCGATCTCCTCGCGCTGGCGCTTGGTGGCGCGCGGCCCCTGGGAGGAGCCGGGGGTTTCCACGGTGATGCCATATCTGGCAGCCTTGCGGACGAGCGACTCGTGATCGGCGCGCAGGTCGGAGAGTTGTTTCTGCTGGAAGAGGCCGGGGGCGAAACCGACCACGAGGATGCCGACGGTGAGCGGCAGTGAGGCTTTCATGGCGGGTCAGTTGAGTTTATCGAGGATGAGCTGGCGTTGCTTGGGATT
>DAISZP010000499.1:0-3978 GCA_036824745.1 Luteolibacter sp.
CACGATGTTCGCCGTTTCCGAAACCACGCAGGTCACCGCCGTGAGCCCGTGAACACCGAAGAATTGGAACGTCTTCAAATCCGCCTGAATGCCGGCACCGGCGGAACAATCGGAGCCTGCGATGCTGAGCGCCACGGGAATGCAATCGGACATGGCTCTTGATAACGCGGCGACTTCCGCGGGCAATGTTCTTTCTTTGGTTTACGCCTTTCCATGGGAAATGAACGGCTCACAATTCCTGCGTGAGTTTCAAACATGCCGGTTCGTTGATCATGGCTCTTGCGGGGATGATGATTTCTCCGTGTTTGGGAGAAGAGGCGGCTTCGATCATCGAGGGAACGAAGGATGGGGTGACGGTTCGGGTTTCCTGTCCGAAGTCGTTTCCCTGCAACCGGGAGGTGGAGATTGCCTTTGTCGTATCGAATCGCTCGGATTCCAAATATGGTCTGATGGTCCCGAGCGACCTTCAGGATACGCGTGTCCGACTTACGGGGCCAGATGGGAAAGAGATCGCAGGTTACCAAGAAAAGGACGGGTGGCTCTATGGCTTCAACTTCAAGAGGCGCTTCTTGGCGGAACTTGAGCCTGGAGAGGATTTCGAAGGAGATTCAGTATCACTCTCCAATTTTTGGCCCTTGGAACAAGTCGGCGAATACCGGTGCTGCTTTACCAAGAAAATCTATCGAGGGGAGTCTGCTTCAAGGGAACGGCTCAACATCAACCACCCGGGCACAGCGGTTCAAATCGAGGTTCCGGAATTCACATTCCGCATCGAATCGATCGACCCGACATTCAAATCGCCGTGGACTCCGAAGCCCGTATCGGAAAAGGCGTTTCCGGTTGAAGAGGACGAATCCATGTCTCCCGGGCGCAGCGGGGTGTACATCGCCTTTGTTTTGGCCCTGCTCGGGATCATTCTTCGGCAAGGTGGTCCCAAAAAGGCATCTCCCTAGAATGCCCCGTGTTCTTTCTTGCTTGGCAGTCCCGCGTTCCCACGGAACGATTCCCGATATGGCAGGAACGATCCGGGAATTCGTGGAACTACGCGTCAAGGTGGACGACGTGGTTTACATGCCCAGTCTGGACTCGCCGCCGGAAAAGCCGCATCCGTTCGTGTATTTCATCTCGATCCACAACGACTCGCCGGTGCCCGTGACGATCCGCGGCCGCAAGTGGGTGGTGCGCGAGGCGAACGGCGAGGTGGTCGTGGTGGAGGGCGATGGCGTGGTCGGCCAGACGCCGGTCATCGAGCCGGGCGGTCATTTTTCCTACAACAGCTATCACGTCGTGGCCCGCGCGGCGATCGCCTCCGGAGCGTTCTTCGGGGAAACCGCGACCGGCGAGTGGATCTTCACGCGCATCCCGGAGTTCCGGCTCGATGTGCCGGACTGGGTGTGAGGTTCGGTTAGAAAACCAACGCGTCCATCGCGAAGTCGTGCGGCTCGGCGAAGGTGTCGTCCACGACCTGCCAGGGGAAACACACGCCGACCTTGAGCGCGTCCGGCCGGGCGCTTGCTAACAGCCGGTCGTAGAAACCCTTGCCGCGGCCGAGGCGTCCGCCGTGATTGTCGAAGGCGAGGCCGGGGCAGAGGAACGCGTCGATCGATTCCACCGGCACTTCGGTTAGATCCGGATGCGGTTCGCGGATGCCGAAGGCTCCGGAGACGAGATCGTTTCCGGGATCGCGGATTGGATGAAACGTCAGGTGGTTTCCGATCACTTTGGGAAACACCCAGCGGATGCCGGGGCGGGCGGAGATCCAGTCGGTTAGATCCACCTCGCCGGGCAGAGCCGCGAACACGGCGATGGTTCGCAGCGTGGGATGCTCCGTCAGCCAGCGATCGAGACGCGCGCAGACCGCCGCGGAATCCTGGGACGAGGCATTGGCGAGCGAGCGCATCCGCCGCCGGAGTTCCTGTTTCATGAGCTGCTTGCCGGGAATTGTCACTTGCCAACGCGGAGTGATTTCCCAAGTTTTGCCGTGGTGAATGGATACTTGCAAGCTGTGACGGCGTGGATCCTCGGCGCGATGCTGGTTTGCGCGGCGGAGGCTCCGAAATCGCTCTCGTGGGAGGCCTTGAAGGTCGGCAAGAGCATCTTCACCCCGGCGCTCGGCATGTTGGACTCGGAGCGCGAGGAATACGCCACCAACCTCGCCACGATCGCCGTGAACCAGATCGTCGCCGCCAAGGCCTCGCCCCAGTCACTGGCTGACTCCCGCCGCATGCTGGCTCTGGCGCTCCAGCTTTCCCCGCGGAACAAGCGCGCGGTGGTGGCGAACTACCAACTCTCGAAAAACCTCATCCCGGAAGCGACCGAGAGCAATTACAGCCCGCAGGTTTTCGCCCGCCTTCTGCTCACCCGCGGGCAGTTGTTGGAGAAACAAATGGAGGATGAAAACAAGTGCCTCGCCGCCATGTTCATCAACCTCGCCGCCAGCCTCGACCCGAAAAACGAGGACGCCGTCTATGCCAGCGAGGTCCACCGGCTCGACCAAGGGCCCGTCGATTGGGCCGCGATCACCGGCGAGCCGGAGAAAAAGCCGGACGCCCCCGAAAAGAAACCCGGAAACGATGGCCACGGAGATTGAGCGCAAGTTTCTCGTCACTGGAGACGGCTGGAAATCCTCATCCGGAGGCAGCCGCATCGCGCAGGGTTATCTCTCGATCGACGCCGACCGCACGGTCCGCGTGCGGCTCGCCGGAAACGAGGCCTGGCTCACCATCAAAGGCCGCACTGAAGGCATCCGCCGCGCCGAGTTCGAATATCCGATCCCGCCGGACGAGGCCCGCGGGCTCTTGAAGCTCTGCCTGCCCTCCGTGATCGATAAAACCCGCCACCGGGTGCCCTTCGGCGGGCATGTTTGGGAGGTGGACGTGTTTCACGGCGACAACGAAGGCCTGATCCTCGCCGAAGTGGAACTCGCGGACGAATCCGTGACTCCCGAGCTCCCGCCATGGGTGGGGGGCGAGGTTTCGGATGATCCGCGATATTACAACTCCAGTCTCTCGAAGCTGCCATTCCGCGATTTTTCCCGCAGCGCCCGAGGTATCTGATTGCATGGGAAAAGTTTGGGATTATGAACTTTCCCATGCGCGCGTTCCGAGGAATCACCCACATTGCCGCCTGTCTTTTAGTCGCCGGCACGGGTTCCTCCGCGATGGCGGCGGCGGTTTACTATCCGAAACAACGGCTGGTTGATTCATCCACCGGGCTGATGGAAAGCCTCGTCGGCGGCTACTGGTATCGCGGTTCCGCCGTGGTCGCGCGTGATCCCAAGTTGCTCTACAGTTGCGCCCACCTGTTCTACGAGCAGGGCGAATGGGCCTCGGATTACTACTTTCACCGCGCCTGCAACTCCAAAGGCTACCCCGCCGAAGGGTCGGGAGCCTCGCCGCGCGGCCTGCATTATTTCACCAGCTACTCGTCCGGCGTGGATGCCTACGGGCAGGATTCCAACGCCGCGTTTTCGTCGGATTTCACCGTGCTCTACGGAAACAGCGCGTTCGGAAACAACCCGGTGAGCTGGTGGGCGAATGGCGGCCCGGTCCTGCGCTCGGGCAAGCTGAAGCGCATCGTCGGATACCCGAGCCGCGTCGATTACACCGGAGCCGCCGGTCATTGTTACCAGCACGCGACCGATTGGTTCACTTACGACGCCTACAGGGTCGTCCAAGGTTTCAATGAGTTCGACTATGTCTCCACCGGCCCCGGCAACAGTGGCGGACCGGTCTTTGTGCAAGACTCGTCCGGTGGCAGCCGCCTCGCCGGTATCCTCGTTTCCGGTTCGCGTCGCACGGCGGGAGTCATCGCGCTCGACCTCTCCACCCACACGCTTGCCGGATACGCCTTGGGGCTGGAGGATCAAACCCAGACGTTCAGTAACAACACGCCGCGCCTCCTGCCCGACGGCGCTTCCGTGAACACTGTCATCCAGCTCAACGTCTCCGGATTTTCCGGAACGATCCCGAAGCTCAA
>DAISZP010000500.1:0-3972 GCA_036824745.1 Luteolibacter sp.
CGCGTGCGCGTCTATGTCCCGCGTGGCAGCAACACCAAGCTCTTCGGCCGCCTCAACTTCACCGTGCCGTAACCCCCCCACCACCAACAACCAACCCATCGACACAACGCAGAACAGCATGAAAACCAAGAATACAATGATCATCGTCGGCTTGGTCGCCTTCGCCGCGCTCGGTCTGTCACTGCCCGCATACTCAGCCATCACGATCCAGTCCTCTTGGGGCTTGGGCGAAGGTGCCGTGATCGGAACCGACAGCTCAAGCATCAATGACGGTGAAACCAACCCGTTCAACAACACTCCGGGGTCCACCATCCTCAACGCCAGTCCGTCCGGAGTGGCTGGGAGCACCGACTACACCCATACCAGCGGCGCCAACTTCAACGGAGTGTATATGTTTGGCGCCGGCTCCAACGACCAAACCATCCCGGCGGACAATTGGGGTGTTGAGTTCATGGTTCGTTCCACCGCCACCATCGGAAGCGGCTTCCGCGCCGTGTTCGGGATGGCGGAAGGAGTGAGCGGCGGCCTCGTTATCGAGGCGAACAACGTCGGCGGCACCGTTTATTGGGATGTGAACCGGCAGGGGATTGCCAACTACATCATTCCCCGTAACGCCCTTACCACGGTGACCGCCGATTGGACAAATCTGGCCTTGGTGAAAAACGCCGGAACCATCGAGTTCTATGTCAACGGTACGTTGGCGGGAAGCAACTCGGGCGCGGTAAACACCAGTGGTCTCTTTGCCTTCGGCCTCCAGCAGAATGTTGGGACAAACGGATTCCAAGGTGACTTCGATGAGGCTCGCTTCTTCACGTTCAATCCAGGAGCATTCAATGCCGGCAGCGACCTGCTCGTTCCCGAGCCATCCGCAGCCCTGCTCGGTGGTCTCGGCATGTTGGCCTTGCTGCGCCGCCGCCGTGCGTAATGAATTTGCCGGAGTTATTGGGTTTACTCCGGCATCACGGGGGCCGCTGACTGAAGGGTCGGCGGCCCCTTTTATCCGCTCGAATCAGGCATTGAATTTTTACAAAGCCACAAATTGTAGTTTCTCGGACTCTCACGCATGAAGTCACTCATTCTCTCGGTAATCGCCCTCGTCACCCCTCTCTCGGCACAGTTCTCACTGGTTCCGAAACCGCTCTCGCTCAAAACAGAACAAGGAACTCCCTTCCTGCTCGGACCGGAAACCAGAATATCCTGCGGCAACTCGGAATTAGCTCCCGCCGCCGAATTGCTGGCCCTTTCCCTGCGTCCCGCCACCGGCCTTCCCTTGGCGCTCGCTTCCTCGGCTTCCGCAGCACCTGGAAACATCCACTTGCAACTTGGCGAGGTTCCTGAATCGAACGGACGCGAGGCCTATCAGCTCATCAGCCGGAAGGAGGGAATCGTCCTGACTGGTCGCAGTCTCGCCGGACTCATCAACGGCGCCCAGACCCTGCGGCAGTTGCTTGCTCCAGAAATCTATCAGAACTCGAAACGGAACTCAGCCGCATGGCAAGTCCCTGCGGTCACCATCACCGACGAACCGTCCTATCCGTGGCGCGGCATGATGCTCGATGTTTCCCGCTACTTTTTCACCAAGGAATATGTGCTGCGCTATCTGGACATGATGGCGATGCACAAAATGAACGTCCTCCACTGGCACCTCATCGACGACTGCGGCTGGCGAATTGAAATCAAGAAGTATCCAAAGCTCACCGAAATCGGCGCATGGCGTGGCCAGGGAGCGAATCGCCGTGGCGGCTTCTATACCCAGGACGACATCCGCGAAATCGTCGCCTACGCCAAAGCCCGCAATATCGAAGTGATTCCGGAAATCGAAATTCCCGCCCACACCCTCTCCGCGCTTGTGGCCTATCCCGAGTTGGGCTGCCTGGAAAAACAGTTCGAGGTCCCGACCGCACACTCGATTTCACCGGAAATCTACTGCGTCGGAAAGGAAACGACCTGGGTGTTTCTCGAAGACGTGATGAATGAAGTTTGCGCTCTTTTCCCCGCCAAGTTCGTTCACATTGGTGGCGACGAGGCTCGCTATGACCGCTGGAACGGTTGCGAGCACTGCCAGAAGCGCATGAAGTCGGAGCGCCTCAAGTCTGCCAAGGAGCTGCAGGGGTGGGCGACGACCCGCATCGAGAAGCTGTTGGAAAAGCACGGCAAATCCATCATCGGCTGGGATGAGATTCTCGATTGCGGCGTGAGTAACAAGGCCGGCATCATGACATGGCACAAAGCCAGCACCGCTGTGGATGGCGCCAAGCGCGGCAACCCGGTCGTCATGTCACTCACCGGTCACGCCTACTTCGATGTCGCCGAGAGCAAACTCCCCGGCGAACCGCCCACCGCAGGCTGGATCCCGCCGATTTCACTGGAAAAAGCCTACAGGTGGGAGCCCACACCCAAAGGCCTGGATGCCAAGGCCGCGAAGAACATCCTCGGGGCCAACGGTTGCATCTGGTCCGACCAGTTCCTGCACAGCGCCGCCGTGCTCGCCGACAAACCCGGCCAGGGAACCACCGCCTCCGAGGGCTACATTGACTACCTCAGCCTGCCCCGCATGGCCGCCCTCGCCGAGGTCACGTGGACCCCTCAAGCCGCACGCGACTATCAGGACTTCAGCCAGCGCATGAAGGTTCACTACCTCCGCTATCAGCATGCCGGATACAAGTTCCGCATGCCCACTCCATCAGTGGACGTCAAGCGACTGGCCGATGGCGGGCTGGGCATTTCCGGGGAATGCCCGATCTCCGGCGGCAGCGTCCGCTACACGCTCGACGGCTCGGATCCCGGTGCCGACTCCAAGATTCTGAGCGAGCCTTTCACCGCCTCGAAAGACGCCACTTTCAAGGCCGCGACCCACGCCGCCAATGGCAGCCGAAGCCTCACCTGGACCTTTAGCGATGAGGTGAACAAATTCGCCCAGATCGGCAAAAAATTCGGCGAATGGAAATCCGGCCATATCGGCAACGCCAAGGCCATGGAAGTCACCTTCGACGCCACCGGCTTCATCGATGCCAATGGCACCTACATCATCACTTTCCAGTTCACCGGCGGCACACACCGACTCGACATCGACGGCATCGAGGTAGTCCGCAACGGCAGCGATCCCGTCGCCAGGAACATTCACCACGGTTTCACTGGCAGCAGCCAGAATGCCAATGCCTACACCATCAAGGTGGACAACTACCAGACCGGAGCCTCATTCAAAGTTAAGGCGATGATCTACGGCGACACCGGCGACGACTCGAACGGCGTGGTGCTGATCCGTAGGCAGTAATTGGCTAATCCGACAAAGCTCATGAACCCAATTACCCCCGAATCATCCCATTCCAGCTCCGCCGCTACCGGCTCGGGCAGCCTGCTGTTTCTGTTTCTCTGTTGCATGGCATCCGCCCTTGGCGGGCTGCTGTTCGGCTACGACTTGTTTGTCATCTCCGGTGCCAAGGATTTGATCGTCCAGCGCTTCCACTTGTCCGCCTTGATGGAGGGCTGGTTTGTCAGTTCCGCCATGGTCGGTGCGATGCTCGGCTGCATGATGGCCGGCACCGCCAGCGACCGCTTCGGACGCCAGAAGGTGTTGGTGATTTCCTCGTTCTTCCTGCTGGCGTGCTCCGTGGGTTGCGGTCTGGCGTGGTCACCGGCCTCGTTGATCTTCTTCCGTTGGACCGGCGGGGTGGGGGTGGGCATCGCGTCGATGGTCTGCCCGCTTTACATTTCCGAAATCTCCCCGCCCCGCCTGCGCGGCCGGATGGTTACCTTGTTCCAACTGGCGATCTGCGTCGGCCTCGTGGCGGCAATCATGGTCAACACAGGATTGTTGGCGTGGCACGATCAAATCAAGGGCAGCGGCGCGGGCGGCCTGGTCGGATTCACGGTGGAGCGCGAGGTGTGGCGCAGCATGTTAGGGATGGAGACGCTGCCGGCGCTGTTGTTCTTCGGGGCGGCCCTCGTCATTCCGGAAAGCCCGCGATGGCT
>DAISZP010000501.1:0-3945 GCA_036824745.1 Luteolibacter sp.
GCATCGAGATCCCCACGCTGGCCGAGTGCAAGGCCTGCGACGGCACCGGCTCGGTCCCTTCCCAAGTGATCATTCATGGCGCTCAGCGAAGTGACTTCAGTGGCGCCCTGAGGCGCGCTAACAGCCGCGGGTTTGTTGGCCGGGGCCGGTTGGCCGGGTTTGGATCGCAGTTCTACTTGCGGTTCGTTCATCGCCAGAACATCAGCGGGCGCATCGGCGATGGGAGGAACTGCTCGCGGTTTTGGGACATCGCGTGACCGCTTGGCCATGGTCCCGTCCGATTCCAATTGGGCGGGTGCTGGAGATGATGGTGCTGAAAATCGCACCGTTTTTGCATCGGCCAATTCGGCATTCGGTTGCGATTCGCGGTTTCCAAACAAACCGAAGATCGATTGCAAAGGACCAACCTTTTTCGCCTCCACCGGCTTTTCGTGGATCTTCACGGATTCGATCTGCATGTCCGAGGAAGTGTCCTCGCCGATGAGCTTGAGCTTCATCTGTTGGAGAAGTTCCTGATCGGTCTCGAACTCGCGTTTCGCATCGACGTAGTCCTGGGCATCAAGGCCGCGCCGGATTGCGTCGTCGCGGGTGTCGTCCTTCATGGCCTTGACGGTTTGGAAACGATCCGAAGTGAGATTCAACTGGGCTTGCAGTGTGGCACGCAGATTGTCGACTCCCTCGTCCAACTGCTTCTTCATCCGTTCCACGGTGTCCTCTGCCGCAAGCACGGTCGGGTGTTTGTCGCCCTGGCCATTGATCTTCATGGCCTCCAACTGACGGTTGGCCTCGAGATACTTCGGGTAAAGATTGCGGACGATATTGTCCGGCAAATCCAACCCTGATGCGTAAACCATGAGTTGATCATTGTCGTATTTTTCCAAGCACTTGATCTGACTATCCAACTGGATTTTCTCCTGTTCGAGATCGTGATACATCGAGAGCGCATTCTTCGCGCTTTGATCCTCATCCACTCCGCCTTGATCGTAGAACGAGTCGCTGCCCTTGTAGATAATGCCCTTGGTCCGGGCGATGGTGGACAGCACCTTGCGGCGTTCCTCGACCTTGTCCTCCTGGGCCTGGACGGCCTTTCGGAGCGAGACGAGTTGAGATTCCTCGGCTTTCCGCTCCAGACCTTCCCGGTAGATTTTGTAGGAGCGGGCAACCTCTTGGGCGATATCCCTCACGTCGTCCGGCTTTGAGTCGCGAACACGAATGTTGATGAGATCGGTTCCCTTGACATTGCTGGCGTCCACCATGCCCTTCAGCTTGTTCACGGCGGTTTCCTTATCCACCTTCCAACGTGACTGAAGGTTGAGGTTGTCCACCACCTTCTCCAAACAGTTGCGGCTTTTGATGATTTCAAACTCGGTTCCGAAGAACTGGGGAGTCATGGCGCGCGCACCGGAAAGCTCCGAATAATTGGCACTGAGCGGACTCATCCCGGGGAATCGGGGTTTGATCTCGAAGGATGCCGTGGACTCATATTTCTCCGGCACGAGACTCAGGATGACGAAACCCAGCACCACGCTCGCGGCAATGGCTAACAGAATCTTCCGCCCGGTGTGGCTCACCCGGGCTTCGTTGCGCACCTCCAAGCGAACGACCTTTCCATCCCCGAAGATCTCATCAAGCACCTTGCGTTTTTCCTCCGGGAGCTTCCAACCCTCATCGGGTTGTTGTTTCTCAGCCTCGGTGAGCAGGCCATGGAGGGCGCGCATGCGGTGGCGGAAGACCAACAGCTCCGGGCGTTCCTGGCAGAGGCGCTCCAACTCGGCTTCCTCGAACGCGGAAGCCTCGCCAAGCACCCAGGCCACGATGCGCGCTTCGAGCGTCTCATCGCCGTGGACAGTGAATGGGGAGTCGGGGTTCATGAAGAGATGGTGGATCGTGGATCGTGGATTGTGGATCGTGGATGAGGAGTGCTTCCGCGGGACTTTTTCTAATCTCTGGCCTCCGTCCTCAGCCCTCCGGGCTTTCGATGCCGAGGCGGCGGAGGGAGTCGGCGAGGTTTTTCAGGGCGTGATGGAGTTTGTAGCCGACGTTTCCGACGGAGAGTCCGGTGCGTTGGCTGATTTGGTAGTATTTGAGGTTCTCGTGGTACTTGAGGGAGATGAGCTTGCGGTCGTCGGGATCGAGTTCGGAAACGAGGAGCTGGAGGGTGCCGATGGCTTCGAGTTTGCCGATGGACTGGTCCGGATCGGGTGAGTCGGAGGCGACGTCATTGAGGAATTCGGAAGTGGATTCGCGTTGGTGATCGCGGAGGTGGTTGAGGGCGAGGTTTCGGATGCAGCGGAAAAGCCAGGCGCGGGGGTTGGTGACGTCCTCCCAGTGGGCGTGGAGTTTGAGGAAGGCTTCCTGGACGAGGTCTTCGGCCGTTTCGCGCTGGCCGACGAGGCCGTGGGCGTAGCGGAGCAATGGGGATTCCTCCGCCTCGAAGACCTGTCGGAGTGTCGGTTTTTCCTCCATGGGGGTTCGAAGCGGGATCACCGGATTGCGTCCGGCATCAGCCCTGGTATGGGCGCTGGCGGTTTGGATTTCCATGAATCGGCGCGCGCGGGATCATGTGTGGTTCACAGGGAATGACACGCGGCAGGAAGTTCCCTTAGAAGGAAATCCGATTTTTTTCCGGAAACCGGATTTTGTGGTTGGAATGAGGGCAGCAAGGGCGTTGAAACGCGAGCCTATTCATGGCTGGGGGCCGGTATTTTTCATGCCTCCGCCATTGACCCCCCGGGGGGCGGCACTAAGGTCCCTTCAATCCCATTTATTCCTGAACCCATGACCCCATCCACGCGCGGTTTCCGCGAGATGAAAGCAGTGGTAGTCCGTTTCGCCGGTGATTCCGGCGACGGCATGCAAGTTGTTGGCGAACGTTTCACCGACACCAGCGTCACCGTTCCCAACGCCATCGCCACCTTCCCGGACTATCCGGCGGAAATCCGCGCCCCGGTCGGCACGATCGCCGGGGTGTCCGCGTTCCAGGTCCACTTCGGCAGCCAGACGGTGCTCACTCCGGGCGATGAACCGGACGCCTTGGTCGCGATGAACCCGGCGGCGCTCGCCGTGCACCTTTATGATCTCGTCGAAGGCGGCTTGCTGATCGTGAACTCGGCGGCGTTCACCGAGGAAAACCTCTCGATGGCCGGGTTCGCGACGAATCCTCTCGATGATCCGGGTTTGAAGAAAAAATACGAGGTCATCCCGATCGACATCACCGGCCTCGCGGTCGAGTCGCTGAAGGAAAGCCCGATCACGATGAAGGAGAAACTGCGCACGAAGAACTTCTTCGCGCTCGGATTCACCTACTGGGTCTATGGCCGTCCGCTGGAGCCGACCATCGAATACATCACCGCCAAGTGGGGCAAAAAGGCTCCGGACGTGGCGGATGCGAACATCAAGGTGCTCAAGGCCGGTTATTTCCTCGGTGAAACGACGGAAACCACGCGCAACCGCTACATGGTGGCCCGCGCGGAAGTGGAACCCGGCACCTATCGGAAAATCAGCGGCAACGAAGCCATCGCGCTCGGTTTGATCGCCGCGGCGAAAAAGGCGGGCCGCGAGATGTTGTTCTCGGGCTATCCGATCACGCCGGCGTCGTCGGTGTTGGAGGCGCTCGCCAGCTTCAAGCACTTCGGTGTGAAAACCGTGCAGGCCGAGGATGAGATCGCGGCCATCGGCGTGGCGCTCGGCGCGAGTTTCGCCGGGCAGATCGGCGTCACCGCCACCAGCGGTCCGGGCATGTGTTTGAAGAGCGAGTTCATCGGACTCGCCATCTCCACCGAACTGCCGCTCGTCATCGTCAACGTGCAACGCGGCGGTCCGAGTACCGGCCTGCCGACGAAGACCGAGCAGTCCGACCTGCTTCAAGCGCTCTACGGCCGCCACGGCGAAAGCCCGCTGCCGGTCGTCGCGGCGAACTCACCGTCCGATTGTTTCCGCGCGGCT
>DAISZP010000502.1:0-3942 GCA_036824745.1 Luteolibacter sp.
CGACAAGTCGCTCGTCATCCTCGACGAGATCGGCCGCGGCACCGCCTCCTTCGACGGACTCTCCATCGCCTGGGCCGTCGCCGAACATCTGCACGACGCCATCGGCTGCCGCACGCTCTTCGCCACGCACTACCACGAGCTCACCGACCTCGCGAACACCAAGCAGGCCGTCGCCAACTACAACGTGGCCGTTAGAGAGTGGAACGAGGAGATCATCTTCCTTCACAAGATCCTCCCCGGTGCGGCGGACAAGTCCTACGGCATCCAGGTCGCGCGTCTGGCCGGCCTGCCGAAACCTGTCGTCGAGCGCGCCAAGTCCATCCTTTCCCACCTCGAACTCCACTCGGTGAAACCCGAGCAGAAAAAACAAGGCCCCAAGGCGAAGAACACCGTCCAAGACGACATGCCCAAACCGCAGACGCCGCAGTTGGATCTGTTCGGGGAGTTTTGATTGCACAGGCAAAGCGGTAGAGGAATTGGCACCCCAAATAACCATGAGACCTTTCATTTCAAGCTTGGCCATTTCGATCTGCGCCGGACTGTGGGCGATTCCAGTCGCCGGTTTCGCCAAGACCGTCCAAGGCACTCCCAAGAACGACAAGCTCAAGGGAACTCCGAAACCGGATGTGTTCTACGGTGAAGCTGGCAACGACCGGATGATCGGCGGTGAGAGCATCCTCGGCATCGGAGGAAAGGACAAGGCCTACGGCGGCAAGGGAAACGACATTTATGAGATCTTCGGCGAACCCGGGGAGTTCAAGATCATCGAACGCAAGAACTCGGGCAACGACACATGGACTCCCATGGGCTTCGTCGGCGGAAGGACACTCACCGAGAACATTACCAAGCCGTCTCCGTGGTTCAAGAAAACCAGCAGTGGAGATTCCCGCGTCATCCTGCGTCTCCCTAACCACGTGGAGAATCTCAACTGCATGGTGTGGAATGGAGCGGTCAGCGAGAACGCTCCCACCGCCAATCATCTTTACACCGAGTTGCACGGAAATGATCTGAACAACGTCATGACGAGCGACGACAGGGGATTCGCCCCGGACGAATGGATCAAAGGCGCCTATTCCCACGACCGCATCTACGGCTATGGCGGAGACGACACCTTCCGCTATGGCCGCGGAAGCGACGCCTATTTCGGTGGTCCCGGATGGGATACGCTGGATCTGAGGCTTGCGAAGGTCTCGGTCCTCATCAACGCCGAGGCGGAAATCTATGTCGATCTGCCAGCCAAGCTCATGGTGTATGGAGCGATCCGCAACAACCAGTGGGTCGGCGATCAAACCACGCTCGACGGCATCGAGTCCGTCATCCTCTCACGCGGCGTCGATCACGTGAAAGGTTCGGCGAACGGCGACTATTTCATCATCGATCAAAACGACCGGGCCGGTGGCGACCGCATCTGGGCAGGTGCCGGAAACGACACGCTGGTGATCAAGCGCGGCTTCAGCGGCTATCAGCACGTTTTCTACTATGGCGAGACCGGGTTCGACACCCTTGATCTATCGGATTTCCAGGTGCCCGTGACCATCGATCTTGGATCATCGGATGCCCAACCGTTTCCCAACGGCGAAGGCGGATTCTGGGCCGGCGTGCAGTTGCTGGCCGTCGAGGCGGTTTATTCTGGAAACAAATCGGACACCTTGTCAGGCAACTCGGCTCTAACGGAAATTTTCCGTCCGGGCCGCGGCAACGACACCATCAAGGGCGACAACACGCCCCACGCGCCCTACACCAACGTCGATTACATCTACTTCGACACGCCGTTGGATGCCGTGAACAACGTGGACACCATCCTCGATGTGAAGACGGCAGCCGATAACTCGAAGCGGCTTGAGGACATCCTTTATCTCGACCACCGAATCTTCAACAACATCCTCACCTCCGCTCCGAGCGGCGCGGCCTATCTCCTCGCGAATCGTTTCAAGCGGATCGGCACCGGTGGCACGGCGGTGGATGCCGATGACCGGATCCTCGTCGATCAGGACAGCGGATTCATCTACTACGATGCGGATGGCAGCGGTGTCGTTCCGGCCGTATTGTTCGCCAAAGTTACTCCGGGTATCAGTGTCGTGGCGGCGAACTTCGCCACGTATTGAAACAAGCGGTGGAATTTCCCTTCTAAGAACCCAAGGAGGCATCGCGTTGGGGCCTGTGAATCCTCAATCGCCATGGACACACAAACCCCGCATTCGTCCGCCGCCCACCTCGAAGTTTCACAAGGCCGCCTCACATGGTGGCGCAAGATCGGAGGCGCATCGCTGAGCATTGCCTTGGTGTTTCATGTTCTCCTGATGCTCGCCGGAGGCTACTGGATCTTCAAAGTCCGGCAACCGGTGGAACCTGACGGTTTCCTGCCACGAGGCGATGGCGCAAACACGAGCGATACAGGCAAAACCCTCGTGAAACGCGACCAAAGCAGGAGCCGGCAATCGCAGAACATCGCGATGGGAGAAGTTCAGCGTATCGTCGCTGCCGGAAGCTTCTCCGAATTTATTCCGTCGGACATGAGTGGTGTCGTGAATTCGATTTCAGGCCTTCCCACCTTTGGCGGAAACTCGACGGCTATGGGCGGGTTCCCCGGAAACGGGAAGCCGGGGGGAGCCGGTGATGGTGGAAATGGTCCTAACATTGCGGGAATTCACAAGAGACCCCTGTTCGAAATGGTCCCTCAAACGATGAGGAAACGTTGTTCGAAGGAGGATCGGCTCCAACGCATCCGTGAGAGCGGGGGGACTCCGGGCTGCGAGGACGCGGTGGTCAAGGCGCTCCAATGGCTGATGGCGAATCAGAATCCCGACGGCTCGTGGGGTTCGTCTAACAAAGTGGCGATGACCGGCCTGGCCCTGCTCGGCTATTTCGGCCACTGTGAAAACCCGGCGTCCATCGAGTATGGGGAATCCTGCCTCAAGGGCATCACCTTTCTCGTGAACTCCGGATTGCGCGATGATGGCCGCCTGGCCACCCATCTTTCGGCGAACCACTGGCCATACGAACATGCCATCGCCACCTACGCGCTCGCGGAAGCGGTCACTTTCTGCCGCGGCATCCGCTTCGATGTCCCGTATCTAACGGACATCACCGCCAAGGCGGGGCAGTTGATCATCGACAACCAGCACGAGAACGGCGGATGGGCCTATCTCTACGCGCAATCCGGCGGGCACACGGATGTTTCCGTCACCGGTTGGCAGATCCAGGCGCTCAAGGCGTGCAGCCATACCGGCATCCGTTTCAAGGGGATGAACGGATGTGTGAGCGAAGGATTGGCCTACATCCGGGAACGGCAGAACGAGGCAGGCGGCTATGGATACACCGGCAAGGAAGCCGCGGGCGGGCTGGCGTATTGTTCGCTGAGCGGAGTGGGCATGCTTTGCCAGCAGATGTGGAACAAGGGCGGCGGCGCGGATGTGAGAAAGGCCGCCAAATACGTGCTCGCCAACACCCGCTTCGATTACAATTCGGAACGCTGCGATCTTTACGCACACTATTACGAATCGCAGGCGATGATGCAGAGCGGCGGCAGGAATTGGGAAATCTACAACGCGATGTTCCGCGACCAGCTTCTGGAAAACCAGGATGTGGACGGCTCATGGAAGGTGCCTGGTGGTGGACACAAGATCGAAGCCGTGGCCCCGCAGTGGGCGGCGGATACATTGGAGGGAAAAACCTACCGCACCTGCCTTTGCACGCTGATGCTGGAAGTGTATTACCGTTTCCTCAGCACTGACAACCGGCGTGACAGCCGCGTGCTTTTCTAGCGGAAACGCGCCGCTTCCTTCAGGCGAACTCGGTGATTTCGACGTCCTTGTAGTCCACTTCCGAGGGATTGCTCGCATGCACTTGCACGGCAATGAAACCCTTCGTTGGAATCGACGCGTCCGTTTCGATGAAGTCCGAGGTGAGGATGCCGGTGAGCCAGAGACGGATGCGGTTTCC
>DAISZP010000503.1:0-3917 GCA_036824745.1 Luteolibacter sp.
GCCACCGCGGGATCTTTGGGGGGAAATGTGCAATCTCGGGCGCGGATCGATCCTTTGGTCCGCGCCCGCATTCTTTGAATGCCGCTCCCATTCGCGAAATTTCGCCCACCTCCAAAGAAAGCCTTGATTCGCCTTCGGGATTTCCCGAGGGTCCGCCCGGTTGCGGGGCGTAGCTCAGCCTGGTAGAGCGCCTGCTTTGGGAGCAGGAAGTCGTCAGTTCGAATCTGGCCGCCCCGACCACTATTGATGGCGTGAATCCAGCGATGATTGGCTGAAAGCGTTGCTGTTGTCTTCCGGCGGATCAAGGGGTCACGAACTTCAAGCGCATGAAAGCGCGTTGTTGCGGGGTGTCTTCGATGGCTTGGGTGAAATACCAGACGCGGTCTTCGAACTCGCCGAGGTCGTTGACCTGATAGGAGCTCACGACGCCTTCGGAGGCGGGGCTGTCAAGTTGGGTGAGATCGGGATTGGCCAGCGGGACGATGGTGACGCCGGTGAAGAGCTTGCGGATGCGTGCGCTGAGGGTGAGGTAGTGTTTTCCGGGGTCGGCACCGGGGATGGTAGAACCGCTGACCGTTTGCACGGGCATGGTGGCGGCGTTTGAGGTGAGGGGATGGGTGCCGAGCATCCATTCGAGGGTGTTGTTGAGACCGTCTCCGTCCGGATCATCCGAGGGATCGCCTTCTCCCGATGGGAAACTGTATCCGCCTGCCCAGCCGGCGTAGGTGGCTGCGATGGAATCGACGCTGATGATGCCATTGTTCAGCTGCGAGGTGTTCCAAAGAAGCCCTGGGGCGAGGGTGGGAAGGGTGACGGAGGTGAAACTGCCGGAGATCGTTCCGGCGTCGAAGAGGTCGAAGGTTTCACCACCTGCCAGAGGTGCGCCGACGGAGGTGACGATGAGATTTCCGCCCCGCGTGAAGGTGCCGGTGACGGCGAGTTTGTCGCAGGAGTTGGTGGTTCTGCTGACTTCGAGGCGGACGTTGGCTCCGGCTTGGACGGCAAGATTGTTAGAAAAGGCTAGGGTGGCGGTATCGGCTCCGGGGGCGAGGTTGCCACCGGTCTGGATGGTGGTGGCACCTCCTATGGTGCCGCCGCCGCTGAGGGTGGCGTTGTTGGCGACGGTGAAGGCGCTGTTAGCCGCGGTGGAGCCGTTGATGCGCAGGGTACCGGCGCTGACGAGGGTGGGGCCGTTGTAGGTGCAGGGGCCACTGAGGGTGAGGATGCCGGTGCCGACCTTGGTGAGGGCGAGGGTGCCGGTACCTCCGCCGAGCGTGCCGGCGAATTCGGTATCGGCATTGAGGTTTCCGATCTGGAGGGTGTTGGTGCCGGTGGTGGAGAGGCTGTTGCGGCAGAGCGAGCCGGGAACGCCGCTGAGGGAACCGAGTTGGAGCGTATTGGTGCCGGTATTGACCCCTGCGATGAGCCCTTGCAGGCTGCCTTGGGTGCTTGCGATGTGATAGGCGGCGTTCGCGCTGGCGGCGTTCACCGCGGTGAACGAGGTGGAGACCAAGGGGGAGTCGTGGGTGTAAGTGCCGGTGAAGCCGCTCATGTTTCCACTGATCGTGCAGGAGCCGGTGCTGACGATGGTGCCGGGACCGGTGGTGGTTTGGGAGAGCGCGAGGGTTTGATTGATGGTGAGTCCGGTGCCCGTGGCGAAGGTGAGGGCTCCGGATCCGAGGTTCCCGGAACCGCTGAGGACGAGGGTGCCGCCGTTGATGGTTGTGGTGCCGGTGCCGAGAGCTTTGCCGGTGCCTGAGAGGGTGAGCGTGCCGATGCCGGACTTGAGCAGGGAAAACGCGGTGGCGGAACCGAGGGTGATGGGGCCCTTGAAGGCGAAGTTTCCGTCGCCTTGGAAAGTGAGCGTGCGGGTGCTGCCGCCGCTGGAGGTGAAGGTGCCGCCGAGATTGAAGGTACCGGCGAGGGATTCGAAGATGTAGTTGCCGCCGCCGACGCCGATGCTCATGCCGCCGTTGAGGTGATTGTCTCCTGATAGATTCCGGATGGCGGTGACGGTGTTGTTTCTCCCTGATAGAGAGACGCCCGCGGGGGAAACGATGTCGCCGGTGGAACCGTCCAGCTCGAAGGTGGAGAAGCCGGAGTTGTTGTTGCGGATGGAGATGGAGCTGAATCCGTCCAAGGCATCCGGATGGGCTGCGGTGGTGGTGCCTCCATCGCCGGGGTTGGCGTTTGTGTCCACGTAGAGCGTGCCGGAGACGGTGCTGGAGCCGCTGAGGACGAGCTTGCCGGAGCCGAGTTTGGCGAGACCCTGGGTGCCTGTGAGACCGGTGGCGACGGTGGCGGTGTTCTGATTGACCTGGATGGCCGGGTTTCCGCTGGCGACTTCGAGGTTGAGGGTGCTGCCGCCGCTGGAGTCGATGAGCCAGTTTTGCGTGCCGCTGGAATCTCCGAACTTGAGGGTGCCGATGGAGCGGGAGGCGTTGAGGACCACGGCGCGGTCGCCGGTGATGTCGAGCGTGCTGAAGTCCGCCGTGTTTCCAGCGCCGTTTGCAGGGAAGTGGGCGGTCCATTTGTTGGAGTCTCCCCATGAGCCGTCGGCGTCGGTGATCCAGGTTCCGTTTCCTAACACATTCGGCAGGGTGATGGTGAGTTCCGCGCGGGCGGAGGCACCGACGGAGTCCTTGGCGAAAACGAGGAAGGACTGGGTGCCGGTGTCGCCATAGGTGGGAGTGCCTGATAGAGTGCCGTCGGCGGCGATGTCGAGCCACTCGGGTCCGTCGATCTTGGTGAAGGTGATGGTGTCGCCGGGATTAGGATCGGTGGCCTGGCCGGCGATGCTGCCGGAGTAGGGCACTTCCTGGGTGGCGTTTCCTCCGGAGATGGTGGCGGAGGCGAACTGCGGCGGCTGGTTGTCCACGAGCGCGGCGACTTGTGCGTCTGTTAGGGCGTGGGAGAGGAACTGGACGTCGTCGAGTTTTCCGGAGAAGTAGGGGTCGTTGTCGAAGCGGCTTTTTCCGAGGTAGTTCCAGTTGGTGCCGAGCGCGCTGGGGTTGAGGGACATGCCGGTGTTGGTGGCGACGGGCGTGCCGTTGATGAAGAGCTTGCCGGTGTTGCCGCTGATGGTGACGGCGACGTGGGTCCAGGTGTTCGTGGGGAGCGCACCGCTGTAGTCGAGGTTTTGCTCGGTGCTGCCGTTCTTGATGGAGAATCGCATCACGCCGGAGCTGGACTTGGGGGTGAGGAACATGTGCTTGGACTCGTCCCAACTCGGATCCCGGCGGTCGCCGAAATCAAAGACGCGCTGCCAGTTCGATCCACCGTTCCAGTAAACCCAGCCACCGAAGGTGAAATCCGTGCCGTCTCCCAAACGCGGCGGGAGCAGGACGTGGTCCGCGTTTCCCGATGTGCCGCTGAGCGCGAGCGCCTGTCCGGTGTGGCCGGGGCTGCAGGTGGCGGCTCCCATCATCATGCCGGTGTGGCCGTTCGCGGAGGAATCCGCCGGGCTGTTCTCGAACTGATAGAGAGCGGACGCGTCGGCGAGCACGTTGGGGATCACCTGGATGTGGCCGATGGGCGAGGAGTGGTCCCGGTACATCTGGCCCATCGGTGTGAGGGTGCCGTCGTCGAAGTGGGTTTTGCGCATCCACTCGACGTTGCTGTAGATGGCGTAACGCTCGATCCACGGCGTGTTGTCCATCATGTTGATCATCGCCTGGATGGTGTTCTTCTGCTGGGTGGTGTTCGGATCGGGATCGCTGGTCCAGTTCGCGCCGTTGTTGAATTCGGTGACCCAGATCGGTCGTTGGACGACGTCGTGGATGGCCTTGAGGAAATTGTACATCTGATTCGCGGCACCGTTCGCGTCCGAAGCGCTCCAGAAACCGCGGTAGTAGTGGACGGGCACGTAATCGACGCGGTGACCGGCGGCTTCCGCCTTGTTCCTGAACTCGTAGAGC
>DAISZP010000504.1:0-3916 GCA_036824745.1 Luteolibacter sp.
CGTGAAAAAATTCGCCCATCGACCATCTGGCGATCTTTCGCGGTTCTACGAACCGGTCATCGACGCCATTGCCGCCTCCGGATGCGTGATCGAATTGAACACCGCTGGCTGGCACAAACCCTGCGACGAATCGTATCCGTCTCCCGAGTTTCTCGAACTCGCCTGCTCCGCGGGCATTCCGCTGGTGATCTCCACCGACGCCCATTCTCCCTCGGAAGTCGGGCGGGACATCCACCGCGCCATCCTCGTGGCCCGGGCCGCGGGTTATGGGGAAACGCAGTTGTTCGAGAAACGCAAACGCCGCTCCGAGCCGCTCTGATCCTCCAGCAGAATTTCCCATCATGGCAGAAACCGCGATGCTCGACACCCTGCAATCCGTCGAACTCGCCGACGGAGTCGAGATCCGTCTCCGCATGGCCGGCCCGCTTCCGAGAGCCGGAGCCTATCTGATCGACTTCATCATCCGTGGCGCGATCTCCACCGTCATCACCGTGATCGTGGCCTTGAGCGGCATCGCAGTGGGAGGGAACGTCGCCACGGGATTGCTGCTCTTGTTCTGGTTCCTGATGGACTGGCTCTATCCGGTTGTCTTCGAATCCGGGAAACGCGGAGCCACACCCGGCAAGCGGATCGTCGGCCTGCGGGTCGTGCAGGCGTCCGGATCACCGGTCACCATTGGCCAGGCCGTGATCCGGAATTTCCTCCGTTTCGTCGATGGCATGCCCATGTTCACTTATGTCTTCGGCCTGACGAGCTGCCTCGCGACCAAGCGTTTCCAGCGACTCGGCGATCTCGCCGCCGGGACCGTCGTGATCTACAGCAAGCCCCAAGTGATGCCCGTCATGGCGGCTCCTCCTCCCGTGGCTCCGGTGCCGCCTCCTGTGGGACTGACCGTTGATGAAATCCGCGCGCTTTCCTCGTTCCGCGAGCGCGCCGGGCTCTGGTCCGAGGGCCGCAGGGCGGAAATCGCGGACCAGGCCTCCGTTCTAACCAACCACACCGGCGCGCAGGGCGTGGGCCGCCTCATGGCGATGGCGCACTGGCTCCAGGAGCGCAGGGACTAACAGACGCGCCGCTGTTACTTCCGGGATTTCGAGAAATGCCGGACGATCGCCGAAACGAGCCCCGGGATGTCATGAGGATTCGCCTCAAACGCCGGCGGCATGCCTTGTTTCCGCAATGCGGCGCTGGTCACCGGGCCGATGCTGCCCGCCACGCAATTCTCCGGCCAGTCCAGCCCGAGCGCGAAGAAATGCTCCACCGTTGATCCCGAGGTGAAGGTGATCAAATCCGCGCCTTCTTCCGCGAGGCGCGCCTTCGCTCCGGTGGGATCCGCCGTTTCCGGCACCGTCTGATAGGCGACGCACTCGTCCACGATCGCTCCGAGTTTTCCGAGGCCCTCGCTGATCACTTCGCGCGACTCGGCGGCTTTCACCCACAGCATGGTTAGATTCTCGACGGATTCCTTCTTGAAAGCGTCGATCAATCCCTCCGCCACGAACTTCTCAGGGATCAAATCCACGCCGATCCGGTATTCGCGGATTTTCTTCGCCGTTCCGTTGCCGATCGCCGCGATGCGCGGTTTCCCCAAGCTCCGGGCATCTTCAAACACGGCGAAAAACGCGTCGAAAAACCGCTCCACACCGTTCGGGCTCGTGAAAACGATCCAGTCATACTCGTGCGCGTGCGTCACTAGTTCGGCGAACTCGAGCCGGTCGCTCGGCGGTTCGATGCGGATCGTTGGAAGCTCGATCACATCGGCTCCGAGTTCCGCAAGCGCCTTGCTCAGTTCGCCCGCCTGCTCGCGCGTCCGGGTGACGACGATGCGTTTGCCGAAAAGCGGCCGGTTTTCGAACCAGTTGATCTTCTCGCGCTCGTTCACCACGCTGCCGATCACCGCCACCGCGGGAGAGCCGAAACCGTTCGCTTCCGCCCGGTTCGCGATGTTCTCCAGGTTTCCTGTTAGGGTGGTCTGCGAGCCCGTGGTTGCCCAGCGCGTCAGCGCGATCGGCGTGTCGGCGGTCGCCCCGTTTTCCATCAAAGCGGAGGTAATCTCGCGCAAACGGGACATGCCCATCAGAAACACCTTGGTGCCCGGAGCCTTCGCGAGCTGCGCGTAGTCGATGGAGCTGAAACCCTTCGCCGGATCCTCGTGTCCGGTGAAAATCGTGAGCTGCGTGTTGTGATCGCGATGGGTCACCGGAATGCCCGCATACGCCGGACCGGCGATCGCCGAGCTGATGCCCGGCACGATCTCGAACTTCACACCGGCCGCGGCCAGTTCGGCGGCTTCCTCGCCGCCACGGCCGAAGATCATCGGATCGCCGCCTTTCAGCCGCACCACGGTCTTGCCGGCTTTCGTGCGCTCCACGATGAGCGCGTTGGTCTCATCCTGCGTCAGCGTGTGGTCCTTGGCGCGTTTGCCCGCGTTGATCTTCTCGCAGTCCGCCTTCGCCCAACCTAACAGGGCTGGATTGCTCAACGCGTCGTAAACCAGCACGTCCGCCCGCTCGATGAGTTCTTTCGCGCGCAGAGTGACGAGTCCGAGGTCTCCTGGACCGGCGCCGACGAGATAACAGATTCCGGGTTTGCTCATGTGAGGGATTCAAAAAGGGATTTAGCGGTTTCGAAAGGGTCGGTCCCGCGTGCTTCACCGATCCGCGGCGCACCACCGGCTTCCGGGAAAACCCGTGCCTTGAGAAACAAGGATCCGCCTTCCAGTGTGGAAAACACACCGACGGGAGTATGGCACCCGGCATCCAGCAATCGGAGAAACTCGCGCTCCGCCGTGATCCGGGTCCACGTATCCTCGTCGCCGATGGATCCGGCGATGGTCCGCGTCCTGGCATCGTCCGCGCGGATCTCCAGCCCCACCGCGCCTTGTCCGGCAGCCGGGAAAAACAAGTCCTCATCCAAACGCAGGGCGAACAAGCCATCCATGCCTGTTAGCCGTTCGGGTCCGGAGCCGCCGGGTGTTTCTGATAGATAGCCCAGTCTCACCAAACCCGCTTCGGCTAACAGAATGGCGTCCATCGTTCCGCCATCGGCCAGTTTCTCCAGCCGCGTGGGCACGTTGCCACGCAGGTCCACGACCTTCAGATCCTGCCGGAGAAACTCCACCTGCCGCGCGCGGCGGACGCTGCTGGTTCCCACCGTCGCGCCAACCGGCAGTGTCTCGAAGGAGCAGGGGACACGCGCTAACAGAACATCCCGCACCGGCGCGCGTTTCAAAACGGCGGCGAGCGCGAACCGCGGTTCCAGCACCGTCGGCAGATCCTTGAGACTGTGCACCGCGAGATCGATGGTCCCGTCATCCAGCGCCTGTTCGAGCTCCTTGATGAACACGCCCTTGTCGAAGATTCCCTCGGCTTTCGCGACATCGGCCAGCGCCACATCGGTCCTGCGGTCGCCGGTCGTTTTGATGATCTCCCGGCGGATTTGCAGTTCGGGAAACGCCGCTCTCAGAGCCGCTTCCGTCGCATCCGCCTGCACCAGCGCCAGCGCGCTGCCGCGGGTGCCAACCATCACTTGATCAGGGAAAATCTCGTCCATCGATTCGATCTCCAGCCGTGAACACCGGCGGAACCCCTTCCTTGACCGTGGAAACCCTCCCGTTCAAGCCCAAGCTGAGCCAATTCTCCCGCCGCGACCCGGTCTATGGCCGGATTTGGGACACCTTGACCGGAAACGGGACCCCAATTGTCTTCAAAACCCGGAAATTTCAGGGCACTTTATCTCCAACGAAAGGCGACAGCGTGCTACGGCAGACTGAAAACCTTTCCGACATATTCTCAGTCCCGCGCGGCACTTGCGCATCGGTCAGAATCGACAACCGGGGGGAAGTCGATTCAACCGCAAGCCGCCACCGCGGGATCTTTGGGGGGAAATGTGCAATCTCGGGCGCGGATCGATCCTT
>DAISZP010000505.1:0-3908 GCA_036824745.1 Luteolibacter sp.
CCAGCGAATCAAACGCACGTCGCCCGCGCTCGGTCACGATGCGTCCCGCGCAGGCCGAGGAAAGTCCCTTGAGGTGGTTGAAACCGAGACGGATGATCTGATCGGTCTCGACGTTTGTTAGAACCCCGCTCGCCATGCAGGAAACCGGCAGCACGCGCAGGCCGCGGCGTTTGGCGTCCTGGATGAGCGTGTTCACCGAGTAGAATCCCATCGGCTGGTGGTTGAGCAGGCCGGCGTAGAACTCCGCCGGATGATGCGCCTTGAGCCAGCAGCTCGCGTAGGCGATCAACGCGAAGGAGATCGCGTGGCTCTCCGGAAACCCGTAAAGCGCGAACGAGCCGATGGAATCCACGAGCTTGTTCTGGACCACCCGATCAACGCCGCGCGCCTCCATGTTCCGCCGCAGTTTCTCCGTCACGCGCATCATGCGCTCCTCGCTGCGCTTGAAGGACATCGCGCGCCGCAGTTCGTCCGCCTCCGCCCCGCTGAAGCCGGCCATCACCATGGCCATGCGCAGCATCTGTTCCTGAAACAAGGGCACGCCGAGCGTGCGCCTGAGAATCGGCTCACAGTCCGGATGAATGTAGTCCGGTTTTTCGCGGCCGCAGCGTCGGTTCAGATAGGGATGCACCAGATCGCCGACGATGGGACCGGGACGGATGATGGCCACCTCGATGGCGAGATCGTAGAAGTTTTCCGGCTTCATGATCGGGAGCGTCGCCATCTGCGCGCGGCTCTCGACCTGGAAGGTGCCGATGGTGTCCGCCTGGCAAAGCATCTCGAACACCGCGGGATCGTCCTTCGGAATAACAGCGAGATCCACCGGATCGCCACGACGCTTGCGAATCTCCAGCATGTTCTCCATGGCGGCGAGCATACCGAGGCCTAACAGATCGATCTTCACGATGCCCATGTCCTCGCAATCGTCCTTGTCCCACTGCACCACCGTGCGGCCGGGCATGGTGGCCGGCTGCAGCGGCACCACCGCGTCCAGCCCGTGGTCGCAGATGATCATGCCGCCCGAGTGCTGGCCGAGGTGGCGCGGCAGGCCGAGCACCGCCTCATACAAGTGCCGCAGTGCCGGCAGACGAGGATGCGATGGCGGCAGGATGCTGGAAACGCGTTCCTCGAATTCCTCGCGGCGGTCCATGTCCGCGCGGGCCTCGCCCTCTCCGTGATAAGCCCCGGGGCTGTTGGAGAAACGGTCCGCCACCGAGGGCGGGAATCCGAGCACCTTGCTCATCTCGCGGAACGCGGACTTCGCGCGGTAGGTGATGACGTTGGCGGTCATCGCCGCGTTGCGCGCGCCGTGTTTGCGGAACAGGTATTGGATCACCTCCTCGCGCCGCTCGCCGGAGGGGAAGTCGATGTCGATGTCCGGCCAGCTCTTGCAATTTTCTGATAGAAACCGCTCGAACAAGAGCCCGCAGCCCACCGGATCCACGGCGGTGATGCCGAGGGCGTAACAAACCGCCGAGTTCGCCGCCGATCCCCTGCCCTGGCAGAGGATGCCGCGGTTCCTGGCGAACCCGACGAGATCGTGCACGATGAGGAAATACCCGGAAAAACCGAGCCGCTGGATCATCGCGAGTTCGTGCTCGATCTGGCGGCGTGCGGATTTCGTTAGATACGGGTAGCGTTTCGCCGCGCCGGCATAGGTGAAGCGCCGCAGCAGGTTCGCCTGCTCCGCGAGCGAGAGCGGATGGCCGCGGTCATCGTGGAAATCGGGAAAGCGGTAATCAAGGTTCTCCAGGGTGAATCCGATGCGCTCCGAGAGCCTCTTGGTGTTGGCAACGGCCTCGGGCACATCCGAGAAGAGTTCCGCCATCTCGCGCGGCGACTTGAGATGCCGCTCGCCGTTCGGCTCCAACAAGCGGCCCGCCTGATCGAGTGGCAGGTGGTGGCGCAGGCAGGTGAAGGCGTCGCCGAGCCGCCGGTCGCCGCGGGTGGCGAACAAGGGCGCGTTGCTGGCTAACAGAGGCAGCTTCAGATGTTCCGCCAGATCCATCAGTTGGCGGTTCAGACGGCGGTCGTCACGCAACCCATGGCGGGTCAACTCGACGAACACGTTTCCATGGCCGAAACACGCGACCAGCTTCTCCGCAGCGCGCAGGGCTTCCGCGCGGTCTCCACGCAACAAGGGCGCGCACACCGGCCCCTCGCGATCACCTGTTAGAGCGATGAGTCCGCCTTGCGGGCAAGGACGCGTTTCCTCCCCCAGATGCACTCCGGTGAGATGGCGGCTGAGGTTCCGGTATCCGTCACGCGTCGCGCAAAGCACGGGAACCGCGGCGTTTCCATCCAGCCGGATCATCGCGCCAACCACCGCGCGCACGCCGCATTCCACCGCCGCATGGTGGGCGCGGGCCGAGCCGTAGAATCCGTCGCGATCGGTGATGGCGAGGGTTTCCAAGCCGATCTCCGCCGCCCGGCGGATCATCGTTTCCGGCTGGCTCGCGCCTTCGAGAAACGAAAACGCCGAACGCGCGTGGAATTCGTGGAAGGAAGATTTCATCGATAGACCCCATCGAGCTGCCAGTGGTCCGGCGGCTGGAGGACGAGCCGCAGCAGCGAGCGGTCCGCGAGTTGCACGTCCCATTCAAGGCGCTGCCAGGACGTCGCGGGCTCCCACCAATGGCCGGATGCCGGATAGGGGCCGCGCGTGCCGGTGACGCGGCCGGGATGCGGACCTGTTAGCAGCGCCAGCGGCCGGGGATGCGGGTCGCCCGGCTCATGGGCCACAGCGATGTTGAGCGGCGGCCGGTAGCGCTGGAGCGGCAGCGGGCAGGCGGGAAACGGCTCGGTTGATCTATCAGAAACCAACGCTCCGAGCGCCGGACGCAGGCTGAAGGCATCCGGTTGGTGCGATTCCGGAGGGACGGGGACGCCCACGCGACCGGGACCTAACAATCCTTCCAAACGGGCCAGCGTTTCCGCCCAACGCTCCGGCTGCGGCAGTTGTCGGCCGAACCACTCGCGCTGCGCGGCGGTGGCGAAGGTGGCGCGGGCATCGAGTTCGAGCGCGGCCACCGGAGCGTCGATCCGCAGCGAGTCCAGCCAGGTCTGGAGCGGGCCTAACATGCCCTCGATCGTGTTGCGAGGTTCGGGCAGGCGGATCGCGCGCATCACCTCGCCGCCGGATTCGAGGAAAAGCCGGAGTTGCAGTTCGCAAGCCGCGAGATGGCGGGACGCGAGACGCCCGGTGAGCGTGTGCAGCAGGCGCTTGATCGAGAAAACCAGCGGTTCCAGCGACACCACCGCGTCCTCAAAATGCAGCCGCTGCGCCAGAGACTCCGGCGGACGATGCAAACGCAACAAGCGGCAGGATTTTCCGTGCAGGAGGTCATGCCAACGCCCCGCCTGCGGGCCGAGCCGCTCGATGAGCGCCTGGCGGGGCAGCGCCATGAAGCCTCCGAGCGTTTGCAGCCCCCACAACTCTAACAACGACAACGCGGGATCACCCGCAGCCAGCAATTTCAGCACGGAAAGCGGCGAGCCGGCGAGATCATCCGGACGGATCACGCGGCCGCGGGTGCTTTCACAACGCGCCGCCAGCCCCGCGAGATCCGGGGTTTCGGCGACGGCCGCGAAAATCTCCACCTCCGGCAGGACGGCGGAGGAGAACACATCCTCCGGAGGAAAGCGCAATCCTGATAGATCGAGCGTCGCCAGGTCCGGAGCGGTGAGTTCCAGATCCGGAGTGAGTGTCTCACCCATTCCGATCAGCTCCGCCGTCAGCCCTTGCTCCGCTTCGGGATCGCGCGGCAGCACGCGCAGGCCCGGGCAACGGACGAGCGCGCGGTTGAGCGGCCATCCCGGATGGAGTCCCGCGAAACGCGCGGCGCGGTTCACGGCGGCGAGCGGAAGGTTCCCCTTCGCCTCATCCTCCACCTCGGCAGCCAGCACGG
>DAISZP010000506.1:0-3905 GCA_036824745.1 Luteolibacter sp.
CCTGCACGCGAAACTGCCGATCTTCTTCTTCGACAACACCGACCCCGCCGGCATGGACGCGGTGATCGAGAAACTCAAGCCCACGGGCCTCGACAAGACGCTCGTCATGGTCATCTCGAAGTCCGGCGGCACGCCGGAAACCCGCAACGGCATGCTCGAAGCGGAATCCGCATGGAAAGCCGCCGGCCTCGACTTCGGCAAGCACACCGTGGCCGTCACCGGCAACGGCTCGAAGCTCGATCAATACGCCGAAAAACAAGGTTTCATCGCCCGTTTCCCGATGGAGGACTGGGTGGGCGGCCGCACTTCCGTGCTCTCCACCGTGGGCCTCGTGCCCGCCGCGCTGCAAGGCATCGATATCGACCAACTGTTGGCCGGGGCCGCCGCCATGGATGCGGAAACGCGCAAGACGGATGTGAAATCCAACGCCTCCATGCAGCTCGCACTCGCCTGGCACCACGCCTCCAATGGCAAGGGCGAGAAGGACATGGTCGTGCTGCCTTACAAGGACTCGCTCGTGCTCTTCTCCAAGTATCTCCAGCAGCTCATCATGGAGTCGTTGGGTAAAGAACTCGACCTCGACGGCAAGATCGTGAACCAGGGCCTCGCCGTCTACGGAAACAAAGGCTCCACCGACCAGCACGCATACATCCAGCAGCTCCGCGACGGCGTGAACAACTTCTTCGCCGCATTCATCGAGGTGCGCAAGGGCCGCGATGGCAAGAGCATCGAAGTCGATCCCGGCACCACCACCGCGGACTACCTGCAAGGTTTCATGCGCGGCACCCGCAAGGCGCTGCACGCCGCCGGCCGCAAGTCCCTCACCATTTCCATCCCGGAGGTGAACCCCTTCCAGCTCGGCCTGCTCATCGCCCTCTTCGAGCGCGCCGTCTCCTTCTACGCCTCGCTGGTCAACATCAACGCCTACCACCAACCCGGCGTCGAAGCCGGCAAAAAGGCCGCCGGAGTCTTCCTCGAACTGCTCGGCTCCGTCCGCGGGAAACTCGGCAGCGAAGCCAGCACCGCCGAACAAATCGCCGCATCGCTCAGCGCCGACCCCGAGGACGTGTACCACTGCCTCACCCACCTCGCCGCCAACGGCGAAGCTAAGGTGGCCCTCGGAGCCAGCCCGGCGGAGGATCGGTTTGCGAAGTGATCGCATCATTCAAGCGCTGTAGCGCACCGTGAGGTGGATCGAACATCGAATTACCAAACGACTCCGATTGAACCACCGTGCCTTGGCAGGTCCACAGCTAAAGGTCTCCATTCCCTCTCGAATCCTCCGGTTTCACATCCTTCTCAATGCCAAGGGTGAAGAACCCCGCATGGCCGTGGCATGGCTCGACCATTTTCAATTCTTGAAAGCTACAAACCTGAATGTTACCCGTTCGGTTGTTTCCATGAAACGCTTGCTTTCATTGCTGTGGATTCCCCTGATGGCCTGCTTGATGGGTTTCACGCCGATCACCGTCCCTCCCGAAGCGCGAATCAAGATGAGCGCGTGGAGCGATCGGATTCTGCTGGTGGAGATCACCAAGATCACCATTACGGATGGCAAGCCTCGCGATGACGGGCTTGCATCGAGAGAAGTCAGTCTGGAAGGAACCGTCGTTGAAATCATCCGGGGAGAGCAGAAGACCAAGACGTTCAAAGCCACCGAAACCCTCGTTCGCGTGGTGGACGCGAAGGCCGCGCAGGACCACGTCGATTGGATGGTACTGTCAGAAATCGGAGCCAGCTACAACCAATCGGGAATCGCGGATTGCAAGGAGGGCAAACGATACGTCGTCAACTTCACAGGTGCCGATTGCCGATTCGCGAAAGCGGTCTTCTTCGCCGAAGTGCCAAAGGACAAAGATGTCTGGCGGAAGGAGATTCTTCCGAGAAGGCATCCGGAGGATGAGGAGAAGGCAAACGCAAAATGAACGGGTGGTGACAGGAGTATCGCCACTGCTCCTTAGAAGGCTTCCTGCTCAGTGCGGCGGAGGATTTCCTGTTGGAGTTCGTGGGTGAGATTCACGAAGTAATCCGAGTAACCGGCGACGCGGACGATGAGGTCGCGGTGTTTTTCGGGATGGGCGAGCGCTTCCAACAAGGTTTCGCGGGTGACGACGTTGAACTGGATGTGGTGGGCGTCCTTGGAGAAGTAGCCGCGCACGAGGTGGGTGAAGTTTTTCAGGCCCTCGTCATCGGCCAACAACTGCGGTGTGAGTTTCTGGTTGAGCAGGGTGCCGCCGGTCTTGATGTGGTCGAACTTGGCGGCGGAGTTGAGCGCGGCGGTGGGGCCGCGACGGTCCGCGCCCTGCACGGGTGAGATGCCTTCGCTGACGGTCTCCCCCGCCCTTTTGCCATCGGGCAGGGCTCCGGTGACCTTGCCGAAATAGACGTGGCAGGTGGTGGGCAGCATGTCCACGCGGTGGGTGCCGCCGCGCGCGTTCGGGCGGCCGTCGATGAGTTTCCAAAACGCCTCGAACACACGCGGGACAAGTTGGTCCGCGCGGTCGTCGTCGTTTCCATACTTCGGCGTGTCTTCGAGGAAGCGGTGGTGGAGTTCCTCGTGACCGGAGAAGTCCGAGTCCAGCGCGGCGAGCATCGTGTCCCAATCGCAGTCCTTGTTCTGATAGACGTGGTGGAGGATGGACGAGAGTCCGTCGGTGACGGTGCCGAGTCCGACGCCCTGGATGTAGGTGGTGTTGTAACGCGCGCCGCCCTGGTGGTAATCGCGACCGGTGGCGATGCAGTCATCGATGAGCAGCGAGAGGAAGGGCGCGGGCATGTAGCGGGCGAAGAGAGACTCGATGAGGTTGTTGCCGCGGATCTTGATGTCGATGAAGTGTTTCAACTGCGCCTCGAAGGCGGCGAAAAACGCGTCGAAGGAATCAAAGCTACGGGGATCGCCGCTTTGCGGGCCGAGTTGTTTCCGCGTGCGCGTGTCGAAGCCGTTGTGGAGCGTGAGTTCGAGCACCTTCGGCAGGTTGAAGTAGCCGCTGAGGAAATACGCCTCGCGGCCGAAGGCACCGGCTTCCACGCAGCCGGAGCAACCGCCGCGGCGGGCCTCCTCCAGCGATTTCCCCTGGCGGATGAGTTCCTGCACGACGGCGTCCGTGTTGAAGATCGATGGCTGGCCGAACCCGGTCTTCACGATGCGTCCCACGCGGCGCAGCAGGCGGTCCGGGTTCTTCTTGGAAACCTGCACCATCGAGCTGGGTTGCAGCAGACGCATCTCCTCGATCACGTCGAGAATCAGATAGGTGAGATCGTTCACCGCATCCGAGCCATCGGGTTTCACGCCGCCGAGATTGATGAGCGCGAAGTCCGTGTAGGTGCCACTTTCCTGCGCCGTGACGCCGACCTTCGGTGGCGCGGGATGGTTGTGGAACTTCACCCAGAAGGCTTGCAGGAGTTCGGTGGCGGATTCCTCGTCGAGCGTGCCGGCAGCCAGCTCTTTCTGATAGAACTGCCACAGGTGCTGGTCGAGACGGCCGGGGTTGAACGAATCCCACGGGTTCAGCTCGGTGATCACGCCGATGTGGACGAACCAGTAGGATTGAAGCGCCTCGTGGAAGGTCTCCGGCGCGTTGGCGGGCACCTTGCGGCAGATCGCGGCCATGGTGCGGAGTTCGGCAGCGCGCGCGGCGTCCGTTTCCGCGGCGGCGAGTTCTTCAAGGCGTGCGGCGTGGCGCTGGGCGTAAGTGATGAGCGCGTCCGCGCAGGTATCCATGGCACGGAGCTGCTCGCGCTTGTCATAGGCGAGCGGGTCATTTTCGAAATCGAGCGCGGCGATGGCGGCGCGGATCTCCAGTTTCAGATCGAGGAACCCTTTCTGATAGATCGTCTCACCGAGCACGGTGTGGCCCGGCGCGCGCTGCTCCTGGAACTCGGTGAAAATACCGGCCTCATAGGCA
>DAISZP010000507.1:0-3902 GCA_036824745.1 Luteolibacter sp.
CACCGCGCGCGGCGAAGAGGGATTCGAGTGCCTGCGGGTCGTTGTATGGCAGGACGATGGTGTTCGCGGCGAAGGACTTCGGCACGCCGGCGGAGTCGGGTTCGCCATGGGTGAGCGCGCCGGAACCGGCCGCGACTAACAGGGAGTCGCTGTGGCCGTGATAGCATCCGTCGAATTTCACGATGAGGTCGCGTTTCGTGAACCCGCGGGCGAGGCGGATGGCGGACATGGTGGCCTCGGTGCCGGAGTTGCACATGCGGACCTTTTCCACGGAGGGCACCCATTCGCAGATTGTGCGCGCCATCTCGACTTCGAAGGGATTCGGGATGCCGAAGGAAACACCGCTTTTCGCGACTTCGTGGATGGTATTGGTGATGACGACGGGTGCGTGGCCGAGGATGTTAGGCCCCCACGAACCGATGAAGTCGATGTAGGTCTTGCCGTCGATATCCTCGATGCGGCTGCCGTGGGCGCGGCGGACGAAAAACGGCTCGCCACCGACATTGCGGAACGCGCGCACCGGTGAGTTCACGCCTCCCGGAATGAATTCCTTGGCGAGGGCGAACATTTTCTGCGAAAGCGGACCGGTCGGATGCATGCGCCGGATGTAGATGGGGAACCGGCGGCCGCCAATCGCGAAGCGCGGATTTTCCCGTGAATATTCGCCCGCCCCGGTGGGTCGGAGAGGAATGATGGTTTCGCTTTTAGGAAAACCCGCTATCGTTTCCCCCATGAGACTGGGAATCGCCATCCTTGCCGCAAGCCTTGTGCTTCCGCTGCACGCTCAGACCAAACGCAGGTCGCTGCTCGATTCGGACCCGGATGTGGTTTACATCGAGCAGGCCTTGAAGAAGCCGATCGAGCTGAAGGTCATCAAGGAGGCTCCGGTATTTTCTGAAAAAAACGGCAAGGTCCGCACCGGCACCCTCAAGGCCGGACAGACTCTGAAACTCGACGCCATCACCGACAAGATCTACCGCGTTCGCGGCCAGGGCACCAAGGGCGACGTCGCCGGCTGGGTGGCCCCCTGGGCTTTCTCTTCCAATGATCCCGAATTCGTTTCCCACCTGAAACAACTCTACGACCGGCAAATCCAGGTCCAGACCCTGATCAAAAACAAACAAGTGGCCGTCGGCATGACTCTCGAAGAGGTGGCCTTGGCCAAAGGCAAACCCACCAAGACCAGCATCCGCAAAACCGACAAGGGACAATCCGGCCGCTGGGAGTTCATCGAATACGAGGAGCAGAAAAACTACGTCACTCGTGTGGATCCGGTTTCCGGCGCGGTTTACCGCCAACTCGCCAGCGTGACGCAAATCGAGAAGAGCAAGACCGCGGTGGAGTTTGAAAACGACGTCGTCACCGCCGTCGAGGAAACCGAGGATCACAACCGCGGCGGAAACGTCCGCATCATCGTGCCGCCGCTGGTTTTCGGCTGGTGATTTCACCGATCCGCGCTACTTAAAAGCCTCCACGCACCATGGCGCTTCATTGCCCCGACTCATTGGCGCCCGTCGCCCGCTTCTTCAATGGACTCTCGCTTGCGAAGCTCGACCAGATCGGAGACATCTATTCTCCCGCCGTCGAGTTCCGCGATCCGATGCATGAGGTGAAAGGCCATGCCGCGCTGCGGATCGTTTTCGAACAACTCTTCCAACAACTCGCCGGAGTCACCATCACCGTGGAAGACGCGCATGGCGACGAGCGCACCGGTTTCCTGCTGTGGACGATGCGCTATCAGTTCCGTTCGAAACCACGCGAGATCTCGGGCACCAGCCACTTCCGCTTCGCGCCGGACGGGCGGATCCTTTCCCAACTCGATCACTGGGACGCTTCCTTCCCGGTTTATGGCGAGTTCCCGGTCGTCGGCTGGGCCATGCGCGGCATCAAGCGCATGGTCGCGGCCAAGGCTCCGGAATCTTGAAACTCCGCTCCATCCGGAGTTCCTGAACGTCAAGATCGGAGCAGGAAGTTTCCCGTGAATTCTCTTGGCGGACCGCGGCAATTCTGGTTTCCGTTAGGACAAATTCCAATCCCCAAGAAACCTGCTCATGAACCGGATCATCCCACCCATCGCCATCTCCCTGGTGGCCATCTCCTTCGCCGCGGCGCAGGAGGAACAAACCCAGAAAGCGGACCTCGAATCCCTCGCCAGGAACGCCCGGTCATTCGTCGATGCCTATAACAAAGGAGACGCCGAAACGATGGCCAAACTCTTCCTTCCATCCGGAGAGATCATCCTCGCCGGTGGAGAACTCATCTCCGGCCGCGAGGAAATCACCGATTTCTACGACGGCATCTTTTCCTCGGAGGACAAACCCAAGGCCGCGCTCGAAGCCGGCTCCGTTAGATTCGTCACCCCCGCCCTCGCCATCGAGGATGGCACGCTGCATGTCACCCGCGCCTCCGGTGAGATCACTTCCCACCACTACTCCGCGGTGCAGGCAAAGCAGGCGGACGGCACCTGGCTCACCGCCAGCATCCGTGATGAGATCGGCGACAAGGCCGCGCCGGATGACAAACTGCAGGCTCTCGAATGGCTCGCAGGCGATTGGATCTTCGAGAAAAACGGCGCGCGCACGTTCCTTTCCTTCGATTGGAGCGAAGACGGCCCCTACCTTGATGGCCGGGCGCTCACCGTGCAGGCCGGCGAAGCGAGCACCTCATCCACCTACCGCATCGGATGGAATGGCAACCGCAACAACCATGTCTCATGGGCCTTCGACTCCAAGGGCGGTTACACCAAATCCGAGTGGACCACCACCGACGACGGATGGCTGCTGCGCACCTCCGGGATCACCGCCGATGGCGAGGTGAACCAATCCACCCAGTCCTTCTCGCCGGATGATAACAAACAAGGATTCACCTGGTCCGTCCGCGACCAAACCATCGGCGGCGAAACCCAGCCGGACATTTCCATCCGCGTCGTGAAACGACCACCCGAGCTTCCGGAACTCGATGCGGAACCTGATGCCGGGCCCGCCCCCGCCGCTGCCGAAGAATAAACCCATTTCCCATATCTCCATGAAAACTTTCTTCAACTTCCTGGTCTCACAGCTCTGCTGCCTGAGCCTGATCACCACCGACACCCTCGCCAAGGGGGACAACCGAAAGGGCAACGCGGACTCCAGACCCAATGTCCGCAAGTCCGACGGTGGAAACCGCAACCCCATCACCGGTTCCAAGGCCTCCAAGCCCGCTCAGCGTCCTGCCGCGAAACCAGCAAACGTCAATCGCCCTCAAGCCAAACCCGCCGAGCGCCCGAGGCCTCAGGAACGCCCCCAAGCGAAACCGGCGGACAGACCCAACCGCCCCGAAAACCGGCCGGCCGAACGCCCCAATCGTCCGGAGACCCGCCCCGCCGAACGGCCGGAAACTCGTCCCGCGGATCGCCCGGGCAACAATCGTCCCGAGAACCGTCCGAATCGCCCGGAAAACCGCCCCAACGAACGCCCGAACCGTCCGGAAACACTTCCGGGAGAGCGCCCGGGCAACCGTCCCGGCCGGCCGGATACCAAACCCGCGGAGCGGCCGAACCGCCCGGACAAACCCCACCAACGCCCGGAAACCCTGCCCGGTGAGGTCACCTATCCAAAACCCAACCGCCCCGGCGGAGGTAACAACGCCAACAACCGCCCCGGCAACAACCGCCCGGATCAAAAACCCAACGTCCGTCCCGGCCAGAACACCAAACCGGTGAAACGCCCGAACTTTGACAACGACAAGATCGGCAACAACTCCGGAAACAACTCCAACAACAAGAACAACTGGTGGAACTCCGGAAACAACAGCAACAACCGCGTCACCATCGTCAACAACAAGAACGTCTATCGCGGCGACCGGAACGTTCAGATCAACAACAACTTCAAACAGAACGTCAACTGGTCCACCAACCAGAAGAA
>DAISZP010000014.1:0-25638 GCA_036824745.1 Luteolibacter sp.
CGATGCCAATTACGAAACCACACCACTTGAAGCGGATTCCGTCTTGACGGCAGCGGATTGGGGAAACGCCCCGCCGTTCAGGGAAAACAAGCCCCACACCACACGGCGGCCGGTTCCGGCGAGATCCGTGCGTTTGTAGTAACCGGAAAGCCCGGTCGTGTAGTAGAGCACATACTGGGACTCGGTCTGATAGATCGAGTTGGTGAGATTGCTGAAATCCACCGTCAGTTTGCCGACATCGGACGGTTTGCCGTTTGATGAGACGATGCCGGTCCCGTAGGAATAGGTGACTTTCACCTGCTCTCCCACGGAGGTCACCCGGCAGTTCTTGCCTTTGAGAAACTGGACGCGGGTCCTCGTCTGCGCCATCGGCGAGATCATGTCGAAGCTCTCGGTCGCCTTCTCCTTGAAGTCGATGAAGTCGCCATTGACCATCTTGCCCGGCGGAGGAATGACGGGGCCTTTGGGAACCGTCCATTTGGTTCCGGTGACGAAGACGCCGTCCTTGAGTTTGTATTTCCCGGTGTCCGCATAGGCACGCACGCTCCAGCCGCTGCCCGTGTATTCGGCGACGAGGACGGAGAAATAATAAGTCCCCGTGACCTTGGGCACATACGCGAGGGATTTGCCCGCCGCCTTGTTGAACTGGGTCTGCCCGGCGAGTTGTCCCAGCACGAGTTCGGAAACCTGGCTGCCGGCCGAGGGATAGGGTGCTTTCGAAATGAACAGCACGAGTTTCAAGGTCCCCGAGCCGCTTCCCGAGGGGCTGAGGTTCTGGATCGGCCCGTCCACTTTGAACCTGCACGCCGGCGGCGTGATCTTCCACGTGGGAGTGCCCACCATGCGGATGATCGAGACCGCTTCCGCCGGAATGAAACTTGCAATCAACGCGCACAGAACCAGCAGCGATTTCATGCCGGGGATCTTTCCGCGGCTCCGGGACAAGTCAAGCGGCGATGCCGCGATCGTTCGTGGACCATTCATCAAGTGGAATCCGTCAACGCCTCCGGAAAAGTTGCCGGAAATTTCACGTAGCCTGCCACATGCGCGTCATCCTGGCCCTGCTCCCGATGCTCGTCACAGCCACCGCGGGGGATCGCTGGGGCCACCTTCCGGCAGGCCAATCTTTGGCCGCGTCGGAGTTCGATGGCGATTTCGCCCCCACCATGCCAGCCTTCAGTGAGTTCGAGAGGGAGTTCCGCCACGAGATCAGCCTGAACGGACGGTGGAATTTCCAACCCGTCGAGGTTCCCGGCGGATTCAAGGAAGGCACGGGAAATCCTCCGGCGCTGACTGATCCATCTCCGTCCGCATGGGAACTCGTGCCAATCAAGATCCCCTCGCCATGGAACGTCAACGCGTGGGGAGGAGGGCGGAACGTCGGCAAGGACAGCCCGCATCCGTATTGGCCGGAATCGGTGTATTTCCCCAGCTATCCGCCGACATGGGAGGAGGCTCGCATGGGCTGGCTGCGACGTCATTTCCCGAAACCCAAGGACCTCTATCAAAAGCGCGCGATCCTTCACTTCGAAGCCGTCGCCGGAGATTGCGAGGTGCGCTTGAACGGCAAGACCGTGGCGAGGCACTTCGACAGCTGGCTGCCGTTCGAAGTGGATGTCACCGACGCGCTCAGGGATGAAAACGAGTTGCTGGTGGGCGTGCGTTCCCACGAGCTCTTCAGGAAACAAAGCGCCGCTTACCCGAAGATGAACTCGCCGTTTCCCGTCGGTTCGGAAACATCAAGGCTGTTGGGAATCTGGCAGGACGTAAGCCTCCGCATCGTTCCCGAGGTCCGCATCTCCGATGTCTTCGTGAAAACACTGTCCGGCGCGGATCGAATTGAGATCGAGGTCACCGTTTCCAACCAGAGCGGCGGTCAGGTGTTCGTATCGGTCACCGGCGAAGTCGCGCCATGGATCAACCGCGCGGACGACCGGCATCCGGGTGTCCCGGCCGGCGCTTACGGCGAGCCCTTGCTGAAGCTTCCGAATCAAATCGCCAGCATTCCCGCAGGAGGCAGCGTGACGATATCGATCATCACGGCGACTCGCGGCGCTCTCAAGGAATGGTCGCCGGATTCACCGGACCTCCACGGAGTGAATCTAACGATTTTCAAGAACAAGAAACCCGTCGATCAAAGCACGACCCGCTTCGGATGGCGCGAGTTCCGGATCCAGGGCGGAGACCTGCTGCTCAATGGAAAGAAACTCCAACTGACTGGCGACCTCCTGCATCCCTTCGGCCCCTTCGTGCTTTCCCGCTCCTACGTCTGGGCGTGGTATCGCATGATCAAGGACTTCGGCGGAAACGCGGCCAGGCCCCACGCGCAGATTCATCCGAAACACTATCTCGATCTCGCGGACGAGATGGGCATCGTGGTTCTCGATGAAACGTCGATTTTCGGAAGCTCAGTCGCGCTGAATTTCGAGGAGGACGCCGCGTGGAAACGCTTCGAGGATCATGTGGACGGATTGGTGCTGCGTGACCGGAACCACCCCAGCGTGCTTGGTTGGAGTTTCGGAAACGAGTTGTTCGCGATCTTCCAGCTCAACAACGTGCCCGGAGAACAAAGCGCGGCATGGTATCGCAAGCTCGGAGATCTCGGAAACCGCACCCGCCTGCTCGACCCGACGCGGGCTTGGATTTCCTGCGATGGCGATGAGGACCTGCGCGGCGCGCTGCCGGTGTGGAGCGCGCACTTCGGCCATGGCACGCCCCTGGAGCGGCTGCCGGATCTGAAAAAGCCGCTCATGGTTGGGGAATCGGGCGGAAGCTACTACGCGCGTCCCTCCCAACTCGCGGAGTTCAACGGCGACCGCGCCTATCAGAACTACGCCGGACGCAACGAGGCGCTCGCCATCGATTTGTATGACAACATCGTCCGCATGGCCCGCCCGAAACTCACCTACTTCTCCGCCAGCGAGACCGCGTGGTTCGGACTGGAGCACTTGAACTTCGGTTACAACGACTTCACCCGGCTGCCCACCCAGGATGACGGTGTGTTTCTCACGAAACGCTATCAGGAAGGGAAACCCGGCATCCAGCCCGAGCGCATCCCGCCCCATGTGGCCACGCTCAATCCGGGTTGGGACCGCGATCTCCCGCTCTACAAGCCGCTCGCCATGTTCCATGCGATGAAAGCCGCGCTGGCGGAGCCGGAACCGGCGGAATGCGAGTGGGATCACCGCCGCACACCGGACAAACAAGCTTCTAACAGCCAAGCGCGACCCACGATCCATGAGGTCGCGTTCATCGGGGATTCCAACTCACCGCTGGCGACACGGATGAAGGATCTCGGCGTGCCCTTCGGCACATCCGATGCGGGTTTTCGTTTCGTCGATGGCGGCGGATGCAAGTTGGACGAATTGAAATCCCTCGGCGGGACCACCGTTCTGTTTCCCGGAGAATCCGGCGAAGGCCTGCCAGCGGGAATGTCCTCCACGCCACGTGACGCGACGATGCTGGTGAAAGACGCCGCACATCCATGGACCGCCGGTTTCACGCAAAAGGATCTCTATTTCGCTGAAGACGGCGCGGACCGGAACTTCCTGCGGCGGGGAATCGGAGGAAGTTTTCCGGAGGGAACCAAGGTGCTTCTGAAAGCGGGCGAGGCCGATTGGTCCTTGTTCAATGAGACGCCGGAATTCGCGAAATGCGCGGCGTTGGTGCTCTACGAGCGCCTTCAGAAACCGGGTGGCGCGGCCTTGATCGAAATGCCGTGGGGCAAGGGCCGGCTCGTGATCTGCGGCATCGATTGGAGGGTCGCTTCCGCCAACGCGGACGCCATGTGGAGAGGATTGTTAGGGAACATGGGCATCCGCCTGGCGGCCCCGGCGGATCGCGGGGTTCCTGCATTCGACCGGGATGGCGTGCTGGTCAACGCGCTCATCGCCGCTCCGTTTCACGCCGGGGATCTCGATGCCGCGATGGCGCGTGACTTCGTGGAAGAAGCGAAGATCCTGCCGCAGCAAGGAACCAAGAGCCACGACATCGAATGGAAGTCGGTTGCCAGTCCCAGCCGTGATCGGTTTCAATTCCCGGACATCGCCAAAACCAACGCGGCGGGCGGAGCTACTGTCGCCTATTTCAGTTTCTGGATCGAGAGTCCGAGGGCGCTTGATGATCTCCTGCTCGCAGGGCCGGACGCCCCGAAGTTCCGGCTGGCTTGTTATGTCTCGGATGCCTGCCGCTTGTTCATCAACGGAACCGCTCTAACCGAAACGCGCAGCGAGAACGCGGATTACCGGAAACTGGTCACTTACGACGGCATCCCGCTGAAAAAGGGATGGAATCACATCCTGATCAAGGTGGCCACGGATTCACCGGACGGCGCGGAGCCGGGCACACTTGCCGTGAGAATGGGTTCTTCGCAGGCGGACTTCCTCGGCAAGCTCCGGACCGCGGTGGATAGGAAGATTCGCTGATACCCACATGAAATCGAAATTCATCGCCCGCCTCGCGCTTCGTTGCATCGCGATGGCCCTAACAAATCCTTGGATTTCCGCTGCTGCGGATCTGGATTGGCAGAGCAGGAAACCGGTCCTCATCCAACAGGACGGTCACTACGGCAGGATCGCGCGGCTCGATGGCGGAAACTGCATCGCCGGATTCGATCACCGCCGGTCGATCAGGGTCCGCCTGAGTCATGACAACGGCACGACCTGGGGCAACCCGGTCACAGTCGCCGGTCCCGCCCGGGGATCGCTCACCAACACCGAGTTTCTCGTGCTCGGGCCGAAGGAGGTCATCTGCCTGTTCAACTTCCGCCCCGAGCGGAACAGCGGGCTGTCATTCGAGATCCGCATGAGCCGCAGCAAGGACGGAGGCGAAAGCTGGTCGGATGTTAGAACCCTGTTCACCGGTGGAAAGGATTTTGAGAACGGCTGCTGGGAACCATCGGGCCTGGTCTATCCGAGTGGGGAACTCCGTGTTTTTTTCGCCAACGAGGCTCCATACACCACGAGCAACGAGCAGGAGATCTCCATGATCCGTTCCAAGGATGGTGGAGACACGTGGAGCCCCGTGGAGAGGGTTTCGTTCCGCAAGGGACATCGCGACGGCATGCCGGTCCCGGTGCTCGCTCCGGATTTGAAACGAAGCTTCCTCGTCATCGAGGACAACGGCATTCACGGAGCGTTCAAGCCGGTGATTCTCGACATCACCGGCGCGAAGGAAGCGGCTTGCGTTTCCGGCGAAAGCCCGCAGCGATGGAGCGCGCTGTCCAAGCCTCTCGCCGAAGCCACCTACGCCGGAGCTCCGTATCTAGCACGACTGCCGGACCACCGCTTCGCGCTCTCGTTCCAGATCGCGGAGTCGGGAAACATGCGCGATTCACGAATGGCGGTGTGCCTGGGAAACACCAAGGCGGAATCGTTCGGCGAACCGACCTACCCGTTTGGAGAAACAGGCGGCCCGCAGTTGTGGAACTCGCTGTTCGTGATGGATGCCGGAACCATCATCGCCGTTTCGGAAGCGACGATCCAGGGAGTCAGGGGCGTTTGGGCGGTGGAAGGCGGTATTCCCCGGTGAACAAGGACGCACGGCGGTTTTCCACTCGCCGATGTCCCACCCTTCGTTTAATGGTCCGCGCGACATGGAACCGAAGGTGACAGTCGCGACCGCCGAGCCGTCACGGTTTGAGAAATTCGGACTCTACTATCTGGATCTCTTCAGCCGCGGACAGGTGGACCGCCATGCCTTCGATTCGACGGATCAGGAAATCTCGCGCAAGGTGGCCGGGATCACCGCCAGGGGAATCATCCTCTCGTCCCTCGTGGGCGTCATCTTCGTCTATCCGATCGTTCTCGCGGATCTGAAGATCCCCAACGAACCGGCGTGGAGCCATTACCTCTGGGTGGGCATCGTCACCATCGTGGCGACCCTGTTCGAGTTTTACTTCCTCTTCTACATCTCGCTGCGCGCCGTGCATCAGGTGAGCCGCCTGGTGCATCTGAAGGAGCACCACCACGAATCGCTCTGCGGCGGACTCTTCGCCGTGCGCAACCTCCTCGCCAGGGCCGCTCTTGAGATTCAGGATCCGGAACTGCGCATTCTTGGGATCGATCCGTTCAAACGCATCTCCCGTAAAAACCTGTTAGCCATCGGGCTTTTGTACAAAGGGAAAATCATCGCTTCCAACCTGCTCTTCAAGGCGGTTCTGCGTTACGCCGTCGGCAGCCACCTATTCGGCATTTCCATCCTCTACATCGCCATTCCGGTGGAGGTTTTCTGGAACAGCGTGGTGATCCGCAAGGTCATTCACGAGGCACGGCTGCGGGTCTTCGGATACGCGCTTGCCGGACGGATCGCCGACGCGGTGAAACACGGCGGCTATCTGGAACAACTCTCCCACACCGCGAGAAACGGCTGCCTCCGCGCGATCGGAAACGCGGTGGTGATGACGCAGAACTACCATCCGAACATGGTCGTCCTGCTGCTGCGATTCCAGGAAATGTTAGAGATCCGGGAGGGAGACCGTTTTGATGATTGGGAATCGTTTCTCGAAACCCTGAAGTCGATCCCGCCGCCGGAGCGCTATTTCCTGCTCGATCTGCTCACCGTGGCCGCCGCGTTCGACGGCAGGCTCTCGAAACTCGAACAAGCCCACCTCAGCGAGGCCTATCAGGAGGACCGCGCCATCTACATGGAACGCCTGCACGCCCTGACCCGCCACCTCAAGCACGGCAGGCTCAACGCGGCCTACAAACTCTGCCAGCTCGATTGCGTGCGCGGCTGAGCGGCTCACTGGGTGGCCACCTTGACCAACAGACCGGTGCGGCGGACGTGGCGGAGGTTCATCGCGAAGAACGAAGCGGCAATCACGCCCCAGACGAGATTGAGCAGGAGCGCGTGCTCGATGTTTCCCCACGGCGCCGGTTTTCCCGCAAGCACCACGCGCATGCCCTCGAACACGGGAGTGCAGGGAAGGCACATGGCCGCCGGCTGAAGCCATGCCGGCAGCACGGACACCGGATAGAACACCGCGGCAAGCGGCTGGATGAAAAACGGCACCGCCCATGCCAGGCTCTCCGCCGCCTGGCCCCAGCGCATGATGAGCGCGGTGGAGATCATGCCGAGAAACCAGCCGAAGAGGACCAGGTTCGCCAAAAACGGCAGCAAGGCGAAGCCCATGCGGAACAGGCTGAACTGATAGACCAGCGCGGCCACGAGCGTGAGGACGGACAAGGTCACGCAAATCCGCAACACGCCGACCATGCAGGTGGCAGCCACGTATTCCACGGTTCTAACCGGAGCGACGAACACGTTGAGCAGGTTGCGCGTCCACACGTCCTCAAGAAACGAGATCGCCACGCCCTGCTGCGAGCGGAACATCACGTCCCACAGGATCATCGCGCCGATCAGGAAGGTGATGGCGGTCGGAAACTCACCCGCGCCCTGTTTCTGCAGGTAGATCGTTAGAAATCCCCAGACGAGCAGATCGACGAGCGGCCAGAAGATCAGTTCGACGAAACGCACCGGATTCCGCGTGTAGAGGAACACGTAACGAAGGACCAGCGCGCTGACGGTGTGGATCGAGAATGGCATGAATCGGAAGGTTTATTGGAGTCCTATCGCATCGATCTCACCACGGGCGACGCCGATGAATAGGTCTTCGAGCGAGTTGCGGTTGAAACGCGAGTGGACCTCGCCCGGCGTGCCTTCGGCGAGCACCTTGCCACCGTGCAGGAAGATGAGGCGGTCGCAGACTTCCTCGATGTCCCGCATGTTGTGCGAGGTGTAGAGGATGGAAAGGCCGGTTTCCTTCTGGAGCTTGCGCAGCAGTTTTCTCACACGATCCGCGATGTCCGGATCGAGCGAGGCCGTGGGCTCGTCGAGCAGCAGGAGTTTCGGTTCGTTGAGCAGGGCTTTGGCGAGGTTCACCCGGGTGGATTCGCCCGCGGACAATCGGCCGGTGACGGACTTCCTCAAGTGGGTGATGTCGAGCAATTCCAATAGGGATTCGATCCGCTGTTTCGGTTTGGCCACTCCATAGAGCCGCGCGAAGACCGTTAGATTCTGCCAGACCAGCAGGTTCGACGGCAAACTAGTGTAAGCCGAGGAGAAATTGACCTTCTTGAGGATTTCGATCCGGTGTTTCCACAGGTCCTTGCCAAACATGCGCACCTCTCCGGATGTCGGGGTGGTGAGACCCAGCAACAAGTTCATCGCCGTGGTTTTCCCCGCGCCGTTCACACCAAGCAGGCCGAGTGATTCGCCCGGCGCAACCCGGAACGACAACCCGTCGAGCGCGGTGAACTCGCCGAACTGTTTGACGAGTTGGTCGGCTTCGAGAATCGGGGTCGCGTCAGGCATCGGCGGACCTTGTCACGGATCGGAAAAGTTTCCAGCGGCAATCCAAGCGGGGACGAGGGCGAAATATGGGTAGTCAGGCGGAAGGGCCGCCGCTATTGGAATGGATGTGGGCGATTCACCCGGACACTCTTCCCAGCATCCTGTCGCGGCGGCGGATGCCGATGTCTGCTCGTGTCATTCAGATGCCTTGTTGCCGGATTGGATTCCCGCTGGTTCCGAGGACGACCCGCGTTTCGCCTGCCGGGTGATGCCGGGCGTCACACCGGGGCCCGATGCTCCCGCGAAGAAACTCACCAAACGCAGGAAACTCACGCTCGACGACTACGAGCACGGCGTTCTCGGCGGCGATGTGGCCATTCTATCAAGAGCGATCACGCTGGTGGAAAGCAACCTGCCGGAACACGAGTCGCTCGCCCAGGAACTGCTCACCCGCGTGCTTCCGAAATCCGGCAACTCGATCCGCGTGGGCATCACCGGAGTGCCCGGGGCGGGAAAGAGCACGCTCATCGAGTCACTCGGCTGCCAGCTCTGCGCCATGGGCCACCGCGTGGCCATTCTCGCCGTTGATCCCAGCAGCAGCGTGACCGGCGGCAGCATCCTCGGCGACAAGACCCGCATGCAGCAGCTCGTGCGCGAGCCGAACGCCTACATCCGTCCGTCGCCATCGGGCGGCTCGCTCGGCGGCGTCGGCAGAAAAAGCCGGGAGACGATGCTGCTTTGCGAGGCCGCGGGATACGATGTGATCCTCGTGGAAACCGTCGGCGTAGGGCAGAACGAGGTGACCGTGCGCTCGATGGTCGATTTTTTCCTGCTAATCATGATCGCCGGCGCGGGCGACGAACTGCAAGGGATGAAGAAGGGCGTCATCGAGATCGCCGATCTGTTAGCCGTGAACAAGGCGGACGGCGACAACATCCAGAAGGCCAAACTCGCCTGCGCCGAATACAACCGGGTGCTGCATTTCCTGCAACCCGCGACGAAAGGTTGGCAGACGCGATGCACCACGTGTTCCGCGTTGATTCCGGAAACCCTGCTCCAACTCTGGGAGGTGATCGAGCAGTTCGCCGCGGAAACCCGTGAGAGCGGCGTGTTTGAAAAACGCAGACGGCACCAGTCAATCGAGTGGATGCGCTCGATGATCGAGGAGGAGCTGCTGCACCGCTTCTATCGTAACGAAGGCATCAAGCACCTCCTGCCGGACATCCAGCAACAGGTGGAAAACCAGACCATCCCCGCGGCCACGGCGGTGAGGAGAATTCTGGAGGGGTTCTGAACCCGGTCAGCACTCCAGCCGGTATCCCGCACCGCGCACGGTGAGCAGATGTTCCGGCCGCGCCGGATCGGATTCCAGTTTCGAACGCAGGGTTGCGATGAAGTTGTCCACGGTGCGCGTGCTGGGAAACGCGTGGTATCCCCACACCACATCGAGAAACTTCTCACGACTGACGGTTTGCCCGCGGCACGAGGCTAGCAGGCGAAGCATGCCGATCTCCTTTTCAGATAGATCGCAAACCCCATCCGCCCGGATGACCTGCCGTTTGGTGAAATCCACCACCGCGTTTCCGATCCGGATGCTCTCCCCCACCGATTCCTCGCGCTCCTTGCGGCGGAGCAGCGCGCGCACCCTGGCTAACAACTCGCGCAGGCTGAACGGCTTCATCAGATAGTCGTCCGCCCCGCTGTCGAGGCCTTCCACGCGGTCGTCGATCCGGCCCTTGGCGGTGAGCATGAGCACCGGCATCGTTCGTCCGCGTTTGCGCAGTTCCCTGCACACCGCGAATCCGTCGAGCCCCGGCATCATGACGTCCAACAGCACGAGATCAAACGCTTCGGTGCAGGCGAGTTCGAGACCGCTCGGACCATCCACCGCGCCGACCACGCGGTATCCCTCCGCCTTGAGCGTTTCCACGAGGGCGGTGCGCATCGGAGCTTCGTCTTCGATAATGAGGAGTCTCATGGAGGAGGAGAAATGGGACCTGTCAGAGTGAAGACGCTGCCTTTTCCCAGAGAGCTTTCCAGGAGCACCTGGCCACCGTGGGCTTCGACAATGGACTTCACCAAACTGAGGCCGATGCCGGTGCCTTGGGATTCGCGTCGGAGTTCATCGCCCGGCCGGTAAAAGCGCTCGAAGATCCGGTGGTGTTCCTCTTTGGAAATGCCCGGTCCCTGATCGCGCACGGCAAGGCACCAATGGTTGCCATTCATGGTCAGCGAGGTCCGCACGGTGGTTCCGCGGGGCGAGAACTTGATCGCGTTATCCAACAAATTCACCAAGGCCTGCTGGATGGCCCCGGCATCGACCACGGCCTCCGCGGCGGATAGATCCGCCTCGAGGATTATCTCTTTCTCATTAGCCAGCGGCTCCATCACCCGCAGCGTTTCGTTTGTGAGAGCGGCGAGATCACAAGGCTCCATGTTCCACACCTTGCGGCCCTGCTCGATGCGCGCGTGATCGAGCACGTTCGCCACCAAGGTGGAAAGCCTCGCCCCTTCCCGAGCGATGAGCCGGTGGAATTCCCTCGCGGTTTCCGGATCCACCTTTTCCTCCTCCAGCGCGTCGGCCATCAGGCGGATCGAGGCCACCGGCGCGCGTAGCTCATGGGAGACGCTGGCGACAAACTGGCTCTTCATTTCCGAAAGCCTGCGCTCCCGTCGGATCGAGTGATGCATCATGCCCAGCGCGCTGCCGGAAACGAGCACCGCACACCCTAACAGCCCCAAGGTCCACCGCCCCTGCCTGCGGGCGGATGCCTCGATGAGATCCGGTCGAGCGGCGATGAGCTCCAAGCGCAATCCCTCACCGAATTTGACCGGCAGTGTTTCCATGATTTCCCCGCTTCCCTGATCGGATGGGAACACTTTGCCAACGGCCACAAGTCGAATACTCGCCCACTTCGGCAAGGATTCGCCAGCCACTAACAACGCGCGCTTCAGACCGCCGCCTTCAATGAAACGCAGCGTGTTTCCCTCCTTCGCCATCCAAGTGATATCACCGTCCATCCAGACTCCCGCCTCGGACGTTTGCGGGCGCCGCCGGCATGCCTCTCGCGCTCGATCACCGGCCGACCAAAGTTCCGCCTCCTGTTTCGCTACGTCTCCCGCATTCCGCAGGACCAGTGGCGTGAGCAAGGACGGGGCATCACGCGTCGCGAGTTTCACCAGCATCGCCAGGTCCTCCGCGTTTCCGCCAGACTCCAGCAACCGGAACCCCGCCAGCACTCGTCGCGGCAAGCCCGCCGGAGAGATTCCCGCTTCCGGATCATCGCGAAGACTGCGTAGTTTTGCCGGATCGCCGCCATCCAACACCGCATCCGCCTCGAACGCCTCACCCGGCACCGGCGGATCGGGAAACAAGGCCGCGGTTTGCAGCGCCTCGCTCAATTCGCGTTCCAACACCGCCTGCGCGTTCCTCCCCGCCACCCTCGCTTCCTCCTTCGCCGACGACCACGCCGCTCGCACCTGCGCCTTCACACCCATCCACGCCAGCACACCGAGCACCACCAGCGGCAGCAACACCGCCAGCGTGAGCCATTGGGGAGATGACGGGGCGCGGGGCATCAGTTGGTGGAGGGAGGAGGAACCACTCTCGGAAGAACTTGTCCCGGGACGGGCTGGACTGGCATCCGTGGAGCATTGTTAGAGTCTTCCACCTGATCCCCATCCCGGAGGAAAGGATTTGAGAATTTCCCAATGGGCAGTCTATCGCCATCCCTTTTCAGAGCGCTATTGGACAAGCTGCGCTGGGAAAACGAGGAAAACCTCATGGTGCTGGCGCCTTCCTTCGCAACCCAGGGAATCAATCCGTGAGTCGTTTCTTTCCAATCCGGCTGATGATAGACCATCTTGACCGACTCGATGATGCCGTCCTCATTGCGGATCAAGAACGTTCCCGACAAGGCCTTGCGGAAAAACAATTCCTCCAGATCCGAAAATCCCTTCCATGGCTGGTCCGCATGTTCACCCAGCAGCGGCAGTTCCACCACATCTCCGGGCAGCAGCGGCACATCCATCTTTCTCACCTCCGCCTCCGGCGTTTCCTCGGAAACATTCTTCATCGCCCGGACAAGATCCACTTCAATCACCTTCTCCTTTCCATCATCACCCGACCGCAGGATCCGGATGCGTGAGAAGTCCGGATGAGGTGCGATGACCGGCACATATCCATTTGCCACCATTTCGGACACGGCTGGTATCGCCGCATCGTCGAATGTCGTATCCGACCACGCACGGTTCGCGAAGGGCCGTGCATAGGCATCTGTCAGGACTTGCACCAAGGTCGGCATGGTGATGGAGGGTTTGCCTTCGAACCTGACGTCGCTGAACGGACCGTAGGTTCTTCCTCCCGGAATTCCCGGGAACTTCAGCAACACCGGTCGCATAAGTGCATCCACTTTCTTCATGACTGTTTGCGGATCCGGCAGGACCAGATGGTCGCCGGGCATCAGTTCATACTCCTCAGCTCCTCTGGCGGACAAATCCATCCGCACCTCCGCACCATCCTTCCGGCGGACGCTTAGAATGGAATCAGGACCCACTTCCGAACCCGGCGAGCCTGGAAGGAACAAGGCAGCCAGTCGTCCGGCACTGAGCAGGGGAGCTTCGTTTTTCGTCGGATCGAAGGACAACAGATCACCCCGCAACTGAATCTCCCGGAGCTTTCCTCCGATCTCGATCACGACTGGAAATCCAACATGCTTGCGGAAGTGCCAATTGAGGAATCGGCCAAACAACCAATCCGTCCCCGTAGTGGAATCCGGCACGGAAAAAACCTCACCCCATGCGAATTCGACGACGTCTCCTGCAGCAAGTTCGGGAAGCACGGCGGAACCTTTCCAATCCAAGACCGTTCGCGACACATTCCCGTCCTCGCCGCGCCGCACCCGCGTGAGAACGGGTTCGCGAAACTTCATGCTGTAATCACTGGATGCCCCTTTCAGGCTTCCGAAGTTCATGAGCATCAGATGTGCGGCGGACGGAATGGCCCGGTCCCTTTCGATCAGAATCTGGCATTCCCCTCGCTCCGTGAAGACCAGAGACACGCCGCCCTTGGTGGCAAGTTCCGGATTCAGCACTTCATCAAGGAACAGACGCTTCACCTGCGGGTTCCAATTCAGGAAATAACCTTTTGCCGAGAGATTGAGTGTTTTCGGACGGAAGGGCAGCAACGCCTTTGCGATTTCCAGCGAGTCGTCGCCTTCTGCCACGAAATCGAAGACTTCGGGAAATTCGTCGGCCGGTTTCGCTCCGGCATCCAACAGCATGCCGATCATGTCCACATTGGTCACACGACTCCGCTGCCGCATCTCGACCACCATCATGAGCAGGCTTCGGGGAATACTCACCGATTCCTGGGTTTCCTCGTGGAAGGGGCTGGCATCGCCGCCTCCTGGAGAAGGACGCCGTGAACTTGTGCCGGAACGTGTGAACTCTCCATAAACCGTGTTCGGATCCAAGCCATGTTCGAAAAGGAGTTTGAGCAGCTTCGCCTGATCCGAGCGTTTGTCGCTCACCAGATAGACATTGCCGGAGTTCTTGTTTTCGAATTTCCAATCAAACAGATCGACGACGGGAGGCCGCTTGCTGCTGTCCACGGCATTTGGATCGCAACCGGCTTCCAGCAGGATCTGAATCATCGGGACGGCCTTCGGGCCACCACGGATCAACTTGCCGAGCAAGCCGGGTTCTTTCGGATCGGCGCCGTTTTTCAGCAACAGCCGGACTCTTTCGTCATCTCCAGCAAAGCATGCCGCCGCAAGGAGGGTGTTTCCCTCCGCATCCTTCGCGTTCGGGCTGGCTCCGAATTTGAGAAGCAGCTCGATGAGCTTGGGATTCTTGCGAGAGATCGCCGCCTCCATGAGCTTGGGATCGGTCATGCGGAATCCGCTATCGCCCAGCACTTGGATGAGGTCGGTGACAGTCGGATCATCCAATCCGATCGCAAGGCCGAGCACGGAGGAAACCCGGGAATCCTTGCGGTTGGGATCCGCCTTGTGTTCGAGCAGAAGTTTGGTCTTTTCCAAGGCCATCGAATGGGAGGCGATCGCCGTTTCCAGCGGTGTGGCATTCAAGAGAATGGTTTTTTCCAGACTGTCAGGTGCAGTTTGGTCGTTGGAAACCCGGTTTGGATCCGCACCTGCGGCCAGCAGGCGTTTCATCATTTCAAGACCCTCCGAAAGTTCGGACTTGGCGGCGGCGTGCAGAGGAGTGAGCCCGAACATGGGATCAGCAAGGTCCGGCTTGGCACCCTTTTCCAAGAGCCACTTCACGGCATCGAGCCTGCCGTTCCTAACCGAAAAATGCAGGGCGGAACCGCATTGATCGAACTGAGGATCGGAGCCGCTGTCCGCCATTTCATTGAGATCCGCCCCATGTTTCAGAAGAATCTCCGCACCCGAAATCCTGTTCTGAACAAGCGCATGTGCCAGCAGCGGCATGGAGACATTCCCGATTTGAAACTTGCCGGGCTTGAGACCCTTGTTCAGCAGGAAATCGAGCACCGTGAGACGTCCGGCTTCGATGGCGGTCTGGATCGCCTCCGTGGCCATGGTTTCGGGAACCGGGTCCGGCTGGTCGGTCAGCAAGGTGACGATTTCGAGATTGCCGATTCTCGCCGCGTTCTTGAGGGCATCGCCGTCGTAGGGTTTGCACCCGGCGGCCAGCATGCGTTTCACGATTTTCACGTAACCCTGATTGGCTGCGATTGACAGATTGGTGCCCGAATCGAGCAATACATCCGGTGAGGACTTCGCCTTTGCTTCCAACTCCGCCAATTCCTTGTCCTCGTAGTTCACAGGGACGGGCTTCGCTTCCGCTTCCTGCATCTTCCCGCCAAGCGCGGTGAGGTTTTCCTTCGCGAGACGGGTTTCCGCCTCGGCATTGGGAAACTCTGCGATGAGGCGCTGATAGAGAGCGATGGCGTCGTCCTTGCGGTTTTGTTTGCGGCGGACTTCGGCGAGGCGGAAGAGGGCGGAGGCGGCGAAGACCTTCTGCTCATCGTGGCGGGCGAGGAGCGCCTCGTATTGTTGGGCGGCTTTTTCCGGATCGCGGGTGACTTCCTCGGTGTAGAGGGCGTCGCGCAGTTGCTCGCGGAGGTCGGGTTCCGCGGCGCGGAGAGGCAGCAGGCATGAAAGCGAAAAAATCCCGAGGCGGAGGAGGTGGTTGGATTTCATGCGGGTGAATCTGGCAGATTCCTGCGTCCGGTGTGTCACGGATTGGTCATGAATTCAAGGTGGGTTCGCAGGCGATTTCCGGGAGTGGCGATCTTTCAAGTCGCCATGGCACTGGGGTTGGCGGTCTCAGACCGCCAGTCCCGGAAATATGGCGACTCAATAGATCGCCACTCCCGGTGGCGATTTCAATCCGCCGCCAGGATGTGTGCGCCTTCCGCTCCACGTTTCACGTATGCGAGGGCATGGCGATGGGAGCCGTCGGACAATGGGGAGATGCTGGTGATCTCACCCGCGGGATCGCCATTCGCATCGACGAGGGTGAGCCGATCGATGGGAAGCGTGGCGTCAAACGTGAGATGAACGAGTTTCCTGTTCACCTTTCCAGCGGACTTGATGCGGGAGATGACCTCCTGGCCGATGTAACAGCCTTTCTGATAGGAAATATCCGTGGCGTCGAGGCCGGCTTCGGGAGGCAGGATGCCTTCGGTGAGTTCTTTGCCCCATGCGGGAATGGCATGGGCGATCCGGAAGGCTTCGAGCGCATCCCCCTCCAATACATTTGCATCTTCGGGAAAGGAAACTTCGAGGCCGGCAGGAATCCACCAGTCGGTGCCGGGGATGCCGAAACGATGGCTGGCGCGGACGAGCACTCCTTCGGGTGCGGTTTCCAAAATTCCGGTGAAATGCACAAGCGACCACTTGTTTGTCAGATCGGAAACCTCGACGTCGTCCGCGATGAGATAGCGCGTGAGCCGGGCCTCCAGTTCCTCACATCGTTCGGCGGGGCCTTCGACGATGAGCGCGCCATCACGGGTCGTGATCCAGACGCGGAACTGGAGTTTCCCCTTCGCGTCGGTGACGCAGGAAGGCAGGGTAATTTTCCCATCGGAGACACGCCGCACATCCTGAGTGAGCTGACCGTTAAGGAAGCGGAAGGCGTCCGGCCCACGGAATTCCAGCAACGCGGGCCGACCGAGATGGATGCGATGTATGCGGCTCACGTTTCCTGCAGGTAGGGTTTTGCGAGAGCGGAATAGTCCAGCTCACCGAGGCCGTTCGCGCGGAGGTCTTCGAGACGTTTTGACACCGCGCCGATGGCGGGAGTTTCCAGATTCGCGGACGCGGCGAGGTCGAGCATGTAGCGGCAATCCTTGGCCATGTTGTCGAGGGAGAAGTGCGTTTCGTAATCGCCGGAAACCATGGTGGGGAACTTCATCGCGGCGAGCACGGAGCCGCTGGCGTTTTGTGAAACGGCTTCGATCAATCGCTCCGCGGGCACGCCATGGCGGGTGGTGATGGCGAGCGCCTCGGACATGGCCTGGACGTAACAGGCGGAGATGAGGTTGGTGGTGAGCTTGATGACGGTGGCGGCACCCACGGGTCCGCAATAGAGGCGGGCCTTGCTGGTGATGGCTAGATACGGTTCCAGTTCCGCGGCGAGCGATTCATCACCGCCGATGTAATAAACCAACTGCCCGTTGTGCGCCGCGACCTTGCTGCCGGTGAAAGGCGCGTCGAGGAAACGGCAGCCGCGGCTGAGGCAGGTTTCTTCGAGCCACTTGGTGGTTTCCAGATCAATGGTCGAGTGGTTGAGAAGGATCTGCCCGGGCTCGAGCTTGGTGACGACGCGCGAAACCACCTCGCGGATCGCGGGCGCGTCTTTCAGATAGATCGAAACAACTTCGGCACCCTTGATGGCCTCAAGCGGGGAATCCGCCTCGCAAGGCATTCCTTTCGGCGTGCGGTTCCAACAGGAAACGTTCCACCCGGCGTCGATGAGGCGCTGGCAGGCGCGCGAACCGACGATGCCGAGGCCGAGCACCGCGACTTTGGAAAACGGACGCGCGCTCATTGTTTCCGCTGGAGGGCGAGGTCCACCAGTTTCGCGGCTTGCACGCGGATTTCCTTCATCTTTTCGGGAGCTGGCTGATCTCCGTCATTGAGCACCATCTCGGTGCGGAGACCGGCCAGCACATCGCGCATCTTCAAATAATTCGGACGTTCGGAAATACCGGGTTCGAGCCCCGCCACCGACTCCGTGTAGTAGTCCGCGATGTCCTCGCGCATCACCTTGCGGGCGCGTTCCGGCGAGAACTGGTTGTCCACCGCCACGGTGGCGACTTGGAGGGCGCGGATCCATCCGCCGAGCGAGATCAAATGCGCGAGATCGGCGTCACGCAGGGTGACGAGTTCAGCCTCCACATCCCGCTGGGTCTCGGTCAGTTCCTTCTTCAATTGCGAGACGTTCTTGTTCTTCGCGCTTTCTAACAAACTTGCGGAATGCCGGTTCACGCGGTCGCCCGCGCCTAGAGCCTTACCGTAGCGGGTCAGTTTGGTGGCCAGATCCGGCACCTTCTCCAACTGCTCCGCCTGCACGATGAGGAAACCGTCCGCGATGAGAAACCCGAGCTCCATCGCAAGGTCGGCGCGGTCCATCGGCATGCGCTCGGGCAGCTTGAGCTCCGTTTCTATCAGAGGCAGCGGCATCAGGGACTGGAGTGTGTCGAACAACTTCGAAATCGAAGGAGCAGTGAATTCATTCACGGCGAGCTCCTCCCGCACATGGGGATCATCGATCAAATCCGCGGGAATCTTTCCCGCGATGTCTTCCCTCGGTGGCGCGTCCTCTTCCGCGAAGACCGGGAACGAGAACAGCGCGATTGCTCCTAACATGCACGCCAAACGGATGCTCATGGCGGGAACTTGGCACCACCCGGAGCGTTCGGCAATCGGCAAAACCAAGGCAGACGGGAAAGCCCCCCCCCTCCCGGCCCCAAATTTGAGGTTGCAATGGGGGGGGGGGCTGCCCCAATCTCCCGCCGTTGGAACGACGGAGCGGTGGTCCGCGTTGTATGACTCGGGACCACCACTCGGTTTGAGGTTACCCTGCCCCTCCGGGACTTTCACGCCATCATGGCGATCATCCGGACTTGCGCGGGCCCGCACTTTCCACCTTGTCCCGCGATCTTGCGAGCCCCCCGCTCCATTTCCGCACCTCATCATTCACCCTAAATCCCCAGTCCATCCGTTTCCCATGGCCGGTCACAACAAGTGGTCCAAGGTCAAGCACATCAAGGCCAGAGTCGATGCCATCAAAGGCCGCGTCTTCAGCAAGTGCGCCCATGAAATCGCCCTGGCCGCCCGTGCCGGCGGTGGCGATCCCGCGGCGAACGCACGGCTGCGCACCGCCATCGACAACGCCAAGGCGGTTTCCATGCCCAAGGATAACATCGACCGCGCGATCAAGAAAGGCACCGGAGAACTCGGCGGCGAAGCGATCCAGGAAGTCATCTACGAGGGATACGGCCCGGCCGGCGTCGCATTCCTGGTGGAAATCGCCACGGACAACCTGAACCGCTCGGCCGCCGACATGCGCTCGATGTTTTCCAAAAACGGCGGTAGCGTGGCCACTCAGGGCAGCGTTTCCTATCAGTTCGACCGCAAGGGCGAGATCCGCATCGCCGCGGACGTCATCGGAGAAGAGAAACTGATGGAAGCCGCCATCGAAGCCGGAGCCGACGACGTCCAAAGTGATGACGAGGAGCACGTCGTTTACACCGCGCCGAACGAACTCGGCACCGTGGCGAACGCGCTCCGCACCGCGGGCTTGTCCATCACTTCCGAAAAACACGTTTCCATCTCACAGAACCCAAGCGTCATCGCAGACGCGGCGGTCGCCAGGCAGATCCTGAAACTGCACGACCAACTCGACGACTATCAGGACACCGTCAACGTTTTCACCAATTTCGAGATCGCCGACGAGATTCTCGACCAACTCGAAGCCTGAGCTAACAGAAGCTCCGCCCCAGCCAATTTCCCACCGCATACCGGATGAACCACCAACCTAACGACGAGATCCAACTGCACACCGCCGCCGACACAGGAGGCGAAACGCCGCCCGCACGCAAGAGGGCTGCGAAAAAAGCCGCAGTCAAGTCCGCCACCAAGACCGCCGCGAAAAAATCCGCGATCAAGGAAGCGGCGGCTCCCGTCGCGAAAAAAGCGGCGAAGAAGGCCGCGAAGAAAGCTGCAGCAAAGGTGGAGGCCCAGATGGAGCTCATCTCCAGCGAGGAAGCGCCCGCGCCGAAGAAAAAGGCCGCCCGTGTTAGAAAACCCGCCGCGGAGGAATCCGCTCCGGCCATCGAGGTGATTCACGAAGCGCCTGCCAAAGCCCATGCAGCGCCCGTTGAAGCTCCTGCGGAAGCGGGTGAGTCCAAGCGTTTCGGCCGCGTTCCCGGAGGTGGACCGGTATCCCCGCGTGAGAATCCCACTCCCGCTCCAACGAGAGAAATTTCCGCACCCGCTGCTGAAGGCGAATTCCGTCAGCACCAACCACAGGACGGAAACCAGAAGATGAGCCGCAGCAAGCGCCGCCGCGAGAAACGCAAGCGCCGCGCCGAACGGGGCCAGCAACAAGGTGGAGGCGGACAAGAACACGGCAGAGGTGGCCACGAGCACGGCCGGGGACGTCAAGATCACGGCGGAGACCAAGGCGGCGAGCAGTTCGAACGCCGCGCGCCGCAACTGAACGGACCCAAGGTCGAAGCCGATGGTTTGCTGGAACTCGCGCCGAAGGGCTTTGGTTTCCTGCGCGTGCCGAAGAAGAACTTCGAACAGGCCCGCGACGACGTGTTTGTCACTCCCGAGTCGATCCGCAAATACAACCTGCGCGTCGGCCAGTGGATCCACGGACTCTATCAGGAAGGTCCGCGCGGACCGCAACTGGTCGAGATCACCTCGATCAACGGCATGCCGCCGGAACAAGCGTCGAAACTTCCCCACTTCGACGAACTCAAGGCGATCAACCCGTCCAAGCGCATCAGTTTCGAGACCACTCCGGAGCGTTTCACCACCCGCGTGGTGGACATCATGGCTCCGGTCGGTCGTGGCCAGCGCGGATTGATCGTTTCCCCTCCCCGCTCCGGAAAGACCACGCTACTGCTCCACATGGCGGAGGCGATCCGTGAGAAATACGACGAGGCGATCCACCTGATGGTTCTGTTAGTCGATGAGCGCCCGGAGGAAGTCACCGAGTTCCGCCGCGCGCTGCCGGGTGCCGAGATCTACGCAAGCTCGAACGACGAGGGAGCGAGAAACCATTGCCGCATCGCCGAGTTCGCCATCGAGCGCGCCAAGCGTCTGGTGGAAGCCGGACAGGACGTGTTCCTGCTGATGGACTCCATCACCCGCCTCGCCCGTGCCTACAACAACACCATGAACAACCGCGGCCGCGGCACCGGCTCCGGCGGCATCACCATCGGCGCGCTCGAAGTGCCGCGACGCCTGTTCGCCGCCGCCCGCAACACCCGCGGCGGAGGTTCGCTGACGATCATGGCCACCGCCCTGATCCAGACGAACTCGCGCGCCGACGAAGCGATCTTCATGGAGTTCAAGGGCACCGGCAACATGGAGCTCGTGCTCGACCGCAAGATCGCGGAAAACTACATCTATCCGGCCGTGGACATCTTCAAATCCGGCACCCGCCGCGAGGAGTTGCTCATCCCGGACCACATGCTCCACAAGATCCACCTCATCCGCCGCGGCCTCTCCGGCCACCGCCCGGTCGAGGCGATGGAACGCCTCATCTTCTTCCTGAAAAAATTCCCCAACAACCCGCAGATGCTGCTGGAGATCAAGGGGTGAGAACAAGATCTTGCGGTATGTATTTAAGGAAACTCGAACTCCTTTGTAGCATCTTATGAAAAGAATTGGCAGATGGATCGCGTTTGTAGCCTTCACAAATACCGTGACGGCAGCCGAGACAGAATTTGAACTAGCGTACAACAAAGTCCTCAGAGACCGGAACAAAGCTCTGAATCTCGCAGCCCAACCAATTCAAGAAAAGTATCTGGCATCTCTTGAGCAATTAACCCGAGAACCTACTCAAGTAAGAGATCCCTCAGTTGCATTGAGAGTAGAATCGGCTATTGAAGCCGCTAAATTTGATAATGAAGCAAGAGTGTTGCGCGATACGCTGCTCGGAACAAAATGGGATACCGAAGGTCGCGTGGCTAAAGCTTACACGTTTGAGGAAGACGGGCGCTTTAGATCTTCTTGGCTTGCGCCAATGTTCGTTATCACAGGTCGTAGAACATTGACGATAATCTGGGCTCCACAGACCAACGTCCCTTGCGAATTGAACGAAGATTGCACAGTGATGACCGAACTCGCTGGCAAGCGCATCGTCTGGAAAAAACTTCGCTGAACTCAGTGGCGCGGCGCAAATTTGGTGTAGCACCGATCCATTTCCGACTCGATCACGACCTTAAAGGCATACTCGCCCGGCGCTGGCGGGAGGAACCCCGGATTTCACCGATTCAGCCCCCGAATTCCCCTTGAAAGGCCGGAATTTCCGGCGAAACGGTGAATTTCCGGAAAAATCCGGTGATTTTCCCCGATTCCGGCAGGCTTTGGCCTTGCCACGGGGGGCTCCGGGACTAGTCTCGCGGCCCCGTTTTTCTTTCTTTCTCAGGTGGTTGGAGCCCCGGTGCCTGAGGAAAACCTTTCCGGGGCAATGTCGGAAGGAGAACGAACCACTAACCTAACCCCTAACCAAAACACAAACCATGAGCGCCACGCTCGCAGCACCCACCAACATTGAACTGAGCGACCTGATCGACTCCAAATTCCGCGAATTCCGCGAAGGATCGATCGTCAAGGGCACCATCCTTGAAATCCGCCCGCAGGTCGTCCTCGTCGACATCGGCTACAAATCCGAAGGAGCCATCCCGTCCAACGAGTTCGAGGACGAGGAAATTGAAATCGGCGACGAGATCGAAGTGCTTCTCGAAAAACTCGAAAACGAAGAGGGCATGGTCGTCCTCTCGAAGGAAAAAGCCGCCCACAAGCAGAACTGGGAGAAGATCGTCAAGGTGTTCCAGGACGGCGGTCTCGTCCGCGGCAAGGTCAAGGGCGTCGTCAAAGGCGGCCTTACCGTCAACGTCGGCGTCGAAGCCTTCCTGCCCGGCTCGCAAGTGGACATCATCCCGCCGAAGGATCTCAACGAGTACGTCGGCAACGTGTACGAGTTCAAGATCGTCAAGGTCAACGACGAGCGGAAGAACATCGTGCTTTCCCGCCGCGAAGTTATCGAAGCCGAGCGCTCTGAGCTCCGCCAGCAGTTCCTCACCACCGTCAAGATCGGCGACAAGGTCACCGGCGCGATCAAGAACATCACCGACTTCGGTGCGTTCGTCGATCTGCAAGGCATGGACGGCCTGCTCCACATCACCGACATGTCGTGGGGCCGCATCAACCATCCTTCCGAACTGCTTCACATCGGCCAGTCCGTGGACGTCGTCATCCTCGACGTGGACAAGGAAAAAGAGCGCGTTTCGCTCGGCCTCAAGCAGATGTCCGACAATCCTTGGGAAGACATCGAGCGCAAGTTCCCGATCGGCCAGCGCGTCAAGGGCAAGGTCACCAAGCTGCTCCCCTACGGCGCGTTTGTCGAAATCGAGCGCGGTGTCGAAGGCCTCGTTCACGTTTCCGAACTCTCCTGGGTCAAGCGCATCACCCGTCCGTCCGACGTGCTCGAGATCGGCCAGGAAATCGACGCCGTCGTGCTCGGCATCAGCATCGACGAGCAGAAGATCTCGCTCGGCGTGCGCCAGCTCGACGCCAACCCGTGGGATGAGATCGAACTCCGCTACCCGGTGGGCGCCACCATCAAGGGCCCGGTCCGCAACCTCACCGCTTACGGTGCGTTCGTGGAACTGGAAGAAGGCATCGACGGCATGATCCACGTGTCCGACATGTCCTGGACTCGCAAGATCAACCACCCGTCCGAAATGCTCAAGAAGGGCGACGAAGTGGAAGCCTGCGTGCTCGCCATCGACAAGTCCAACCAGCGCGTCTCCCTCGGCATCAAGCAAACCGAGAGCGATCCGTGGAGCCTCATCGACGGCCGCTTCAAGGTGGGCGACCTCGTCAAGGGCACCGTCGCCAAGATCGCGTCGTTCGGCGCCTTCGTCAGCCTCGACGGCGACATCGACGGCCTCATCCACATCTCGCAGCTCAGCGAGGACCACGTGGAGAAGGTCAAGGACATCATCAAGGTGGGCGACGAGATCGAAGCCCGCGTCATCAAGGTGGACAAGGTGGAGCGCCGCATCGGTCTCTCCATCAAGGCCGTCGGCTACTCCGAAGAGCAGCTCAAGAAGGAAAGCGCCAGCTTCGAGTCGCTCCGCCCGTCCTCCGAGATGGTCGGCCTCGAGCAAGCCTTCAACCTCGCCGCCGCCGCTTCCGAAGAGTGGAGCCCGGGTGGCAACTGATTCCATGTGGTGATCGTCACCGGTCGCCACAGACAAACCTCAAAACACCGGTCGGGGCAACCCGGCCGGTGTTTTTTTGCGGGAAAATGGTGACTTTTCCGGATCGATCCCTCCGCTATCTTCGGCCCGTGTCAGCCATGTCCCAAACAGCAACAGCCTTTTGCCTTGGAGTCGCCATCACCGTCGTTTCGAGTTCCTGCGCTCGCCCCGAGGGTCGGAAAATTTCTGATGGGGAAAAACCGGCCACACCTGAGGAAATCGCGAAGTGGCGCGAGGAACAGCGGATCACAGTGGCTGGCGATGATGAAGTTGCGGCGGCAAGGCGCTGCCGGGAGGGGTTTTCCAATCACATGGCCATTTCAGCGGACGGAAAACTGAAAGTGGTTTTCCACCGTGGAAAAAGAGTTGGAGATATTTTCCATTATTCCACGACTTCCACCTACACGCTTGTCGATGCCGGGGGCAAATCACTGGCGGAGGCCCCCAGCCGTGTAACCGATCACCAAGGAGACAACGGCAATGATTTCGCCGACGACCAAACCGCCTGGTTCGCACCGGATGGCAGGCAGGTGTTGGTGTATGAATACCTGATGACGGGTCTTGGACCACCACCTTCGACGATTCTGTTTTACCAGGACGAGGACAGCCCCCGATCATGGAAATTCAAGTTCCTAGAACTGCCCTTGTTCACCGGCGGAATCCACGACGAGGGAGCTCGTTCCAAATGCATGGGAATCCTCGGAGACGAACTGCTGTTTGACGCAAACACCCAGGACGGCAAGGTTTCGAAAATGAAGAGCCGTGAATTCAAGGAAACCTATCCGTTCCCGTTCACGTTCGGTTAGATCGGCCTGAGGTGAATGGCTCCTCTGATCCACCACTTGGCTGGACCTGGCGGCCTCAGTCCGCTAAACCAACCGCGGATCCGGGCGGCACGCGGTTCGTCAGGAGATCCGGTTTTCACATGAAACCAGCCTCGTCCGCACAAAAATCTCGCCCACCACTTCCATGGTGGCGCGCGCATGGTTTTGTGCTCGGAATGATCGCGGCGGTGATCGTGGCACTCCTCGCACCCGACCCGGGAGCACGCGGCGGATGGCTGAACCCGGATCTTGTGAACAACGGCGGCATCGCGTTGATCCTGTTTCTGCAAGGTCTCTCGCTCGCCTTCGAGAAAGTGAAAAGCGGCGCGGGGAACTGGCGGTTGCACACGCTGATTCAAGCCTACACGTTCGTCATCTTCCCGATCATCGGTGTGGCACTCAACGCGATGATGCCGTTTCTCTGGCCGAACGTTCCGGAGGGCGTGCGCGGCGGATTCCTCTTTCTCTGCGTGCTGCCGTCCACGATCTCCACGTCCGTCGTCCTAACAGCCGTCGCCCGGGGAAACACCGCGGGTGCCCTGTTCAACGCGGCGTTCTCCAACATCCTCGGCGTGGTCGTCACTCCCTTGCTGGTGCAATTGCTGATGAGCCGCACGGGACAAAGCGGCTCCTTCGGTCCGTTGTTGTTGAAGATCTCGCTGCTCACGTTGCTGCCGTTCGGAATCGGCATGTTTCTGCGGCCGCGTCTCGGCGCGCGGGTGGACGCCCGCAAGGCGTGGGTCTCCCGCATCAGCAACGCGGTAATCCTCTTCATCGTGTATGCGGCGTTCTGCGATTCGGTGAAGGAACGAATCTGGGAGCGGCATGGCTTCGCGCTCACCGGCATGACCTTCGCGCTCGTGATGGGCTTGTTCCTGTGGATCTCGCTGATGGTCCATGTTTCCTGCAAGCTCCTCAAACTGGATCGCGGCGACCGAATCGCCGCCTACTTCTGCTCGGTGAAGAAGACGCTGGCCATGGGAGTGCCGCTCGCGGTGCTGATCTTCGGGCAACGCACGG
>DAISZP010000508.1:0-3854 GCA_036824745.1 Luteolibacter sp.
CGGCGGGCTGGATTCTATCAGCCATCGGCCAGTTGAACGCCGCGGGCTACGCGGTTTTGTTCGCGCTTGCGGGTGTTGCCAGCGCGGCATGGTTTCGCAAACATCCCGCGCGACCCGACTTCGGATGGCGAACCCGCCGGTTCAAGAAGCCGCTGCCCATGGCATTCGCTGCGGTGGCCGCGCTGGTTCTGTTAGGCGGATTCATCCACCCGCCCGCCAACTACGACGCGCTCGCCTACCGGACGCCGCGCGTGCTCCACTGGCTGGCGGAGAACCGCTGGCACTGGATCCACACCGATTTCCAACGGGTCAACACCCGGGGCTGCGGCATTGAATGGATGACCGCCCCCTTGATCGCGCTGACGCGGACGGACCGCCTGTTTTTCCTATTCAACGCGGTTTCCTTCCTGCTGTTGCCCGGCCTCTGTTTCCGCGTCCTTGCAGGTCTCGGCGTCCGCTCCCGTGTGGCGTGGCACTGGATGTGGATCCTTCCCTGCGGATACGGCTACGTGCTGCAGGGAGGAAGCATCGCGAACGATCTCTTCGGCGCGACATTCGCGCTGATCGCGGTGGATTTCGCGCTGGCCGCATCCAGGGAAAAATCCGTTCCTAAAGCATGGCTCGGCATTCTGGCCGCCGCGTTGATGACCGCCAGCAAGGGCTTCAACCTGCTGCTCCTGCTGCCCTTCGGCCTGGCGATGCTGCCCACCACGTGGATTCTGCTGAAACGACCGGTCGCCACCTTCGGCATTGGGCTCATCGCGCTTCTGGTTTCCTTGCTGCCCTCGTCATTGCTCAACATCCGGTATTGCGGGGATTGGAAGGGCATCAACGCGGAACCCGTCCAGCTTTGCGCGGGCTATCCCGTCGAACATCTCGCCGTGAACTGCGTGGTTTCGGTGATGCAGAATTTCAATCCGGTGATCTGTCCCAGTGCCGGATCGTGGAACCGCAGGATCGAAGAGCGGCTGCCGGCGGACTGGAAGGCCTTCCTGAAAGACGCCTTCGAAGGGGGCGGCAATCCGTTCAATTTCGCCGAGCTTCCGATGGAGGAGGCCGCGGGGCTGGGCATGGGTTGTTCACTTCTGTTAGCCAGCGTGTTGCTCGCCGCCCCGCGTTTCCGCAAACCGGGTGTGAAATGGTCCTTCGAAAAGCTCCGGAGCCCCGGCGTTCTGGTTCCGGCGGGCACCCTGCTGGTCACCGCCTATTTCTTCACCCAATCCGGCCTCGGTTGTCCTGCGAGATATCTGGCCCCGGTTTATGTGATTCTCGCCGTGCCCATCTTGAAACTGGGCAGCGCCGCCGGGTTGATCCGCAGGCGCTGGTGGCGCGGCGCGGCCCTCTTCGCATCCGCCATCTCGGCGGGTCTCCTGATCATTACCCCGCCGCGTCCGCTCTGGCCCGCGCAGACGCTGCTCAAAGCCGCGGGTGCGGACCAATCCGCGTCACCCATCCTCAAGCGGCTTTGGAATGTCTATTCGGTCTATGGAAACCGCGCGGATGGTTTCGCTCCCGTCCGTCCCCTGCTGCCTGCGGGAATCAAAACCCTCGGATTCGTCACCTTCGATGATCCTGAAACATCGCTGTGGCGGCCGTTCGGATCGATCCGGATCCATCATGTCACCCGCAAGGATGATGCGAAAACCCTGCGGGACAAGGGCATCGAAATCGTCCTGGTGAGCGAATACATCCTCACCGATCACCAACGGAGCGATATCCAGGCTTGGCTGAAACAGTTCGACGCGGAGCTCGTCGATTCGTTCGATCTCACACTCCGCGCCACCCGGGGCCCCACCAGGTGGCACCTTGCCCGCATCCGCCCGGAACCAACTGGAAACGCCCCTTCCCCGCATTGATTCGATGTCAGGTCTTCTAGCAGAACCATCCCTCTTCCACCTCAAGGTGGGATCCCCGGAGTTTTTCGCCCGGCAGAAGGCGATCATCCGCGAACGCCCGCTGCTCAAGTGGTGCTATGATGACTGGTATGCACGCATTCTATCCGACGTGCGCTCGGTTCCATCGGGAGGAAAACTGCTGGAGCTCGGCAGCGGCGGAAGCTGCCTCGCCGAGACGGAACCCGCCTTCATCACCTCCGACGTGGTGCCCGATGTGGCGGATCAGGTGATCGACGCGCGCGAGCTTCCGTTTCCCGACCAATCGCTTAAGGCGATCGCGCTGACCCATGTGCTGCACCACATCCCCGATGTGGAACGTTTTTTCCACGAAGCGACGCGCACGCTGGTTCCCGGAGGAGTCATCACCATGATCGAGGTGGCGCACACCCCGTTTGCCAGGTTCTTCTTCGACAGGTTCCATCCCGAACCCTACGAAGACACCAGTGCCTCCTGGGACTTCAGCCAGCAGGATTGCATGATGGACTCGAATCAAGCGCTGTCCTGGATGATCTTCGTGAGGGACCGGAAGCGCTTCGAATCGATGTTCCCGGATCTGGCGCTCGAAACCACCGCGTTCACGCCATGGTTCACCTATCTCATCTCCGGTGGCGTCACCAAGCGGGACCTCATCCCGCATTTCCTGGTCCCGCTGCTCAAGGGTGTCGAGTGCCTGCTCACCCCCTTGCGACCGCTGTTCGCGCTGCACTGGCATCTGCGCGTCCGCAAGCGCGGATAAACCGGGCGTTTCAAATTCCGAGATCTTCCCGCGTTGAACCACACATCTCCCAGCGAGCCTGTCGAATGGCTCGTCATCGGATCGGGCCCGGCCGGGACCGCCGCCGCCCACGCCTTGGTGCGGCGGGGGCACCATGTGGTGGTCATGGACGTCGGAAAAACCCTCGAGCCCGCCCGCCGGGAACTGGTGGTCGCGATGTCCACCCGGTCACCGGAGGAATGGAGCGCCGGGGAGCTGGAGGAAATCATCGGCAGACGCCGCGCGACGACAGACACCGTCCATTCGAAGTTGTCCTATGGCTCGGGATACAGCTTTGGTTCGAGTTTCCCGGATCTCGACATCCGTTGGAACGGCGGCCGCGAGGGATTCAACCACTCGCTCGCCAAGGGAGGTCTCAGCAACATCTGGGGATCCTCGCTCCTGGCCAACCGACAGCAGGACATCGCCGACTGGCCGGTGACGATCGAAGACCTCGCGCCGCACTACAGGGCCGTGATGGACTTTGTCCCGGGCACCGGAATCCGCGATCGCCTTGAGGAAATCCTGCCCACTTACTCGGACCAATCCCAACCGCTCGATCCATCCCGGCAAGGAGCCTCGTTGCTGGAAGATCTGGAGCAAAACCATCAACGTCTCCATTCATCCGGCATCCGGTTCGGCCGCAGCCGGCTTGCCATCCGGGCAAAGTCGGCCGAGGGGCTGAATCCCTGCCAACATTGCGCGCTTTGTCTATCAGGCTGCCCCTACGGCCTCATCTACTCTTCCGCGCAAACCATCGATCACCTCGCAGAGAAAGGTGAGATCACCTATCTGCGGGACCACCTTGTCGAAACTTTTGATTCCGCCGAGGACGAAGTCACCGTGCGGGGCAACCGCCCCTCCACCGGAGACGCGTTCACCATCCGCGCGAAGAGGGTTTTCATAGCTGCGGGAGTGCTGCCCACGGCGATGATCGTCCTCCGATCCCTGAAGATTCTGGATCGTCCGGTCGTTTTGGCGGACAGCCAGTATTTCATCTATCCGCTGCTCCGTTTCAAAGCCGTTCCCGGTGTGGATACCGAGCGGATGCACACCGCGGCACAGGCGTTTCTCGAAGTGGATGACCCATCCGTGAGCCCGCATCTGGTGCACATGCAGATCTACGGATACAGCGGCTTCCTGCGCGACGAGTTGATGCGGACGTTTCTCCGCTGGCCGTTGCGATCCGCTTGGTTCAGGCGTCA
>DAISZP010000509.1:0-3854 GCA_036824745.1 Luteolibacter sp.
AATCTTCACTTTTGCCGCAGGCGCGTTTGATCCCAATACCGACCTGCTCATCACCCCGGTCCCGCCTCAAATTGTCAAAGAGGAAACCTTTCCCTCCACCTCGGGGACGACTTATCTGGCGCGCTTCCGGATCGATCCGAATGCCGGCGAAACCACCGTCCCGCGCCTGAGCTTGGACATCAATGGCAACGCCGATCTCGGCAATCACACGCTCCAGACCGCGCTCCCCGGTGGAGCACCCGGCGTGCCCTACTTCATCCGCTTCACTGCGGACTCCGCCGCGACCACGCTGCGCTTCAGCACCTTGGCGGGTGACACCGCCACCGCCAACCAGATCGCCAGCCTCACCGTGGCCGAACCGATCACAACCACTCCCTCCGCAGTGCCAAACACCCGCCAGCAGGCGCAGATCGACCGCCGCTACGGACTATTCCTCCACTACGGCATCAATACCTTCCATAACGAGGAATGGACCGATGGCACGAAGCCGGTTTCCAGCTATCAGCCCACTGCTCTTGAAGTCGATCAATGGGTACAGACCGCCTATGAGGCCGGAATGCGCTATGTCCTGCTCATCTCCAAGCACCACGACGGCTTCTGCGTCTGGAACTCGGCCTGGACAGACTACGATGTCGCCAGCAGCAGCGTGCCCACCGATATCGTCGCCGCCGCGGCCTCCGCCTGCCAGAAATACGGCATCAAACTGGCGCTCTACTACTCGATCTGGGATCGCCACGAATCCACCTATCCGAATGACGAAGCCTACAAGCAATACATGCTCCGCCAGATGTCCGAGCTGCTTGGAAACTACGGCCCGGTCTGCGAACTTTGGCTCGACGGCGGCTGGGACAAAACCAATTCCCGCTGGCCATCGGTGGAAATCTACGATCTCGTCCGCCGCCTCCAACCGGATTGCCAGGTGAGTACCAACTGGACCATCGGCGCACCCGGGAATCCGGATCAGGCGCTCGTCCTTCCGAATGACCAGCAGAACGGCCACCCGATCCGCTACTTTCCATCCGATTTCCGCCTCGGCGACCCCTACTTTCCGAAGTTTCCCGATCCGAAGCTCTTCGACAACAATGGCAGTTCCTACTACCTGCCTTTCGAATCCACCGTGACGCTCAGCAGCCAGAACAGATGGTTTTACAACACCGGCGACCTCGTCAACAAAGCCGTCACCCAGCTCGCCGAACTCTATTACACGGCCACCGCCCAGAACAACATCCTCGTTCTCAACGCACCGCCTGATAGAAGCGGAAACATCCGCGAGATCGAGCGCAACACCCTCTTCCAGCTACGCGACAAGCTCGGCCTCGCGCCCGGCGTGCGCCTGCCGCGCAATGTCACCGGCACCGTAACAGGCACCGCCTCCGCAGTCTGGGAAAACGACTTCGCCAACTACGGCCCGCAGCGCGCCCTCGACGGCAACCCGGCCACCCGCTGGGCCAGCGGCCCCGCTGGCTCCACCACCGCCTCGCTTGAGGTGGATTTCGCTGAAACCCGCAGCTTCAGCCGCATTCTCATCGATGAATTCGAACAGAACCCGGGTGTGGGCCGCATCACCTCGTTCCGTCTCCAGTCATGGAACGGCACCGATTGGCATACCTTCCACACCGGCACCACCTGCGGGCGTTTCTCGCTCCATGATTTCCCGCCACAGACCACATCGAAGGTGCGCCTCATGGTGGACTCCGCCACCGATGCCACCTCGATCTGGGAGCTTCAGATCCACGATGCCGCCCACGCCTTCTCCGCATGGCGTGACCAGCACTTTCCCGTGAATGGCACCGGAAATCCCGAGTATGCATGGAACGGTGATCCCGACGGCGACGGACAGGACAACCTGACTGAGTTCGCGCTCGATGGCGATCCCGCGGATCCGCAGCCGTCCGGAAAAACCTCCCTGCATTCCGTAACCGACACATCGGGAAAGGAATTCGTTTTCACCATTCCCGCCCGCACCGGAGCCGTGTTCACCGGATCTCCCTCACCCTCCGCGGCGATCAACGACATTATCTATCAAATCGAAGGCAGCCGCAATCTGGAATCCTTCACCGCACCGCTGGTGGAGACCGCCCCCGCGGCATCCGGCATGCCCGCTCTGAATGATGGCTGGACTTATCACAGTTTCCACCACTCCACGGAAAATCCCGGTTCCGGCTTCTTCAGGCTCCGTCTGACGATGGGAATCGAATGATTTCCTTTCGGCGGTACATGGACAGGTTCAATCCGAGGGTGGAACCAGATTTCACAAGCAGTTTGTGATTTCTCTAAATTGCGGAAACGTCCTCTGCCTGCGAGCATGGCATTGTGCTTTTGTGATCCCTCACGAAGTTTCGCGCAGCCGGAGGACAAAACCGCAACCCAACCATCGAATCCAAGCCCATGAAAACCTACCCCTTTGCCAGCCTGTCCATGCTGGCTTCCGTTTTGATTCCCGGAGCGGATGCCGTCCGCGCCACTAGGATCATCAATGGAACAAATTCAACAGTTGTTCCCGCAGAACCCCCATCCCGTTAAAATCATGAAACAAGAACCCAATCCAATTGGCTCTGTGGCAAGAGCCGCACGCAAGTTCTCTTTCGCGGTGATGGCCTGCTTCAGATCAATCGCCTTTGTGCTGATCGCATTCGGCCTGCCACAATCCGCATTCTCCGACATCACCATGTCATCCTACTGGCAGCTGGGTGAAGGTGCCACCGTGGGCCTCGACGCTTCCAGCGCCAATGATGGTGAAGTGAACAATTTCAACAACAGCGCAGGAACCGTGGTCAATAGCGCCACCCCGTCCAGCGCGGCAGGCAGCACCGCATACGCGACCACCAGCGGAGCCAATTTCCAGGGATTGTGGATGTTTGGCGCTGGCTCCAACAACCAAACCGTTCCCGCCGACGATTGGGGGGTTCAGTTCCAGGTGCGCGTCCTCACTCTCCCCACGACCGGCACTTTCAAGCCCGTGTATGGGATGAGAGATGCGTCTTCTGGTGGACTCGTCATCGAGGCAAACAACATCGGCGGAACCACCTACTTCGATGTGAACAGGTCGGGACAAGCCAATCTCATCATTCCCCGCAATGCGTCCACCACGGTGACGGCGAATACATGGTATGACCTGGCGCTGGTGAGAAGCGGCGGGGTTTTGACTTTCTATGTTAATGGAGTTTCCGTGGGGACCTCCAGCGGCTCGATTGGCACCACCGATGGTCTTCTCGCCCTTGGATTCAAGCAGGGCGTCGGCACTGGCCACTTGAACGCTGATTTTGACGAGGCGCGCTTCTTCACCTTCGCTCCAGGCACGTTCAATGCGTCCGTCGATCTCATCATGACCAGGCGTACGGTCACCTACGCGGGCAATGGCAACACTGGCGGTTCGGAACCCACAGACAGCAATAGTCCCTATTTTCCCGGCACCTCGGTCACCGTGCTTGGCGCAGGAACCTTGACGAAGACGGGTTTCATTTTCACCGGATGGAACACCATGGCCGATGGTTCAGGCACGAGCTACAGCCCGACGGCAACCTTCTCCAGTCCCAATGCCGACACCACGCTCCACGCACAATGGGCGGTGGCCACCGCCACCATCACCGCACCAGGCACCTTTCCCGCCGCGGTCAGCACCACCTATGGTTCGGCATCCACCTCGACGAGCGTCGCCGTCTCCGGCAGCAGTCTGAGTGCCGACATCATCGCCACGGCTCCGGACAATCTGGAAGTTTCCAGCGACAACATCACCTTTGGCTCCACCGCCACCTTCACCCAGATCGGCGGCAGCGCGAGCGGCACCTTGTATGTTCGCATCAAGGAAACCGCTCCGGTGTCCAGCAGCCCCTACGACAGTCAATCCATCACCC
>DAISZP010000510.1:0-3852 GCA_036824745.1 Luteolibacter sp.
CGGTCCGCCGGTCTATCCGCCGCAACCCGCGGGCGTGTGGAACTCGGTTTACAGCGGCGCCGCTTGGAACGAATCCAAGGGCGAGGACCGCTATCGACGCGGCGTTTACACCTACAGCAAGCGCACCAGCGGCTTCCCCGGCTTCCTCACCTTCGATGCGCCGAGCCGCGATCTTTGCAGCGCCCGCCGCGTGACCAGCAACACGCCGCTGCAGGCCCTGGTGACGATGAATGACCCCGCGCACATCGAGTTCGCGCAGGCTCTGGCGAAACGCATGCAGGCCCGCGGCGGCTCGTTGGAGGAACAACTCACCTTCGGCGTGTTTCTCGCCACCCAGCGGAATCCGGAGCCGGAGATGCGGAAGGAACTCGTTTCGTTGTTAGAAGATCTCAAGGCCGAATACGGCAGGAACCCGGCGGAGTCCGCCAAACTCGGAGCCACATCCGATGAGGCGGCGCTCGTGCTCGTGGCGAACACGATCCTCAACCTCGATTCCGCGCTCAACCGTTAGACCCTCATGGATCAGGAACTCCATCACCGCTTGCAGCTCGCCGAACTCGAACACCAGACGAGGCGTCACTTCCTGTCGAAATGCGGGCTCGGTCTCGGCGCGCTCTGGTTCGGCGGCATGACCGGACGCAGTTGGGGTTCCTCCGGCGTCCTCACCAAGGATCCCGCCAATCCGCTCGCGCCCGCGCCTCCGGGATTCGCCGCGAAGGCGAAGCGCGTGATCTACCTCCACATGGCCGGCGCGCCGTCGCAGCACGAGTTGTTCGACTACAAGCCGGAGCTTGAGAAACTCAACGGCAAGGAATGCCCGAAGGAATTCCTCGAAGGCAAACAATTCGCCTTCATCCAGGGCGTTCCGAAGATGTTAGGGCCGCAGTTCGCCTTCAAACAACACGGCCAGTCCGGCGCATGGGTCTCGGACCGCCTGCCGCATTTCTCATCGGTGGTGGACGATGTCTGTTTCGTGAAATCCATGCACACGGACCAGTTCAACCACGGTCCCGCGCAATTGCTGGTGCACACCGGAAGCCAGAACCCCGGCGCGCCGTCCATCGGCGCGTGGGCCACCTACGGGCTCGGCTCGGACAACCAGAACCTCCCGGGTTTCATCGTTCTCACCTCCGGCGGCAAGAACCCGGACGCCGGCAAAACCGTCTGGGGCGCGGGTTATCTGCCGTCCGTCTATCAGGGCGTGCAATGCCGCTCCGAGGGCGATCCCGTGTTGTATCTCGGAAACCCGGAAGGCATCACGCGCGAGCAGCGCCGCCGCTCGCTCGACACGCTGGAACGCATCAACCGCCGCATCGCCGAGGAAACCGGTGATCCGGAAACCGTCACCCGCATTTCCCAATACGAGATGGCCTTCCGCATGCAGACGCACGCGACCGATGCCTTCGATCTCAAGAGCGAACCCGCATCCATGCACGCGCTCTACGGCACGCAGCCGGGCAAGGAATCCTTCGCGAACAACTGCCTGCTGGCCCGCCGCCTCGCCGAGCGCGGCGTGCGTTACATCCAGCTCTTCCACTGGGGCTGGGACTCGCACGGCGCGTCCGCCAGCGAGGCGCTCAACCGCGGCTTCAGCGACCGCTGCAAGGAGGTGGACCAGCCGATGACCGCGCTCATCAAGGACCTGAAGCAGCGCGGCATGCTCGAGGACACGCTCGTCGTCTGGGGCGGCGAGTTCGGCCGCACGCCCATGCAGGAGAACCGCGGCGGCCAGGAAATGGCCTTCACCGGCCGCGACCACAACCCCGGCGCCTTCACCCTCTGGATGGCCGGCGGCGGCGTGAAACCCGGAACCACCTACGGCGAGACCGATCCCATCGGCTACGAGGCCTTCAAGGACAAGGTCTCTGTCCACGACCTCCACGCCACCATGCTTCACCTGTTAGGCTTCGACCACGAGCGCTTCACCTATCCCTCCCAAGGCGCGAACCAACGCCTCTCCAACATCACCAAGCCCGGCACCAGGATCGTCAAAGGCATCCTCGCGTGAGATGATTTACGCACCGCGTTTGGTGATGCTGATGGCGGCGGCGAATTTGCGGCAGATGTCCTGCAGGCGGGGATCGGCTTGGATGTCTGCCATGGTCCAGGGCAGGCGGAAGCGCCAGTTTTGTTCGTGGTGGGTGCCGGGGTGGTTGAGGCGCACGTCGATGCCGAAGAACTCGGTGATCATGAACGAGGTGTAGCGCGAGTTCGAGTTGAGCAGGGCTTTCACGAGGCGGAGGCGGATGCCTTCGGTGAAGGGCGGCCAGGGCGCGTCGTGGGGGATGGGGATGCCGGCGAATTCTGATAGAATGCGCAGCGTGTGGTGCGCGCCGTGGACCTGCCAGTCGGGCCGCAGGCCGGGTGTTTCCTGTTGCTCGCGGATCACGGTGAGGCAGCCGTTCCAGATGCCGTTGAGCGGATCGTGATCGTGGGTGGAGTAGGTGGCGAAGGAGTTTTCCGGGAAACAATTGCCGGGAGTGGGGTGCCCCCATTCGTTGCAGTCCCAGTGCGGGATGCGGAATCCGGCGATGTCGAGGTCCGCGAGGTGGGGGCGCACGTATTCCGGCACCCAGCCGAGGTCTTCGGCGATGACTTCCGCGCCGTTGGCGGCGTCCATGATCGCGCGGAGGCGGATGTCACCATCGGCGCGGTTGGCGGCCTTGTTTTCCACGGTGTCATCCGGCCGCAGGAACCAGCGTGGGAGTCTGCCGCCGTTCATCGCCGCGGCTTCATCGTGGGATTTCCCGATGAACTCGTGGTTTCTATCAGGTCGCCACGGGAAGGCGTAGATCCGATAGAAGCCGAGGATGTGATCGAGGCGGAACATCCGGAAGATTTCGGTGAGCCGCGCGATGCGGGACCGCCACCATTGGAAGCCGTTGGACTCCATGTGATCCCAGCGGTAGAGCGGGATGCCCCAGTTTTGGCCCCATTGTTGGAAGAAGGGATCGCTCTGGCTCATGCCTTCGGGCGGGGAGCCGCCGCACCAATCGAGATGGAATTCATCACGCTGGAAAAACACGTCGCACGAATGCCAGCTCACGCCGATGGGGACATCGCCCATGAGTTTCACGTTGCGGGTGTCCGCATAAGCGCGCAGGTCGCGCCATTGGCGGAAACACAGCCATTGCACGAAGGCGAAGTAGCCGAGGCGGTAATCGATGGCCTCCTTGTCGTGGAGGCGGAGTTTTTCGACATGCGCGCGGGCCTTTTCCGGAGTCTGGCAGGAAGCGGGCCACTTGTCCCAGGTGAGGGATTCACCGTGTTGCTCCATCAGGAAGCGGAACAGGCAGTAATCGTGCAGCCATTCCGCCTCGCGGGATTTGAATTGATCGAGCTCCTTCTTGAGTCTGTCGGCCGCGTCCTGGAAGTTGGACCACGCGAGTTCTAACAAATTTCGCTTCACCGCGCGCACCGCCGGATAGTCCACCCAGTTGGCGTGAAGGGAATCGCCGAGCCGCTTGCGGGCGCTATCGATGTCACGCTGCGCGAGCCATGGAGTCTCCGAGGGATCGAGCGTGAGATAGATAGGGTCCAGGGCCGCCGATGAGATCGCGCTGTAAGGGCTTTCTTCCGCGCCGTTCTCATTGATGGGCAGCAGTTGGAGGAAGGAGACTCCGGTTTCCGCGGCCCAATCGATCCACTGGCGTAGGGCGAGGGTATCGCCAATGCCGAGATCGTCCTCGCGTCTGGCGGAGAAGGCGGGAATCAGGATGCCGGTCTGGCGTTTGCCGGGTGGGTGCACGGCGCGGAGTCTGGCAGGCGGGATTTTCGCGTAAATGCGGAAATGCGGGTCTAACGTGAATGCGGATCATCATCGGTCCTTCGTTTGACAGGACCGGGATTCCG
>DAISZP010000511.1:0-3835 GCA_036824745.1 Luteolibacter sp.
GGACTGCCTGTGAAAATCGCCTGCCGCGACATCATCGATGCCCCGCGTTTCGCGTGGCGCGGTTACATGCTCGATGAATCCCGCCATTTCACCGGCGTGGAGGGCGTGAAGCGTCAGCTGGACGCCATGGCGCGCTTCAAGCTGAACCGCTTCCACTGGCACCTAACGGATTCGCCCGGCTGGCGCATCGAGATCAAAAAATACCCGGAGCTCACCCGTATCGGGGGAAAGGGCTGCGAGACGGATCAGAGCCCGGACGCGCCAATCCAATTCTACACCCAGGAGCAGATCCGTGAGATCGTCGCTTATGCCAAAGCCCGCGCGATCACGATCATTCCGGAGATCGACATGCCGGGCCACGCCGACGCCGCGGTGACCGCTTATCCCGAGCACGACGGCGGGGGATTCGTGCAGAAGGGAAACCCGAAAAAATGGCCGCGTTTCACCTTCAATCCGGCGAAGAAGGAGACGCTCGCGTTTCTTGACGACATTCTAACGGAAATCGCCGCGTTGTTTCCCGAGGCCGGAGTGATCCACTTCGGCGGCGACGAGGTCCACTTCGGCTGGGGGAAATGGAAATCCCTGCCGGAAGTGCGGGAGCTGATGAAGCAGGAGGATTTCAAGGAACTGGCGGAGGTGGAAACGTGGTTCACGCGCCGCATGGCTGCATCCATCCACAAGCTCGGATTCAAGACCGGCGGATGGGATGAGATTGCATCGCGCGGCCTGCCGCAGGATCAAACGATCGTCTGGTGGTGGCGTCATGACAAACCCGGCGTGCTCCGCGACGCGCTCAAGGCCGGCTATCCCGTCGTGCTCGCTCCGCGCCGGCCGTGTTACTTCGACTTCGTGCAAAGCGACAAACACAAGGACGGCCGCCGCTGGGGTGGATTCAATCCGCTGCCGGACGTCTATCAGTTTCCGAAGTCGCTGGATCTAACCGCCGAGGATGAGAAGAAGGTGCTCGGCATCCAAGCCTGCCTGTGGACGGAAACGATGCCTTCTCAGAAACGCCGCGATTTCATGACATGGCCGCGTCTGGTCGCGCTGGCGGAATCCTGCTGGACCGCCGAAACCCGCAAGGACTATGCGGACTTCGAAGCCCGCCTGAAACCGCAGATCGCATGGCTGAAAGACCACGGGATCGATGCCTACGATCCTTTTGCGGACAGCCCCGAAGTGACCTCGCAGGACAAGGGCCCCGAGTATCTCGACAAGCCCGAGTGAATGAATGGCATCGACCCGTCGGAATGGGTCACTGCCTTGAGTCTCAAGGCTGCTTGCTCAGCGTGATCGACTTCAGGTTGATGAAGCCTTCGCATTGTTTGGAAACTCCGCGAAGCGCGATCGACGATGGGTTTCCTCCGCTCAGGGTGATGACGCCCGCATCCACGCTGCGGTAGGTTTCCCAGGAATCCGTCGATGGGAACTGGATGGTAATCGATCCGGTTCCCGCGTCCAGTTTCAGCTCGGAAGTGCCGGATTTGCAGGAACCTTCGATGGTGACCTTGTATTTTCCGGGGGGCAGTTTCGTGTTCCATGTCACGAAGTCCTTCTCATCCGTCCACCAGCCAATGTGATCGCCGTCCTGGCGGATCGTGCGGCCCTTGAGATCCGCGTCGTCGGAGCGGAGTGTTAGATTTCCCTTCGCGTCCGGTTCGTTGACGGGAGCGGCGATGGTGGGGGCTTTTTTGAAGGTGAGCGCGATCACCGTGGCGACCGGATCCTGTGAGGCGGGGAGATCGACGGTCCACGCGCCTTTTTCACCGGAGACCTTCAGCGCCTTGGAGCCGGCGAGCGTGATGGCTGTTAGCGGGCGATCCTCAAGACCGCGGATGAGCAGTTTGCCACCTTCCGGTTGTTTGAAGACATGCAGGTAAACCTTCACCGTGCCATCCGGAAGATGCTTTGTGGTGGAGCGTCCGTTCCAGGAAACCTTGGGAAACAGCGATGCGGTCGTGCCGTGGATCGATTCGCCGTTGACCTTCATCCATTCACCCATGGCGGCGAGGCGTTCCAGAGAAGCGGAGGGAATCTCGCCTTCGCCGGTGGGGCCCACGTTGAGCAGGTAGTTGCCGCCCTTGCTGGCGATGTCGATCAGGTTTCTAACAAGCGTTTCTGTGGATTTCCAGTTCGTGTCCGCGGTTTTGAATCCCCACGTGCCGTTCATGGTCATGCAGGATTCCCAGGAAACGCCCTCGCCGAACCCGTTGGCGGGGATTTCCTGCTCGGGAGTGCCGTAGTCGCCCTTGAACTTGGGATCGGTGGTGTGGCCCTGCATGCCGGCGCGGCCCTGCATGCCGGCGCGGCCCTTGTCCACGCGGTTGTTGATGATGAGCTTGGGATCGAGCTTGCGCAGGTAATCGTAGAGATCCACGCCGCGTTCGTGGGTCCACGCGCCTTCCCACTCGCCGTCGAACCAAAGGATGCCGGGCTGATAGTCCGTGACGATCTCCTTGAGCTGGCCTTTCAGATACTCCGTGAACTTGTCCATGTCCGGCTGCGGATTCGACGCGTTGCCGCGCCATGATGCCTTGCTGCCGTAGTCCGGGTGGGACCAGTCCATGATCGAGTGATAGAGGCAGAACTTGATGCCGTGTTTTTTGCAGGCGTCCGCCAGCGGCTTGAGCAGGTCCTTCTTGTGGGGGGATGAGCCGACGTCCCAATCGGTGAGTTTCGAGTCCCAGAGGCAGAAGCCGTCGTGGTGTTTCGAGGTGATGACGATGTACTTCATACCCGCGTTCTTGGCGGCGATCACCCAAGCCTCGGGATCGTATTTCACGGGATCGAACTTCGGCAGCAACTCCTCGCGGTATTCCGCTGCGGGGATTTTCCCTCCGTCCTGCAGCCACTCGCCGGCACCGGGGATGGGCTTGCCTTTGAAATTCCCGGCGGCTCCGGAATACACGCCCCAGTGGATGAACATGCCGAACCGGGCGTCGTTGAACCACTGCATCCGGGCGGCTTTTTCGGCTGGAGTCTCGGCGCTCAAGGTTACGGACGCGACGAGTGTGATGGCTGGAACGAGTGTAAGGATTTTCATGATCTGGGTTCGTTTGACTTGGCGAAAACGACCCGGTTTCTCGATTTCTCTCATGGAATGACGAATGGAAAACGGAAATTTCACGGTTTCGGAAAATGCAGAGGGATTTGGTTTCAGAATGTCCTTTTGGGCCAATAATCAGCATTCTTTCCAGCTGGATCTGACGATCCGATTCGCCGCCATATCGCATCGTATGCGATACCCGCGGGACTTGTTCAAACGACCTTCACCCCGGGCTTGCGCCGCCGCCGCCCGCGCTCTAAGCATCCCGCCACGATGACCCACGACCCCGACCAACATGCCTCGCTCGGAGCGATGTATTCGGACTATTTCCTCGATTACGCCTCCTACGTGATCCTCGAACGGGCCGTGCCGCACCTGAATGACGGCCTCAAGCCCGTGCAGCGCCGGATTCTCCACGCGATGGACGAGCTCGATGACGGCCGCTACAACAAGGTGGCCGGGATCGTCGGAAACACGATGAATTACCACCCGCACGGCGACATGTCGATCAGCGCGGCCATCGTGCAACTCGGCCAGAAAGACCTGCTCATCGACACCCAGGGAAACTGGGGAAACACTCTAACCGGCGACGGTGCGGCTGCCCCTCGTTACATCGAGGCGCGGCTCACGAAGTTCGCGGTGGACGTCGTCTTCAATCCCAAGACGACCAAGTGGCTGCCCAGCTACGACGGCCGCCGCAAGGAGCCGGACACGCTGCCGGTGAAGTTCCCGCTGCTGTTAGCCCAAGGCGTGGAAGGCATCGCCGTCGGCCTCGCCTGCAAGGTGCTG
>DAISZP010000015.1:0-5535 GCA_036824745.1 Luteolibacter sp.
AACATCGCGCGCTACCTCGCCTTCTATCAGGAGCGCCTCGATTGGAACCTCGCCCACGGCGGATTCCCCGGGCGCGTCATCGAGGGCGCCGTGAGTTTGTTGGAACACCTTTGCCCACAAGGAAACGCCACCCTCGGCCTGCTCACCGGAAACACCTCCGGCGGCGCCGCCTCCAAGGTCCGCCACTACGGCCTCGCCTCCTACTTCGCCTTCGGCGCCTATGGCTGCGACCACCACGACCGCAACCAGCTCGGGCCCATCGCGCTGGAACGCGCCGCCACCCACGCAGGCCGCCGGTTTTCATCCGAAGAAACCTGGATCATCGGAGACACGCCAAAAGACATCGCCTGCGCCAAAGCCATCGGAGCCCGCTGCCTCGCCGTCGCCACCGGCCACTTCAGCGCCGCTGCTCTCGAAGCCCACGGCGCGGACCGCGTGGTGGAGTCGTTGGAAGAAGCCGTCGGGGAAATTTGAGCCGGCCGCCAGACGCGATCCGTGGCTGGGACGATCCGTCCCAGCCCGTCGTCGGAACAACCTGTTCGACAATCCCTTCCCAATCCAAAATCCGAAATTAACAACCGGAAATCATCCATCCTCTTCTCTCTCATCTTCACTGATCACTGATCACTGATCACCCGGCACTTCCCACCTCCCCCGTGGCCGGGACGCCCCTTCCCAGCCCGTCGTCGGAACAACCTGTTCCGACATCTCTTCCCACCCGGCACTTCCCTCCCATATCCGGCCGCATCCCGCCTACGCGATCCCGTGGCGGCTCCGCCGCGCATTCCTGCTAGAATGGCTGCCATGCCAAGACGAGCCACACAGACCAAGCCCGGCACCCACAAGGTGATGAAAAACACCGCCTACGAAAGCATGGTGGTGAGCTGGTTGATGCAGGACGGGTGGCAAGTCTTTCTGCCGATGCTCGACCACGGGCACAAGACAGACATCCTCATTTCAGACGGTCCGCATTACTATCGGATCCAAATCAAGACCCTCGAAGCCAGCGGCGAAAAACACGTCGTCCAAAACCTTTGGAAAGACAGCCATTGCAACGTCGTCGTCTTCTTCGCCAGAAACTCGAACTCCTTCGGAGACTTCGCCAAGACGGTGCACACGGACCTGTACGCGCAGAGCGTGTACGCCGGAGCGCCGGTGACGGCGGCGGACCTTCAGACGTCCATCACCGCGTTTACCAACGCCAAGATCGCCCAGGCCACGGGCGGCACGCTGGCCACCGCGACGAAGAACCAGTGCCGGGCCGATCTGACGGACCAGCTCCGGGATCTGGGCTACTACGTGCAGGTGGCCTGCCAGAACGACCTCGCGGTGCTGCTCTCCAGCGGCTTCAAGGCGGTGAGCCGCAACCGCACGCCGTCCGCGCTGCCGAAGGCGATGGTGGAGCGCATCGCCACCGGGCACAGCGGCCAGGCGCTGGTGACGGCGAAGGCGGAGCGCAATGCCAGGACCTACGAGGTGATGGCCGCGGAAGTGGATGAGAGCGGCGCGCTGGGCCCCTACGGCCCGCCGGTGCTGCGCTCCAGCTCCCGCAAGATCCCGGTGGACGGGCTCACCGCCGGGCGGATGTACGTGTTCCGCGTGCGAGTGATCGGCAGCAACGGGGATGTCTCGGACTGGAGCGATCCGGTGGCGCAGCGCGTGCTGTGAGAGGGATGGGAGGAAGTTACCCGCCCGCGTGACGGTGGAATGCCGGCCGCGGGCGGGTCGTGCCTGAGTTGAGAGCGGGTGCCTGGCGGTTGGGGAATGTGGGGCGATGATGGTGGATTGGTTCTGAGATAAGCGCGGGAGATGCGGAGTTGTAGAAGAAGCATGCCGCCTGGGAAAGACGGGGCGGTTCTTTGTCCAAACATTCCGCCTATCTTCCGGGCCTCGTACTTCGTGGTGGGGAGTTCAATCTTCAGCGGACGGAGATGAATGGCGGATGATGGTTTTTGGCAGCTCTTTGGCCCGACGGCCATGGGCCGATGCTACAGGCGGTTCATGGGAGGAACCTGTGGGGCGGCAGGATGCTGCGAAGAAACGCCTCCAAGATCGTTGCCCGACATGCCGGGGCATGATCCTCTCCCTCCATGCCGACACTCGTCCGCCCGGATGCCACGCTGCACTATGAACTCGCCGGAAGGTCCGGCCCGCGGGTCCTGCTGGTGCAGGGGGTGGGAGTGACGGGTGAGGCATGGCGGCGGCAGGTGGAGGGGCTCAGCGGGACTTGCCAAACGCTGATCTTCGACAATCGCGGCATCGGCCGCAGCCTGCCCTGCGGCGGCCCCGTTTCCATCGAGGCGATGGCGGAGGACGCGCGGGCCCTGATGGACGAGGTGGGCTGGGAATCCGCCCATGTGGTGGGCCACTCGATGGGCGGGCTGATCGGCCAACAGCTGGCGCTCGACGCCCCCGGCCGGGTGCGCAGCCTGGCGTGCGTGTGTTCGTTTTCGCGGGGAAATGAGGCGGCGCGGCTGACTCCGGCGGTGCTGTGGATTGGCATCCGCACCCGGCTCGGCAGCCGCGGGATGCGGCGGAACGCGTTTCTCAGGATCCTGTATTCCACGGAGCGTCTCCGCGCGGCGGATCCGCCGCAACTCGCTGCGGAAACCGCCGGACTCATCGGCCGCGATCTGGCGGACAGCCCGCCGATCCTGATGAAACAACTGCAAGCCTGCGCCCGGCATGATATCCATCCACGGCTGGGCGAGCTTGCCGGCATACCGACGCTCGTGGTGAGCGCGGAGCACGACGTGATCGCCCGCCCGGTCTATGGCAGGGCGCTGGCCGCGGCGATTCCAGGCGCGGTATTCATCCTGCATCCGGGGATGGCCCACGGGAATCTATTGGAGCAGCCCGCGTGGTTGAATGAACGGCTGCTCCGGCATTTCGGGGTGGAGAGTTGATGGGGCGGCTGGGGTGACATGCCAAGGATGGTGACAGCGCGCAGGTTCCAGCCGGGATGTCATGAAGCGGGATGCGAGAACCGCGCTCGCATATCCGGAGTGAGATCCGCCAGAATGAGATCGATCGGCAGCACTCCAAAATCGGTCAGCTTGAAATTCGGCTTGCGGGCATCCACCAACACGAGCTCCTCCGCATCATGCCACCATGCGGAGCCCATGAGTTGGTGTGGGAGATTCTGGACTTGGATGGGCACCCTCTGCCAGCCTCCCTCCACAAGAAGATCCCGGATTTCGTTTTCCCCGGGTTCTCCGCCGCGCAAGGAGGGCTGACTGATGGCGAAGCGGTTCGCACGGGTGAGCCCCATAACACGGATTCGGTCACCAAAGAGTTCGTTCTGGAGTTCGAGGCGGCGCAGGTATTCCGAAGGCAGGGCTCTTTCAATTCCAAGCATTCCTGCCTCGTCGAGCACGGGGACCCAGCCATCCGAGTGCTGGTGTTTCTCGACGCTCAACCCGCGGAACCGGACCACATGCTCGGTTCCCTTGGCGTCGAACCTGGATGGAAACGTGATAAGCGGCAGGAAGCCGGCGGCGGCGATCACCTGTCGCTGGACTTTGGTGGTTTCCGGACGCGGGATTTCGGCACCCTCAGTTCCTCCGGGGTTTGCGCGAGAAATTCGGCACGCGACATCACGGGGTAACATGCCTGAGATCTCGCGGCACTCATGCGTTCCGCAATTTTCCTGTGAATCTCCGTTTTGGCCGCCATCGGGGTTCAAGATAAAGGCATGCTGGGGATTGAGCGAGCCGTTTTCCATTCAAAAAACGAATCCCCGGCGGGTAAACCGGCCGGGGTTGCGGGGCCGGTGGATGACCGTTTGATGGGACGGTTGGGACGAATAAGACCCATCGGTCCCCTTCGTCCCATCAGTCCCATCTCGGTTGCTTTCCGCAGACATGACAGTTTCCTATCATGCCCGCGGGAAAATCCAAGCTCCCTCTCAGCGCGCGGTCACTTGCAAACCGGACAGTGGTTGAGCTGGGTGAAGAAGTCGTTGCCCTTGTCATCCACGAGGATGAAGGCGGGGAAGTTTTCCACGGTGATCTTCCAGACGGCTTCCATGCCGAGTTCGGGGAAGGCGACGACTTCCTGCGACTTGATGTGCTCCTTGGCGAGCAGCGCGGCGGGACCGCCGGCGGAGCCCAGATAGAATCCGCCGTGTTTCTTGCAGGCATCGGTGACGGCCTGCGAGCGGTTGCCCTTGGCGAGCATGACCATCGAGCCGCCGTTGGCCTGGAAGAGATCGACATAACTGTCCATCCGCCCGGCGGTGGTGGGACCGAAGGATCCGGAAGCCATGCCCGCGGGGGTCTTGGCGGGGCCGGCGTAATACACCGGGTATTTCTTGAAGTAGTCCGGCAGCGCGCCTTCCTTCTCGAGGATCTCCTTGAGCTTGGCGTGGGCGATGTCCCGCGCGACGATGATCGTTCCTGATAGAGAGAGTGCGGTGGTGACGGGATACTTGGTGAGGGTTTTGAGGGTTTCCTCCATGCCGAGGTCGAGGTTCACCGGCACGCCCTTGAAGTTCCAGTCGCGGTATTTCTCCGGGATGAAACGGCCGGGGTTCTTTTCGAGTTTTTCGAGGAAGATGCCGTCCTTGGTGATCTTGGCCTTCGCCTGGCGGTCCGCGGAGCAGGAGACGCCGATGCCGACCGGGCAGGACGCGCCGTGGCGCGGCAGGCGGATGACGCGCACGTCCAGCGCGAAGTACTTGCCGCCGAACTGAGCGCCGATGCCGGACTCGCGGGCGATGCCTAACAGTTCCTTCTCAAGCACCAGGTCGCGGAAGGCCCGGCCGTGTTCGTTTCCGGAGGTGGGAAGCTCGTCGTAATACTTGGTGGAGGCGAGTTTCACCGTCTTGAGGTTGTTTTCCGCGGAGGTGCCGCCGATGACAAACGCGAGGTGATAGGGCGGGCAGGCGGCGGTGCCGAGCGACTTCATCTTCTCGGTGCAGAACTCGATGAGACGCTTGGGATTGAGCAGGGCCTTCGTTTCCTGATAGAGATAAGTCTTGTTCGCCGAGCCGCCGCCCTTGGTGACGAAGAGGAATTTGTAGGCCTCGCCTTCCGTGGCGTAGAGGTCGATCTGCGCGGGCAGGTTGGTTTTCGTGTTGACCTCGTCGTACATCGTGAGCGGCGCGGTCTGCGAGTAGCGGAGGTTTTCCTTCGTGTAGGTATCGTAGATGCCTTTGGAGAGGAACTCGGCGTCGTCCACACCGGTCCAGACCTGCTGGCCCTTCTTGCCGACGATGGTGGCGGTGCCGGTGTCTTGGCAGAAGGGAAGGATGCCGTGGGAGGCGATCTCGGCGTTCTTGAGCATCATCAGCGCGACCATGCGGTCGTTTTCCGAAGCCTCCGGGTCGTCGAGGATGGCGGCCACCTGCGCGAGGTGCGCGGGGCGCAGCATGAAATTGATCGCCTTGATCGCCTCCGCGGCGAGCAGTGTGAGACCTTCAGGAGCCACCTTGAGCACGGGTTTCCCCTCAAACTCGGTGACGGAAACGTGTTCCTTGCTGACGCACTCGTATTCGGTGGTGTCGGGGCCGAGCGGGAAGGGATCCTGATAAAA